>NZ_JAUZVK010000006.1:0-294752 GCF_031844505.1 Gordonia sp. AC31
CGCCGTCGCGGGCACCGCCAGGACGGTGCCGAGGATGCAGAGGAGGGCTGCGACAGTCGTGATGCGGACGCGGGTCATCAGGGAGCGGAGGCCGTCGAGCATGATGGTATTCCGGTTTCTCTTGCGGGACGAGGGGGCGCGTTGCCTTCTTCAGCAGAAGGCCTTGAGGTTCTGTTTCGAGTTGAAGTCCGTCAAGGTGACCGAACCGCTGTCGGCAGCCTCGGATAGTTGAGCTCCTTCCCATCGAAGCGCCTCGGCGGGAAACTGCTGGGCGAGTTCACCAAGTCTCGCAACGGCTTCGAGGCCACCTGCAGGACCGCGGGAGTTGATCAGAGTCCTGGTTCGGTACAGGTCCGAGACTTTCTGCCATGCGTCGCAGACGTCCTGCTTCGTCGGAGCCGTGTTCTCATCCGACGCGCTTCTGGGTTCCTCGACCGTGACCTGCGCGCCGTCGGGCCGCTTGCAGCGGATGACAGGTTCACCCGCCTCGGTTTCCGCGGCGCCGAGGATGTTGCATCCCCACGAATCGAGTTGCGCGCCGCGATCACCGCGTTGGGTGCGGGGATCGTCGACGTAGCGTTCGACGAGACGGAGGGCGCTCTGGCAATCAACACCTCTGGCGACGACGCGAAGCTTCGGGAAATCGGCTGTGGGCCCGCAGTTGTCGGCCTCGTCCTGGGAAGCCGGTTTCGGCAGGCACGTGCACAGGGTGAGAGTCTTGACGGTACCGCTGGTGACATCGCCGTCGTAGGAAACCTTGAGTGCGATACCGCGGGGTTCATCTGCTGCGAAATATGCTGTGGACGTGGCCTTGTCGTCACGAACCGGCTCGCCGAACAGTTCGACGACGCGACTCATCGGAGTGCCGACCGTCACCCCGTCGACTGTCGTGACCGCCGATCCGAGCGGGCGGATCTCGACCAGGACGCCGTCGGCGAATACCCACTCGCAGTCCCGCCAGCGCACGACTACGCGGTCGCCGTCCACGGTTCCCGTGGACAGCTCCGGGAAGCCTGGCGTCGTGGCTCTGATCTCATCGGCCCGAGACCCCAAGTTCACCCCGGCCAGTCCGGTGTTGGTCAGCTTCGTCGACGCCGAGTCGGCGTCACGGGCGGCGGCGATCCGTGCGGCGAGCTGTTGCGAGTTGTCTGCCGTGATGTACACACCGCCGCCCTCGCGGGCGATGCACTCCAGCTGGGTGTTCGTCGCACGAAAGCCGATGGTGCTGATCGTGACGTCGGGGTAGCGAGCGCGCAGCTGCCGGGCCGTGTCGCAGGGATCGGGCGGACAGTTTGCCTCTCCATCGGAGACCAGAACGACGGACCCTCCGCTGTCGGCCAGCAGCTCGACGCCTTGGGTGAGAGCCTTCGACAGTGGGGTCCATCCCTGGGCCTCGACACCGGCGATGGCTTCGGTTGCTGCCCCCTTGTCGATCGGTGCCAGATCCATGATCGTCGTGACGTCCTGGCAGCCGGCCGCCTGGCGCGTCGTCTTCGCGTTGAGCGTGTTCCCGTAGGCGACGAGTCCGAACGGTGTGCCGTCGGGGAGGCCGGTCGCAAAATCCGTCACGGCGGCGCGTGCAGCGTCGATGCGGGGGCCGGGAGCGTCGGCAGTCAGCATCGACTCTGATCCATCGAGCACGACGACCACCGGGGAAGAATCGGCAGACGCGGTCGTGCTCTCCGACGATGAGCTCGGGCTGCCGTCGCCCGACGTGCTACATGCGGCCACAAGGAGACAGAGGATGGCCAGAGAGCCCAGCCGGGCGGATAGCGTCACCTGCGGATAGTAGGTAGTCGACGGCCTCGCCGGAACCTCCACCGGCCGAGTTCACCCGATCGGGTGACACTCGGTTCTGTTGTGCCGCAGAGGGTCATGTCCGTGCAGAAACACAAACTCGTTTTCGTCATGGGCTTATTACGTACCGGGGCCTCGATGGTCACCCCCCCGGCGAAACGGGTGGCTTCGACCCGCTGCTTATTCGTCGACCTGTGCGACGGTGCGTCGACCCTCGGCGGTGAGGGCGAAGTACTTACGGCGCCGATCTGAGCCCGGACCTGGCTGCGAAGGTGCCACAAGACCCTCAGTGAAGAGGTCGCCCAAGGCACGCGATATCTCGTCAAGGCGAACGTCAGTGCCGTTGT
The DNA here is from genome assembly GCF_031844505.1 of Gordonia sp. AC31. Taxonomy (NCBI): domain Bacteria; kingdom Bacillati; phylum Actinomycetota; class Actinomycetes; order Mycobacteriales; family Gordoniaceae; genus Gordonia; species Gordonia sp. AC31. Next base: position 2,145 of record NZ_JAUZVK010000006.1, read on the forward strand.
CGGCGATCCGCTTCTTCAACTCTGAAGGTGAGAGAGTTTCATCGACGGCGACGTTGCTCAGAACGAGTGCCCTGATCTGACCGCGACGAGTAAGGCCGCCCGAGATGAACGCGGTTCCGAGCTGTTCCAGACGAACGGTCATGAGCTCGTTGATCGCCCACAAGGCCCCGGCGAGGTATGCCTGTCGTTCCTTTCCGAGCAGAGCTTTCTCCGGGGTATTGATGGCGTGATCGCCGACCTCGAGCTGCTCTCGCGCTCCCGCGACAGCAGCCTGGGCCAGCCGAATGTCGGCCTCCGCTCCAGCGGCGACAAGCCGCCCGAGGTCGTAGACCAAGCCGATCGCAGGCCGCAGGTCAGGTTCCTTGCTTTGGTCTCGAGTGCGTTCTGCGAGGTCGTTCAGAAGCGACACGAGTGAAGCAGCGGCGACTGACGGCATTGACACAACCTAGCACAGGCGCAACTATTGTCAATCATTGTCTTCGGTCCGGCGGACGAGTCGCTCATCGAAGGAGAAGGTCCACAAGCCCGGCTCTCGCCCGGGCGTGCTGTTGTTCTCCGACACGGCCCAGTAGCGATCTGGCTGTTCGGCGTACGGACCGGCGAAAACGGCTTCTGCCCTGCTGACTGCCGTCGCCTGCGATGCGTTGACCGGTGACTGGTCGTCAGCCCAGTGCGCAGGGCCGTTGGCGATAACGACGAAAGCTTGGCTTCGGCGACACAGTGAGGCGGCACTGTCGGTCAGCGAGGCTGTTTTAGGGCTCATGGCGGGAACCAGTAGGAGATTCACTCCGATCGCCGCCAGCTGACTCAAAACTGCGTCGTCCATCCCGTCACGGCAGATCAACACACACAGCGTCCACCGTTCACTGGCGAAGACGCGAACCTCGGTGCCAGACCGTACTTGTTCGATTGCATCGCCGATGTATGCGGGATGCAGCTTGCGAGGCGTGGACACAGAGTGATCCCGGGCGAAATCGGGAGTATGCACTACGAGTCTGCCCTCGTTGGTCATGAACCCTTCGTCGTCAGGGCCGCTTCCGAGACCAGTGCACACCACTGTGGGCCGCGGCTCCCGCGGCTCACGGGCGAGAAGAGCGGTGTGGACCGCCTCGGTGAGCGTGTACTCCGGCATGACAAGAATATCGGCACCACGTCCCGCTGCGCGCAAGCTCAATCTTGCGATTCGGCCAGCCTGGGCCGCAACATCTTTCGGGCCAAAGTTTGCGAAAGTGCGACGCGGCCTATCCTCGAACGCGATATCGAACTCGGTGAGGTCACTGTTGGGTTGACCAACCCCCACTGTCAATCGGCCTGATGCCCCCACGGGGCTCAGCCGATTCCAGCTGTCGAAATCGATGACGTAGGTGTACGGTGCCGCGCCGGCAATCCGTAGGCGCCGCGTTTGTGCCAGATCACGGTCGGGGAGATTGGCCGGCTTTGTGTTGGCGGCATGTGGTCCCAGCCAGCGTCGGGGGTCATGCCGGCATACCGGGTATGGTTCGCCCGGCGACAGGACCACCTCACCACGTGCTCGAAACCAGTGGAGGTACGTATCGCCGGCAAGCTCGTCAAGACACTCGGCCATCCCACGCGCGACCGCGAGCGCGTGCATGCGACGTGTATTCGAGCTCTCTTGGCCGACCGCGTGTCTACCGAACTCACACAGAGCTTTTCGGGATGCGCGAGACATGAAGGACAATGGACGGACGTCGCCCGAGTCCTTGGAGGCCAGCTCACGCAACGTGGGATCGGCGGCAAACATTGCGGCGAGGGCTCCCGCGTGGATCGAAGCGATTGTGTCGAAGGGTTCGCCCGGATCGAGGTTCGCCCACGTATCGGAGCCCGCCGTGTTCTCGCTGCAGTACTTCAACAGTTCGACGGCGACGTTGAGCCACGTCGCGTCGAGGTCGGGCATTGCGAGGATGCGATCGATCGTTGCATCAAACGAATCTGTGTCGTTTGGTGACATTCGTGCGGCCTCCGAATCGGAACCTGGCTGGAACGCTCCGCAATGCCATATCCGGCCATGTTTCCCGGCAGCGAGCTCTGCACAGTGTAGTCAGGTTCGGCGGTTCGGTGTCGCAATTCTGTTGCGCGGCTGTGTTCGTCCGAGCTTCTGGTGTTGCTTGCCAAGTTGCCCCGCCGAAGAGTCACTACAAGAGCCTGGGTGGTCTCAGGGGTCGACTCGATGACGGGCGCAGTGCCGCCACCCGGTCTGCCGATTGGCCCGAGAAGATTCGTAGAAACCGGAGGAAAATCCCGCGCTCAAGAGCTGATGCAGGCCGGTTTCACGACGACACTTTTCGACTCTGAGAACGCCTGGCTCGATCGCCCGCCGTGTCGTCCGCGATGAGAGCGCGGGGAGTATGCAGCGACCCGCAGCGAACAATCGCGATGGTGCCCCCACCAGGGCTCGAACCTGGGACCTGCGGATTAAAAGTCCGTAGCTCTACCAACTGAGCTATAGGGGCAGGGCCCCGGCGAGCCGGGGCGTCGATGAGTTTACAACGTGTGCAGACGGTGCGAACTTGGCCCTCGGTGTGCGTGTCGTCGAACTGGTCGCGATGCTTCGTTTATGGGTCTGACCAGTCGATTTGTGGTTTGCGCGAGACCTGTCATAAGCTATGCGAGCTCCCAACGGAGAACACGACCGGCCCCCTTCGTCTAGCGGCCTAGGACGCCGCCCTTTCAAGGCGGTAGCGCGGGTTCGAATCCCGTAGGGGGTACGCCTGCGCGGCACTCGGCAACGAGGACCGCGCAGATAATTTAACAAGGCCCTGTGGCGCAGTTGGTTAGCGCGCCGCCCTGTCACGGCGGAGGTCGCGGGTTCGAGTCCCGTCAGGGTCGCCAAAGGTTTCGGTTCATCGTCAACCGGTACCTTCCGGCCAGGTAGCTCAGTTGGTACGAGCGTCCGCCTGAAAAGCGGAAGGTCGTCGGTTCGATCCCGACTCTGGCCACCACAACGATCCCCAGCAGTCTGAGACTGCTGGGGATTCTTTATTTGATGGAGACTTGCATGTGGGCTTCGTCTGGAGGAATCGTTCGTTGTGGTCTAGATCGCAACGACGACAACCGATTCCGCCGAACGGACGACGCGTGGCTTGATGCACGATGCCGCTGACATTGGCATGATGGGTCCGGTGAACGCGATACCGGGGGGTACGCCGCGTCTACCCTCACAAAACAGATTCCCGGAACAGCCCGACAACGGGTCGGCACGGCATGCTGCCGATTCCATCCCACCGACATACCGGTACGAGTACAAGGACCCGTACGCGCCCATGTCCGCCGCCAAACAGGTGGCGCTGGGATGCGCGATCTCCCTGGTGCTCATCGCCTTTGCGGTCGCAGCGTTTCTCATCGGGCAGGGGTGAGGGTTTCGATGTAGGTCGCCAAGTGGCTTCGACTCGGCTCCTCGCCTAGCGGCTCGGTGCCGGCTCAACCAGCAGTGTGAGGGGCGGCTCGGTGCCGGCTCAACCAGCAGTGTGAGGGGCGGCTCGGTGCCGGCTCAACCAGCAGTGGGGTCGGTGTCGGCTCAACCAGCAGTGGGGTCTAACCAGCGATGGGCGGGCGTAGGCTCAGCCAGCGTGGTGTGCAGGCTCGGCCAACGGAGGGCGGCGCTGAGCCGAGGGGGTGATGCTCGGCCCAGCGCCGGACTTGTCGGCGGCTCCACCGAGGGGCGGGGGAGTCGACGCGACCGCGGAGTGGCTCGGCTGGGTATCTGAATACTGCTGTTGTAGAGCAATTTTCAGCTGTCAGGCTGCCGCACCGGACTCCCCGTCACTTGAGTCGGACGAGGTGCTCGTGTCGTCGGCAGTGTCCGCTTCAGGCCCGTCCGATGAATCCGCGTCGGTCGTCGACGCGTCGGCGTCAACGCTCGAGTAGGCGGGCTCGGATTCGGCAGGTTCAACGCTGGTGGGGTCGGGGTCGGCCGAATGCCGTCCGCTGCCGGTGAGCCGGTGTCGTCCGCCCTCGGTCGGGGTCGATTCAGTCGTTGCTTCCGAGTCGACGACCTCGGGGGCGCGATGGCGTCCTCCCGATGGCACCTCGCCGTCGGGCTCGAACGCGTCCACACTCGGAACTGATAGCGGCTCGACGAGATCATCGGCTGGATCCCCGAGGCGGGCGGTGACCGGGACGTCCTCTGAGGGCGAGGATTCCACCGGCACCGCGGCGTTCGAGGCGGTCGGTGTGACCAGAGGATAGAAGGCGTTGTTGACCGCGTCCCATCGCTCGAGATCGTCCTCACTCGGCTCGATACCCACCGCGTCGTTGAGGATCATCGCGACCAGCGTGAGCGGGTGGTGTTTCGGCTGATAGACGACGTACGTCGTATTGCCGTCGCGGCTTTTCATCGTCGTCGGCGCTGTGGTGTAGTCGATGAGGTTGCCGTAGTTCTCTTCGCCCAGGCCCGAATGGATCGCGATGAAGCCGGCCGCGTTGACGAGCAGCGAACTCACCGGCCGGAGCGTTCGCCACTGGAAGTTGGCAACCGGATCGCCGACCACGATGACGGAAACCACGGGGAGATCGTCGCCGGTGTCGCCGGGATCGCGCGCTCCGTTGCTCTCGGCGCCGAATAGTTCGAACACTGAACCGACGACGTTGTTGTCGGCCCACGCCTTCAGACCCCACGGGCTCCGCGGATCGGAGATGAGCAGGATCGTCGAGTTGTCGACGTCGATCCCGTTGGGCTGACCGACCGCGATCTCCGCAGCATTGCCCAGGGCTTCGGCGCCTTGCGAGTAACCGGTGTAAACGATGTACGGCTGCCCCTCGGTCTGCTGCGCGAACGCCCGCATGACTGTGAGGTTGTTTTCGACGGCGACATCCCGAGAAGCGTCGTAACTCGGGGCGAAGATCGGCAGGATCGCACCGGACCGGCCCGAGACAATCGGGCCGAGCGCTTCGGGATACTCGATCACCAAGATCTGACGGCCGGCACGCAGACCCTTGATACGTGGGAACAAGGTTCCGTCGTCGGTTCCCGGCGTCACCACCACGATCGTGTTCCCGTCGACATGCGGGAACGTCGTCGACAGCCAGTCCGGACCGAGCCCGTCGTCGGGTTCCGCGGGGCGGAACACGCCGTCGTCGTTCAGTTCCTCGATGGTGGCCAGGGTCTCGGCCGAAATCACCGGCGCGGCCGACGCGGTTGTGGGCAGTGCAGTCGGTACGACCATGCCGAGGCACAGCGCGCAACCCACCGTGGACGCGCGCAGCGTCCGTCGAAATCCGTTCATGTCTTCCCGCCCTTGCCCCCGCCGCCGACCTGATCACCGGCCATTGGCATGTTTGATTCGATCTCTACGATCGTGAAACCAGGTCAATTGTTCGCAGCCGCAAGGAAAAAGGACAAGTTACCGGCGAGTTTTCACCCGATCAGGGGAACGCTTGTGTTTGTCAGAACGGGGGTGGGTCGATGCGGTCGAGTTCTTCGCGGGCTCGTTGGTTTCGGGCGCGTTCTTGTCGCCGGCGGGCGAGTTTGGCGTCCAGTCGGCTGTGTGTGCGCTCCGGGTTGTCGGAGGCGATGACCCGTGGGGTGGGTGGGGCTTGGGCGGCTTGTTCGAACCGGATCCGCCGAAGGTTCGGAAAGGTGTCTTCGAGGGTTTCGGCGTCGCCGGGCAGGGTGACCCCTTCGGGGGTCTCGTATTCGGTGACCAGGCGTCCGTCGTCGTCGCGGTACTGCACATCGACCCAGTCCCCGTGGGTTTTGAACAGGTGACCGGGACGGCATTTGGCGTTGAGGTTCTCACTCGACGTCGCTCCACCGCGGGCGGGGTCGGTGTGGTCGTACTCGGTGACATGGTCGAGATCGCACGCGAACGCTGAACGCGTGCAGCCGGGTTCGGTGCAATATCCGTCCCGCACCCGCACGAAATCAGCACACGACGCGGTCGGCCGATACCCGTTGCCGGGATGGGTGGCCGGGTAGACCACCGCGACGCCCGAGGCGAGGCCACCGGTCCCGCCGACATCACCGGGTTCGGCTGCGTCGACATCAGTGCCGCCGTGGACAGTCGACTCGACTGTGTCAGCCGGCGCGGAGCGATGGGCAGTTCGCTGCGCTTCATCGTCGTTGGTGCTGGGGGCGACGTAGGTGGGTTGGGTGCGGGCGGGGGTGACCGGGGACAGGGTGGCGTCGGGGCGGGCGGCGAGGTCACGGACGTGTTCGTCGCTGATGATGCCGTGTTCATCGAGAAACCCCACCCCGGGCGCCCCGGCCAGGGTCGCGGCATCGGTGACCACATGGATCACGATCTCGGCGCGGACCGCGTCGAGGACGCTTTGCGGGTCTGGGATGTCGGCAGTGCACGGCTGTTCATCGTCGCACTGGCAGTCGAAGCTGGTGCGGGTCAACAGCGCGAACATCGCATCGGATCGTCGTATCCCCTGGGTGCGGCCATCCCGCTTACAGACCGTGTCGGCGAGGATGGCGACGGCTTTGGCCGAGATCCGCACGTTTTCCGCCGACATCACGGCGGTGAGTTCGGCGGTGCCGTCGGGCAGTTCGTGGGTCCACACCCCACGTTGATCCATCGCGTCTTGGCGGCGTTGGCGTACCGCGTCGGGGTCGTGGCGAAAGACGAGGCGGTCGACCATGTCCCGCAGGCGGGCCCGATCCCACACACCTGTTCGGCGACGCACAGTGTCGGCGATCTCGGCATCCAACGCGGGGGTGATGGGGTCGTCGGTGGGGATCAGTTCGGTGCGGGAGATGATCAGCCGGATCTGCCACTGCGACAGGACCCCGTCACGCAGGGTGTCAGCTACCTCGGGGAGCCGGTCGCGCAGCGCGATCGCCTCATCGATCAGGGTTTCGGCGTGGCGGCGGGACACCCCGGCTTGGCGGGCGATGCGGGCGGCGCAGTCGGCGTGGCCGTCCATCACGAACCCGGACGCGCTGGTGGTGATCAGGCGGTCGGTCATCGCCGCGATCGTCTGATACTGGTGCCAGGCGAGGTAGGACTCGCCGCGCCGGGTGGCGTCGAGGCCGGCCATCAACGACACCATGTCGGTCTCGGCGACGTGGGCAGGATCGACCCCGGCGACGAACTCGCCCGGTAGATCGGTCCACGCCTTCACAACGCCCCCCCGACGCCTGTCCACTCACCCGCTGCGACCAGGTGATCCGTTGAAAAACAATGTAAACCCGGCCACCGACAATTCCGGATGAGTCTCCACAGGAGTGACATCGTTGTCGACGAAATGTTCTCTGGGCGTTGCGGTGTGGTGCCGTCCGGGTTGGCGGCGGATGAGATCGTCGGGTCGCCAGGTGGTTTCGACACGGCGACTCGCCTGGCGGCTCGTTGCCGGCTCAACCAGCGGGGGGCGCCGGGTCAACCAGCGGTGGGGGAGCAGGCTCAACGAGCGGTGGGGGCGCCGGCTCAACGAGCGGAGGGAAGGGGTGGTCGCCAGGTGGCTTCGACACGGCGACTCGCCTAACGGCTCGTTGCCGGCTCAACCAGCGGAGTGGGGCGCCGGCTCAGCCAGCGGAGGGGGAGCCGGCTCAACCAGCGGAGGGGTGCCGGCTCGACCAGCGGCAACGGCCCAATCGTGCCGCTTCCGTTCGTCGGACCGGCCATACTCATTTGATGAGAACTCGCACGACCAGGGTGGTCGTCCGCAGCGTGTACGGTACCGCCGCCGTCGAGTGGTTCTTGATCCTCGCGATCGCGACGATCATCGTCACGCGCCTGTATCTGCACCTCACCGGGTATCCGCAGGTCGGAAGCGGAACACTGCACATCGCGCACGCGCTGTGGGGTGGCGCGCTGATGATGCTGGCGCTCATCACCGGATGGCTGTTCCTCGGGGCGACGGCGCGGATCATCGCGATCGTGCTGGGCGGTATAGGTTTCGGGTTGTTTCTCGACGAGGTCGGCAAGTTCGTCACCCGCTCCAACGACTACTTCTACGGGCCGTCGGCGGAGATCATGTACGTGCTCGTCGTGATGATCCTGTTGATCAGCCGCGTCGTTCGGGATGTCAAGCGGCCCACCGGCGCCGAGGCGCTCGCCAATGCGGCGGTCATCGCGGCCGACGGTGTCGCGCACGGGCTTCCGGAACGTCGTCGACGGCAGGCCGAAGAGTTTCTCGTGGTGGCCGAGGGCAAGGGGCTCGACGCCGAGACGATCGGTCACATCCGAGCGCTCCTCGAATCGAGCGAGGGTACGCCGGACCGGTTGATGCGACTCCGCGACCGGGCGGTCGCCCTGATCCCGGACTTCTTCCGCAGTCCCCGATGGATTCCGGTCGTCGGGTGGGGGTTGGTCATCGCGTCCGCACTCACCGTCATCGTCGGCGTGCTGAGCTTCTACTTCTCCGGAGACCGCAGCGAAGAACTCGACATCTACATCGAACTCACCGGCAGCACGCCCGCCACCTGGATTCTGTTGATCAGCGGGATCGCGACACTCGCCCTGGCGCTTCCGGCGATGGTCGCGCGCCGGCGCGGTGTGGAGCCGGCCGGGCCGCTACGAGGGCTGCGTATCGCCGCCCTGGTGTTCATGCTGTCGAACGCTCTCGTCGACTTCGCGCTCGAGGGCTTCGGTGCCCTGTACAACCTCGCCCTGGGCTTGTTCGCCCTCAGCATCGTGAGTTTCCACCTCGCGCAGGCGTCCGTCGCGTCGGACGGCAGTCGTGATCAACTGAGGGTGTGACTCATCTCGATCGGACTGTGGCTGCCGCGCGTGTCGAGGGCTTCGACCGGCGGACCGCGGACGTCCCGGGCGCACGGGCCGCCTCGGTCGTCCTTGCGGTAGCGGAGAAGGACGGCCGTCAGGGGATCTGGCTGTGCAAGCGTCCCACGACGATGCGACGCCACGCCGCCCAGTTCGCACTCCCCGGTGGCCGGCTCGACCCCGGTGAGGACCATGTCACGGCCGGCCTACGCGAACTCGACGAAGAACTCGGCATCCAGCTGCCGCCGAGCTCGGTGCTCGGGGCGCTCGACGACTATCCGACGCGCTCGGGTTTCGTGATCACCCCGATCGTCTGCTGGGCCGAGGAATACCAGGAGCCGACGCCCAATCCCGACGAGGTGGCGCTGCTGTTCTTCGTCACCTTTGAGGAACTTCTCGTCGAACCGCGGTTCCTCACGATCCCGCAGTCGGATCTCCCGGTCATCCAGTTGCCCATCGTCGGCTCCCTCGTCCACGCCCCGACCGCCGCGGTGATCTACCAGTTCGCCGAGGTGGTCCTGCGGAACCGGCAGACACGGGTCGACGGCTTCGAGCAGCCGGTCTTCGCCTGGAAATAGCCGCTCAGCCGGTGACGAGTCGCTGCTCGGCCCGACGCACGTAGGGCCGGGCTCCCGTGTCGCGGGCCACCCGGACGGCATCCTGCAGGTCGGCGGTTCCATCCAGCCCGACGACCTCGCGCGCGGTTCCGCGGTACAGCGTCGCGGGTCCCAGACACACGAGTCCGGGCCATTGCACCACCAGGCCCGACGACCAGTCGGCGGTGAACGGCTCGATGCGGCGGCAGATCTCACCAGCGGCGTCGCGGTGACGGGAATCGCGTGAGACCGCGTAGAGCGTCTCGATGAGCAGTGGAACGCGCGCCACCACGCGCGAACCGGCCCACTGGTCGGCGTCCGCGGTCAGCTCCGTCGCGAGTTCGAGGGCACGGTCGAGGTCGCCGCTCTCGGCGGCGCCCAGTGCGATCACCAGGGTGAAATCCTCGTCCACCTCTTCCGCGAGCGCATCGAACGGCGGTAACGCCGAGGCGAGCTCGCCGCGGTGCCACGCGGCGATCGACGCGCTGGTCGCCATCGACGACTCGGCGAGAAGTCGTGCACGGTCGGACAGCCCGCCGACCGTCGCAGCGAACCTCGCGGTCAGTGCCGTGCTGGTGTCGTAGTCGCCACGTAACAGCGCGATCATCACCTGCCACCACAACTGCATCGTCTCCACATCGGTACCGCCGATACGTTCGGCGAGCCGGGTGAACTCGGTGGACAGGCGTCGCGCCAGACGCAGATCAGCCGCCTCCACCGCGCAGACACGTTGCAGATGCAGCGCGGTGGCGCGTTTGTGGAGGTCGCCGGCCGACAGTTCGTACAGCTCCCGGGCGATCTTGCGTCGATCCGCCAGACGGTCGGGAACCCACCGGACGAGGAACTCGGCGAGGTCGATCTCGAAATCCACGGCACCGCTGTCGTGGACGACACGTGCGGCACCGAGATGGTCGTCGGCGCCCGGCAAGCCGAGGACGGTCAACCGGGCTGCCTCCGATGCGTGAAGGCGCGCAACCACTTCGGGGTCCAAGGCCTCGCCGTGCGTCAGTGCCTCGCGGGCGAGAGCGGCATGGTCGGTCTGGACGACGCCGTAACCGGACCAGTATCCCGCGACCCCGTTCGGTGCCGACAGCAGTGCGGTCTCGGCGAGCGCGGGCCAATCCCGCGTCAGCCGACTCACCGTCGCCGCCGATTCGAAAGAGTCCGCAGCCGAATCGAACTCCCCGATGCGCAGCGCGGCGGTGCCGGCGATCCGGCGCAATTCGACGGTCGAGTCGGGGTCGAGTCCGGGCAGACCGAGCCCACGTCGTGCCAGGTCGAGCGCACGATGATCGGCCGTTGCCGAGAGTGCGCGGTGAGCCGCCCCGATGCATGTGCGAGCGGCGACGGCGGTCGAGTCCTCGTCGACGGCGCACTCGACGCGGTGCACGGCCAGTGACTCGAGATCGTCGGGACGCACCGCTTCGAACGCAGCGGCGAGCCGCGCGTGCGCCTCGATCCGTTGCTCGCGCGAGAGGTGGTCGGCGAGACCCTTCGTGACGCTCGCAAGCTCGCTCCTCAGGGGGCTGGTGGTGACGCTCGCAAGCTCGCTCCTCAGGGGGCTGGTGGTGACGCTCGCAAGCTCGCTCCTCAGGGGGCTGGTGGTGACGCTCGCAAGCTCGCTCCTCAGGGGGCTGGTGGTGACGCTCGCAAGCTCGCTCCTCAGGGGGCTGATGAGCCCGCTGCGGACTGCCTCGTCGGCCACGCCCTGACCGAGGGTGCGGGCCACCTCGGTGAACACATCGTCGGGGAGATCGCCGCCTGCGATCGTCACGGCCGTGACCAGCGCACGAGCGGCAGGGGAGAGATCGTCGAACCGCGTCGAGTACATCGATCGGGCGGGATGGTCCCGGTCCGGCGGCGCCCCGGTTCTGGCGATGGTGCACAGTTGTTGCGCCACAGCAGGATTGCCGAATGACTGCGCGACCAGCGCGTCAGCGTCGACCCGGCCCGTGTCACCGAGCTGCTCGAGACGCCGAACGATCAGCGCGCGCATGTCGTCGGAGCCGAGTTCGGTCAGACGCACCTCGGCGACCGGCCCGTGCCGGTTCAGTGTCGACCGGAGGATCTCGACGGGCTCGGCGTCGGGGTCGCGGCAGGTGACCAGGACCGTCATCGGTGCCTGTCCGATACCTGCAAGCACGCGTCCCAGCACAAGAGCCGAGTCGGCGTCGAGCCACTGGGCGTCGTCGACGAGTAACACCGACCGCCCGTGCTCGGCGACGTCGGACCAGATGCGGGCGGTGAGGTCGGCGACGATTCGCGCCGTCGGGACGGAGACCGGGGACTCGCCGAAGAGTTCTTCGAGGCCGCCGAACGTCGGTCCGGGCGGGCCGGGTCGGCCGATGAAGCGGCGGGCCACGGCACTGTGCCGTGCGATGAGGTGCTCGACCAGCGCGGTCTTCCCGATGCCCGACGGGCCGATGAGGACCACACCCGCGGGACGGTCCGCGCCGGTTTGCCAGACCTGTTCGAGCACTGCGTGTTCGGCGACTCGGCCGATGAGTTCGCGTACCGGCTGCGGCGTGGCGGAGGTGGCGGAGAGCGGCGAGACCGCGGGAGACGGGTCGAGCAGGTCGTCTTCCAGCGCGATCGTGTCGGGATGCGGATCGAGACCCAGGTCGTCACGGAGGGCCTGCCGGAGTCGGCGCAGTACGCCGAGGGCGTCGACCGTGCGTCCGTCGTCGTGCAGCGCACGAGCGAGGGTCCGCGCGGCGCCCTCGCGGTAGGGGTCCCGTTGACAGAGCGGCGTCAGCAACGCGACCGAGCGACGGTACTCGCCGACCGTGCGCAGCGCGTCGGCTGCGGTCTCGGTGAACTCGGCACGTATCTCCGCGAGCCGGACGAGTTCGGGTGCGATGTCGGCGATGTCGGCGATCTCCGGAAGCGGTTCGCCCCGCCATAGTTCGAGCGCTCGGCACAACACCTCTGCGCCGGCCCGGGGGTCGGACCGGACGAGCTGCAATCCCTCCTGGCCGAACTGGTCCAGCAGATCGAGGTCGGTGACTGCGCCGTCGCAGTGCAGTAGGTATCCCGCGGGGACGGTGTCGATGCGGACGACGCCGGTCGGGGCGAGCGAGCGTCGAAGCCGGGACACGTATCCGTGCAGAGTGCTCGCCGCCGACGCCGGTGGACGACCACGCCACAGGAGCTCGGTCACCCGCTCAGGGGAGCACGCGGTCCGTTCCGCGGCGAGGATGGCAAGCAACTCGGCGTGCTTGCGGGCTGTCATCGGGATCGGCGACCCGTCGGCAGCGGTGACCGACAGTGGACCCAGGACCCGGATCGCCAGATGTGGTTCAGAAGCCAACTCACGCGCCGTTCGTCGGGTCGCACCAGTCGCGCACAAGGCTAACACCAGCGCGGGTTGTCAGCGTTGTCGTCATGACAACCACTGCACACACCCAGAACCAGAACCACGACGCGTCGGATGGCGACACACCCGGCCCGTTTCGCAGCCCGAGCTGGCCGGTCCTACGCCGTCTCAGCGGCGGAGCCCTGACCCTCGGCGGAGTCGCCTGCATCGCCGGCGGGACGTTGCATCCCATCGTCGACGGCGAGGCCCACTCCGTGGAGGCGCTGCAAGCGGTGGGCTCACCGTGGGCGCAGATCCTGCTCGCCGTCGGCACGACGCTGCTGCTGCTCGGCCTGCCCGGGATGTACGCGTGGCTGGCACCCCGGATCGGGATCGCCGGGCTGATCGGCCTCGTCGCCTACGCGGTCGGCAATCTCGTCACCGCGACCGGGCACCTCATCGTCGAGCTGTTCGTCGCGTACCCGTTCGCGCATGACCCGGACAAGGCCGCGCTCATCGCCGCCGACGACTCGATGCTGGGTACCACCGCTTTCGAGCTGCTCAACACGGTCGGCGGGCTCGTGATGCTGGTCGGTATGGGGATGTTCGGCGCCAGCCTCATCCGCAACCGGGCGGTCCCGCTCTGGATCGGCATCCTCACCGTCGTCGGCATGGTCGGTTTCATGCTGCCGATTCCCGCGGTCGCCGGAATCTCGGGATTCATCTACGAGGCGCCGCGTGGAATCGCCATCGCCGCGATCGGAGCACTGATAGTTCGACGGTGATGTAGATCACAACGCCGGTGGGATGAAATCGGACCGCGGTCCGGTTGGTGTCTGGTGATGGGTCGCGAAGGCCCACCAGCCATCGATCGAGACCCGAACCGAAAATTTCTGGAAGGACCACGACATGACCTCCGCCACCACCGTCAAGGCACCCATCCCCGCCGGCACCTGGACCATCGACACCGTGCACTCCGCGGTGAACTTCTCCGTGAAGCACCTCATGGTCAGCAAGGTCCGCGGCAGCTTCGACACCTTCTCCGGCACCATCACCGTCGACGAGAACGGCACCCCCGCCGTCCAGGCCGAGATCGACGTCACCTCGATCAACACCCGCAACGAGCAGCGCGACGGCCACATCAAGTCCGCTGACTTCTTCGACGCCGAGAAGTACCCGAAGGCCACCTTCGTCTCCACCGGCGTCCGCCAGAACGGCGACGACTACCTCCTCGACGGCGACTTCACCCTCAAGGGCGTCACCAAGCCCGTCACGCTCGAACTCGAGTTCGAGGGCACCAACCCCGGCATGGGCCAGGGCGCCGTCGCCGGCTTCGAGGCGAAGGTCGTCATCAACCGCAAGGACTTCGGCATCGACATCGAGATGCCGCTCGAGGGCGGTGGCGTCGTCGTCGGCGACAAGATCACCATCACGCTCGAGATCGAGGCCCTCCAGGCCTGATCCGCACGATCCCCGATGGGCCGGCACCGTGAGGTGCCGGTCCATTTGTGGTTGCGGACACGCCGCGTGGCCGCTTCGCGTCCGCGTGGCGGCTCAACCAGCGGGGGATGGCCGCGTGGCCGCTTCGCGTCCGCGTGGCGGCTCAACCAGCGGGGGATGGCCGCGTGGCCGCTTCGCGTCCGCGTGGCGGCTCAACCAGCGGGATGGTCGGCTCTCCCTTGGGTAGGCTTCGGGGAACGCCGTCAGGCAGGAGAAGCCGATGGGACGACCACGCCGGACCCGTCGTGGTGTGCCGTGGACACGTCTGCGCCGACGCACCGCGGGTTTCTTGTGGGGCACCTCGACGGTTCCGAGCCCCCGGGGATGGGCCCGGATCGGCCCGCCCACGCGCAGCAAGATCGCCCTGCACGCCACCGTCACCGCGATGACCGCCGTGATCGCCAGCAATACGGTGATCGGCGTCGAGACCTTCTTGCTCGTCCAACTCGCCTTCAACGGCGGCCAACTCACCTTCGACGAGACGCTGGGCGCGCCGAATTTTCCCGTGGTCGTGGGTGCGATCATCGTCGGCATCCTCACGAATCTGCTGCTGGGGATGCTGGCGGTCCGGCCCCAGCTGCGCTGGTTCATCAGCTGCCAACCCGCCGACCATGCCCGTCGACGCGCCGTACAGCGGATACCGATCGTGCAGCTCGGAGTCACGGTCGTCTCGTGGAGCGCGGCGGCGCTGTTCTACGTGTTCATCGCCGAAGAGCTCACGACCGCGACCGTGGCGGGCGTCGCGGTGGCCTTCGCGCTGGCCGGTATGTCGAGTGCCTGTCTCACCTATCTGTTCGCCGAACGCGCCGCCCGCCCCCTGGCCGTCGTCGTCCTCGAGGACTTCCCCACGAACCACGTCATGAACGGTGTGCGCGTGCGGATGCTGGCCGTGTGGGCGGTGAGCTCGGCGGTACCGATGGTCGGTTTGTTGACGGTGAACGCGGGGCGCTGGACCGGTCTGCTGCCCGATGTCTACGGCGCGGTCGACTGGACGACCGTGATCCTCTGCCTGGTGGGCCTCGCATCCGGAGCCCGTGTCATCGCGCTTGTGGGGCAGGCGATCACCGATCCGTTGACGGAGATGCGCCGGGCGGTGCACCGCGTGGACCACGGTGACTACAAGGCTCGCGTGCCCGTGTACGACTCCTCGGAACTCGGTGTGCTGCAACACGGTTTCAACAGGATGGTCGAAGGTCTCGCCGAACGGGACCGCATGCGTGAGATATTCGCGCGACACGTCGGCGACACCGTGGCCGAGCTCGCGATCTCCGACGGTGTCGGCATGCACGGCACCAACACTCGCGTCGGTGTCCTGTTCGTCGACATCGTCGGCTCGACCGGGCTGGCGCAGCAGCGTAGTCCCGACGACACCGCCGCCCTGCTCAATGCCTTCTTCAGCATCGTCGCCGACGTCGTCGATCAACATTCCGGGTTCGTCAACAAATTCGAGGGCGACGCCGCGCTCGCCGTCTTCGGTGCGCCCGTCGAGATCGACGACCCGGCCGGCGCCGCACTCGGAGCCGCTCGGGATCTCGCCGACCGTCTCGCCAGCAGCCTCGACATCCGTTGGGGGATCGGCGTTTCCTACGGCGAGGCGTTCGCCGGCAACATCGGCGCCGAGCGACGCTATGAGTACACCGTCATCGGCGACCCGGTCAACGAGTGCGCGCGGCTGTCCGACATGGCCAAGACCGGACGCATCCCGGCTCTGGCCAGCGGCGCTGCCGTCGAGGCCGCCGGCGAGGAAGCGCAGGAGTGGAAGCTGCTCGGCACACGGATCATGCGCGGCCGTTCCGAGCCCACCGCCTTCCATGCGCCGATCGAACTCGTCGAGCGGTTGGGGACGTCGACCAACCTCATCGCGGAATTGCTACGGCCCGCACGTCGCATCGTCGGCGCCAACCCGTTGCGGCTGACCACATTCTTCGGCGGGTGACTCGTTGACGCCTTCCGGGTGTGTCAATAGCGTGGGTCGCACGAGCCCGGCGTCGGTGCCGGGCGAGACAACGCATCCCAGGGGGTCGCGATGAGTGGTTGGACGACAGCGGACGTGACGGACCAGACGGGCCGGACGTTCGTGGTGACCGGCGCCAACAGCGGTCTCGGGTATCAGACCGCGAAGGTGCTCGTCCGCGCCGGTGCCGAGGTGGTGCTGGCGTGCCGGAACACCGCCAAGGCCGATGCCGTGGCGTCGGAGCTGGGGCCGAAGGCGACCGTCGCCAAACTGGACCTCGCCGACCTCGAATCCGTGCGAGCCTTCGCCGCCGGGGTGACCGGCGCCGACGTGCTGATCAACAACGCGGGACTGATGGCGGTCCCGTTTCGACGCACCACCGACGGTTTCGAGATGCAGATCGGCACCAATCATCTCGGGCATTTCGCTCTCACGGCGCTGCTGCTGCCGAAGATCACCGAACGGGTGGTCACCGTGTCGTCGACGATGCACCAGATCGGCGACATCCAACTCGACGACCTGAACTGGGAACAGCGCCGCTACCGGCGCTGGCGGGCCTACGGCGACTCCAAGATGGCCAACCTGATGTTCGGCAAGGAGCTCGCCGCACGGCTGGCGGCGGCCGGGTCGTCGAAGAAGTCGTTGATCGCCCATCCGGGTTACGCCTCAACGGAATTGCAGGGCAGAAGCGAGAACTTCTTCGACTTCTTCGCGAAGCTGGGCAACAAGCTGCCGATCGCCCAGCCGGCGGCCGACGGGGCGCTGCCCCAGCTGTACGCGGCGACCCTGCCGGATGCGAAATCCGGGACGTTCTACGGGCCGACGCAGTTCTTCGGGATGCGCGGCGCCCCCGGACGCAGCGGTTACAAGAAGGCCGCCGACGACGTCGAGTTCCGGACCGCGCTCTGGGAGGAATCGGAGCGGCTCACGGGGGAGAAGTTCGACGTCGGGGCCGTCGGCTGAGAGCCGAGTCACCGCCTCGTCCGTTCCCATGATCGGACGAATGATGTTCGAGATAGAGAACTTCGGACGCTTGCGTGCCTTAGATTTCTCGGCATGACTCTCTCGAAACGTTCCTTGCGCATCGTCCTGGCCGGAGCGTCATGCGTTGCCGGCGCGACCTTCTCCACCGTCGCGGCCCCGTCGGCATCGGCCGAACCCACCGGTTGCGTCGCCGGGGCGGCCGTCGTCGTCGCCGCGTCCTACTGCAGTGGTGGTACGGGGGAGCATCGGGTGCAGGCTGCATGTCTGGACTCGACCATGGTCGCGACACTCACCAACGCAAACGGCCCCTGGCGCGCACCGGGGCAGCTGTCGGTCGTGACCATCGGCGCTCAGACGAACGTCGGGAAGTGCATACTCCCCGTCATCGCGATCACGGGCGTGCGGTGATCCTGGCGCGCACCCTGGTTGCCGGCGCCCTGTGCGTCGGCAGTGCTGCGTTGTCGGCGGTGTCCGCGTCCTCGGCATCGGCCGAACCCACCGGTTGCGTGGCGGGGTCGGCGATCGTCGTCTCGGCGTCGTACTGCAGTGGTGGCACCGGTGAGCACCGGGTGGAGGCGGGCTGCATCGTTCCGGCGCTCTACGCCACGACCTTCGAAGCGTATGGGCCCTGGAGAAGCCCGGGGCAACTGTCGGTCGTGACCACCGGAGCGCCGACGAGAGCGGGGGAGTGCATTCTCCCCATCCAGGTCTTCGTCGGGGTGCGCTGAACCGGTTGAAAAAGGCCCGACTACTGGACGCTGAACGCGATGCTGTTCGACGCGCCCGAGATGGTGTCGGTGACGCGGATCGTGAAATCGCCTGCGCCCTTGAAGAAGTAGGACTTCACCGCGGTGCAGTCCTGGGTCTTGAACAGCGAGGCCTGCTTGGGGACCTTCGGTCCGGACAGGCGGACCTCCATGCGGCACTCGTTGCCGTCGACGATCGGCCCGGCGTCGATGATCGAGTTCCAGCGCACGCCCAGACGCGAGTTCTTCGGATAGGTGTTGGGCACGACGGCCGCGGTGTTGTTCGGTGTGTACACCCAGACGTTGATCGACTTGATGCCGTTCGGTGCGCCGGGGCGGCCGAGCTTGCCGTAGTGCGTGACCTTGTCGCCGCCGGACGAGCCGAGCGCGGCGCTGCCGGAGTCGAGGCTGCCGCTCGCGCTTCCGAAGAGTGTGTCGAGCGGGTTGGCGGTCGCCGGTGCGACGGGCAGTGCCAGTGCGGCGGTGGCGAGCAGGGCGGCGGCGATACGGGTGCGCTTCATCGACTTCTCTCGGTCCTCACGTTTATAACGAAATGATTAAAGCACGAGGATCGGCGTGTGCGTAGACAACTGCCCCCGCTGGTTGAGCCGGCCCCGAGCGGATCTGCTGGACAGAGCAAGCGACGAAGGAGCGCGTCGAGGTCGATGCGCCGTGTCGAAGCCACCCCCGCTGGTTGAGCCGGCCCCGAGCGGAGCGAGGCGCCGTGTCGAAGCCACTTGGTGACCGCCCCTGCTGGTTGAGCCGGCCCCGAGCGGAGCGAGGCGCCGTGTCGAAGCCACTTGGTGACCGCCCCTGCTGGTTGAGCCGGCTCCGAGCGGAGCGAGGCGCCGTGTCGAAGCCACCCGGTGACCGCCCCTGCTGGTCTAACCGGCTCCGAGCGGAGCGAGGCGAAGTGTCGAAGCCACTTGGTGACCTCGACGGGCGCGGCGTTCTCGCTGCGCTCGGTCGACGCTGCTCGGCCAGCGGAGGGCGGCCCAGGTCACCACACCCCGGGCGGCCGCAGTTGAATGCTGATCCGGGCACCGACGCCGCGCACCTTGGGAACCGCGTGCTCCCAGGTGCGCTGACAACTGCCGCCCATGACGAGTAGGTCGCCCGACGACAGCGTGAATTTCAGTGACCGCCCGCCACCGCGGGGTCTGAGCATCAGTGGCCGAGGTGAACCGAACGAGATGATGGCGACCATCGTGTCGTGTGTGGATGCCCGGCCGATGCGATCGCCGTGCCACGCAACCGAGTCATTGCCGTCGCGATAGAGGCTGATCCCGGCAGTCGCGAATCCCTCCGGCAGATCGGCGCGGTAGTGCTCGGTCAATGCGGCGCGTGCGCCGGTGATGATCGGGTCGGGGAATCGGTCATCGGCCTGGTAGATCGAGACGAGCCGCGGGACCTCGACCACCCGCTCGTACATACGACGACGCTCGGCCCGCCAGGGGACGCACTCGCGGAGGCGGTCGAAGAGCTCGTCGGCACCACTGATCCAACCGGGACACAGGTCGACCCACGCCCCCTCGGTCAGCGGACGGCGCGAGATCGATGTCGACAGGTCGCCGAGCGTCGGCTCTGCAGCCTGCTCGGAGAACAAAGAGCCCTGGGTGCCGAGAGACATGACTTCAGGCTACACCCAGGTCGCACGTGTGTTCGAGCGCCTTATCCAGGATTCGTGCGCGACAGTTCCGGAAGCAGGTCGAACCGTCCTGCGACGAGGGCGGACCGTTTCGCGCGAGACCAGCCGTGGACACGGCGCTCGGCCGCGTAAGCCTCGCCGATGTTGGGAAACTCCTGCTGGAATACGAGCCGGACCGGCCGACGAGGACGCGTGTAGCGCGAGCCGTTTCCGGTCTGGTGCTGGTCGACTCGATGCTCGACGTTCCGAGTACTCCCGACGTACAGCGTGCCGTCGGAACATTCGAGGATGTAGAGAAAGCCACTCATGGTGTGACTGTCGAGGATTGCTGCGACAAATCGGTCGATGCCTCCACAGCCAGCGGATCGTGGTGAGTCTGTCCCCAGGGTCGTTGGCAGGTTTCGCGGATCGGTCGCCAAGTGGCTTCGACTCGGCGCCTCGCTTCGCTCGGTGCCGGCTCAACCAGCGGGGGTTGGCCGCCGCTGGCCGAGCAGCGTCGACCGGGCGCGGCGCGGACGCCGCGTGCGTTGAGGTCCCTTCGCATTATCGGTCGCCAGGTGGCTTCGACTCGGCGCCTCGCTTCGCTCGGGGCCGGCTCAACCAGCGGGTGTTGGTCGAGCGTCGCGGGGAGGTCGCGTGCGTTGAGGTCACCTCGCATAATCGGTCGCCAAGTGGCTTCGACTCGGCGCCTCGCTTCGCTCGGTGCCGGCTCAACCAGCGGGGGTTGGCCGCCGCTCAACCAGCGGGGGGTCGGGTCAGCCGGCGCGAGTGGCGTCGGAGACCGGCGTGATCGGGAGGCGCAGCGCGCCGGGCGCGTGGGCGGGGACCGTCGGGCGGTGGGGCTCCACCGGCTCGACGGGCCGGTACGCCGCACCGAGCTCGGGCCGCGGGTCGGCCTCGCCGGCATTGGGCCACATCGCCAGGGCGCGTTCGGCCTGCGCGGTGATGGTCAGCGACGGGTTGACGCCGAGGTTGGCCGAGACGGTCGCACCGTCGACAATGTGCAGCCCCGGGTGGTTGAACACCCGGTGGTACGGGTCCACCACGCCGTCGGCCGCCGACCGTCCGATCGAGCAACCACCTAGGAAGTGCGCGGTCATCGGGATGTTCAGCAGATCGACGATGGAACCGCCGGCTTCGCCGTCGATCTCGCGTGCGACGGCGCGCACCGCCTCGTGCCCCTCCGGAATCCACGTCGGCGGGGGATCGCCGTCGCCCTGCCGGCTGCGCAGCATCGGGCCGAAACGACCTCGGCGGGAGAACAACTCGAGCGAGTTGTCGGCGGTCTGCATGACGAGTGCGATGATGGTGCGCTCCGACCAGCGTCGTACCGAGAGGCCGCGCAGCGTGATCACCGGGTGACGGACCATCTCGATCAGCGCCTGCAGCAGTCGCGGCAGCGGACCGCCACCGTCGACGAGGATGGCCTGCAGCATGCCGATGAGGTTGCTGCCCTTGCCATATCGCACGGGTTCGATGTGCGTGTGGTCGTTGGGATGGAACGACGACGTGATTGCGACACCCTCGGTGTAGTCGATGTCGAGGTCGCGTGCGGTGGCGGCCAGGACCGCCTCGGAATTGGTGCGGACCACCTTGCCCAGGCGAGACGACAGCCCGGGCAGGTGGCCGCCCTGCTGCATGTCCAGCAGCAGCTTGTTGGTGCCGTAGGTGCCGGCGGCGAACACCACGTGATCAGCGGTGAAGGTGCGGCGCCCACGGCGCGACCAGCGTCGGCCCGACCGGTGCGACTCCACGACGTACCCGTCGCCGGAACGCGGCCGGACGGTGTCCACGGTCGTCATCGGGATGATCTCGGCACCGGCCTGTTCGGCCAGGTAGAGGTAGTTCTTGACGAGCGTGTTCTTCGCTCCCACCGGACATCCCGTCATGCAGGCGCCGCAGTCGGTGCACCCGGTGCGTGCCGGGCCGGCGCCGCCGAAGAACGGGTCGTCGACCGTCTTCCCCGCCTCGCCGAAGAACACGCCGACCGGGGTGTGGACGAAGGTGTCGCCGACGCCCATCTCCTCGGCGACCTTGCGGATCACCCGGTCGGCGGGCGTCACCTTCGGATACGTGGTCACGCCGAGCATGCGTGAGGCCTGGTCGTAATACGGGTCGAGCTCGGACGCCCAGTCGGTGATCGATCCCCAATGCGGGTCGTCGAAGAACGCGGGCAGCGGTCGGTACAGGGTGTTCGCGTAGTTCAGCGATCCACCGCCGACGCCCGCCCCGGCCATCACGAGCACGTCGCGCAGCAGATGCATGCGCTGCACCCCGAACAATCCGAGCGCGGGTGCCCAGACGTAGTCCTTGAGGCGCCAGCTCGTCTTGGGCAGCTCGGCGTCGGAGAAACGCCGACCGGACTCGACGACCGCGACGCGGTAACCCTTCTCGGTGAGTCGCAGGGCCGCAACCGATCCGCCGAAACCGGAGCCGATGACGATGGCGTCGTAATGGTCAGGGGTGGAACTCACGGTGCGACGGTCCTCTCGGTGTCGGATTCGGTGGTGACGGCTTGGTCGACGGACGCGGCGGGGATCGCGGTGTCGAAGCGGTGGTCGGTGGGCTCGAAGGACGACATCATCCGGCGGAAGTCGCTCGTGAACTTCGGCCACATCACCGAGTTGCGACCGGTGGAGTCGAGGTACCAGCTCGAGCAGCCCCCCGCATTCCAGACGGTGCGTTCGAGTTCGGGATCGAGCTCGGAGTTGTAGCGGTCCTGTGCGTCCTCGGTGACCTCGAAGGTCGACCGGCCGCTACGCGAGAGTTCGGCGAGGGCTTTGCTCATGTAGTACGCCTGCGGCTCCAGCATCAGCACGATCGAGCTGTGACCGAGATTGGTGTTGGGGCCGTACAGGAAGAACAGATTGGGGAAGCCGTGGACCTCGACCCCGCGGTAGGCGCGCGGCGAACCCTTCCACGCCTGGGCCAGGGTGCGGCCGTCGCGCCCGGTGATCGCCGATGCGATGGGAGGCTCGGTGGGGGTGAACCCGGTCGCGAACACGACCGTGTCGACCTCGTGCTCGCGACCCTGGTCGTCGACGGCACCGCGTGCGGTGAGGCGGGTGATCGCTCCGGTGACGGTCGCGTTGTCACGCTGGAGGGCGGGAAACCACTTGTTGGTCAACAACATCCGCTTGCAGCCGATGGTGTAGTCGGGGGTGAGCCGACGACGCAACGCGCGGTCGCGGACCTGGACGCGCAGCTGGGCCAGCGCGATGGTCTTCGCGATCGGCAGCAGCTTGGGGTTGCGGGCCATCATGAGGACGTAGGCCTCGCGATAGGTCCACACCATCCGCCGGACGAGTCGGTGGATGCCGGGAACACGACGATAGAGCGCGCGTTCGAGGGTGCCGATGTTGCGGTCCAGACGCGGGACGACCCAAGCGGGGGTGCGTTGGAAAACCGTGAGATGCCCGACCTCGTCCACGATCTCGGGCACGATCTGGATCGCCGACGCGCCGGTACCGACGATCGCGACGCGGCGACCGCGCAGGTCGTGGGAGTGGTCCCAGTCGGCGGAGTGGAACATCGTGCCGGTGAACTCGTCGGCGCCGGGGACGGTCGGCAGGCCGGGTTCGGACAGGGCGCCGGGCGCGGCGACCAGGTATCGGCATCGGATCTCACCGTCGGTCGTGTCCACGACCCATTCCTGCGTGCTGCTGTCCCAGCGCGCCGACGTCAGCGCGCAGTTGTAGCGGATCTGATCGGCGAAATCGGCTGCGACCGAACGCAGATACTGGTGGATCTCGTTGCGCCGGCCGTAGGTGTTGGACCAGTCGGGATTCGGCGCGAACGACAGCGAGTACAGCGACGTCGGGACGTCGCAGGCCGCGCCCGGGTAGTCGTTCTCGCGCCAGACGCCACCCGCGCCGTCGCCGCGCTCGATCGCCAGGGTCTGCAGCTGCGGATGGTCCTTTCGCAGACGATGCAGGGCGGCGAGGCCGCCGAATCCGACGCCGACGACGAGGACGTCGACGCGCCGGGGCAGCGTGTTCTGCTGCTGGAGAGTCGGACTGGGTTCAGTCATGAGACAGGAGTTCCTTCCATACGGGCAGGAGTCGGTCGAGCAGCGCGCGGTCGGCGTCGGGCGAGCGCAGGATGCGCGACACCGCGAGTCCGCGTGCGAGTTCGATGGAGAGTTCGAGTTCCGCGGCGGTGTATCGGTCGCCGAACAACTCGGCACAACCGACGGCGAGGGCGTCGGAGACCTGTTGTTCGAGCGGGATGATCGCGGTTCGTAGCCCGACGTCGCAGCGGGCGGCGACCCACAACTCGAGAGCGGCGTCGAACAGCGGGCCGCTGAACGCCTCGACGAGGATCTCGAGTCCCTCGTCGCCCGTGCGGGGCCGCGACAGGATCTCTGCCAGCCGGCGTTCGACGAGGTGCCCGACCGCGGCGACCACCAGCGATTCCCGTGTGGGGAAGTGATGCAGCAGGGCGCCGCGCGAGATGCCCGCGCGGCGGTTCACCTCCTGCGTGGTGGTGGCTGCGTAGCCGACGTCGACGAGGGCGTCGACGGCCGCGTCGAGGATGAGCGCACGGGTGGTCGCGGTGCGTTCGGCCTGCGTACGACGACGCGGGGCTCGGGTGGGCTCGGTCACACTAGCGACGATAGCACAAACAGTCCGGACTGCTTGTAAGTGTAGATGGAGCTGCCGCCGCGTAAGTTGGACCTCATGCGATTCGGACTCTTCATTCCCCAGGGCTGGCGTCTCGATCTCGTGGGTGTGGAACCCGCGGACCAGTGGGGGGTGATGTCGTCGGTCGCCGACCGCGCCGAGTCGGGCGGCTGGGACTCGATCTGGGTGTACGACCATTTCCACACCGTCCCGCTGCCCACCGACGAGGCCACGCACGAGGCGTGGACTCTGGTCGCCGCACTCGCCGCCACCACCAGCCGGGTCGCGATCGGCCAGATGTGCACCGCGATGGGTTATCGCAACCCGATGTACCTCGCGAAGGTCGCCGCCACCGCGGACCTGATCTTCGGCGGTCGCGTGCAGATGGGCATCGGCGGCGGCTGGTACGAACACGAGTGGCGTGCATACGGTTACGGATTCCCGTCGGCGGGTGAGCGGCTGGCGCGGCTCGACGAGGGCGTGCAGATCATGAAGCAGGCCTGGGAGACCGGACGGGCGACGCTCGACGGCAAGCACTACACCGTCGACGACGCCATCTGCGCCCCCCAGCCCACGGCCGGGCGGCTGCCACTATGGATCGCGGGCGGCGGGGAGAAGAAGACGTTGCGGATCGCGGCGAAGTACGCCAACTACACCAACTTCGACGGCACGCCGGACGGGTTCGCGCACAAATCGTCGGTCCTGCAACAACATTGCGCCGACCTCGGACGCGACTTCGAGTCGATCACCCGCTCGGCCAATTACAACGTGATGCTTGGCGAGACCGAGGCCGACGTGGAGCGCAAACTTGCCGATCTCGAAGCCCGGCTGAGCAAGATCGTCGGGCCCGACGCGGCGTCCGGCAGCATGGGCGCGTTTCGGGGTATGCCTGCGGTCGGGACACCCGAGCAGGTCGCCGAGAACCTTCGCGGGCTCGCCGACGCTGGAATGTCCTACGGGATCTGCTATTTCCCGAACATCGCCGTCGACCGCGAGGACCTCGAGATGTTCGAGCAGCGGGTGATCCCGGCGTTGCGCTGAGCCGCACTGCCCCGCCCGCTGGCCGAGCCTCCTTCCGCTGGCCGAGCTTGTCGAGGTCACCAAGTGGCTTCGACTCGGCGCCTCGCTGCGCTCGGGGCCGGCTCAACCAGCGGGGGTGGTCACCAAGTGGCTTCGACTCGGCGCCTCGCTGCGCTCGGTGCCGGCTCAACCAGCGGGGGTGGTCGCCAAGTGGCTTCGACTCGGCGCCTCGCTCCGCTCGGGGCCGGCTCAACCAGCGGGGGTGGTCGCCAGGTGGCTTCGACTCGGCGCCTCGCTCCGCTCGGGGCCGCTCAACCAGCGGGGGTGGCTTCGACTCGGCGCCTCGACCTCGACGCGCTCCTTCGTCGCTTGGCTCGGCCCGGCGGCTGCGCTCGGGGCCGGCTCAACCAGCGGGGGTGGTCGCCAAGTGGCTTCGACTCGGCGCCTCGACCTCGACGCGCTCCTTCGTCGCTTGCTCGGCCCGGCGGCTCCGCTCGGGGCCGGCTCAACCAGCGGGGGTGGAGTCACAACCGGCGCAACCGCTCGGCGGCCTCGGCGATCACGTCGTCGCGTTTGGCGAACGCGAACCGGAGCATGTGGTGCCAGGGTTCGCGGTCGTCGGTGAACACACTGACCGGTACCGCGGCCACGCCGATGCGTTCGGGCAGCGATCGGCAGAACTCGATGCCGTCGTCGACGCCGAGGGGACGTGGGTCGGCGCAGACGAAATAGGTTGCCTCGCTGCGATGTACGGCGAAACCGGCGTCGGACAGCGCGGTCGAGATCAGGTCGCGTTTGGCCTGCAGCCCCCGCGCCGACTCGCGGACCCAGTCCAACTCGTGCTCCAGCGCGTGTTCCACCGCGGGTTGGAACGGCCCGGAGCCGACATAGGACATGTATTGCTTCGCCGTCCGCGCCGCGCCGACGAGCTCGGGCGGACCGCTCACCCAGCCGACCTTCCAGCCGGTGCAGTTGAAGGTCTTGCCGGAGCTGGAGATACGCAGCGTGCGTTCCCGCATACCCGGTAGCGCCGCGAGCGGGGTGTGCGTCCGTCCGTCGAAGACGAGGTATTCGTAGACCTCGTCGGTGACGGCGATGACGTCGTGCTCGACGCACAGCCGTGCGATCTCGGCGAGGTCGTCGGTCGACAGCACGGTCCCCGTCGGATTGTGCGGGCTGTTCACCACCACCATCGACGTCTTCGGCCCGAAGGCAGCGGCGAGCCGCTCGCGATCAAGACGGAAGCCGTCGCCGTCGGGGACCAGCGGCACGACGCGCCGCACACCCCCGGCCATCGCGACAGCGGCGGCGTAGGCGTCGTAGTAGGGCTCGATCATGATGACCTCGTCACCCGGCTCCACCAGACCGACGACGGCACCGGCGATCGCCTCGGTCGCGCCGACCGTGATCAACACCTCGCGGTCGGGGTCATAGTCCAGGCCATACCGGTCACGCTGCTGCCGAGCGACCGCGTGCCGCAACTCCGGTACACCGATACCCGGCGGGTACTGATTGCGACCGTCGCTGATGGCTTCGCGCGCGGCATCGAGCATCGATGCCGGCCCGTCGGTGTCGGGAAAGCCCTGTCCGAGGTTCACGGCGTCGTGCTCGACGGCCAGCGCCGACATCTCGGCGAAGATCGTCGTGGTGAACGGACGCAGGCGGTCGACTGTCCGGTTCGCGGATGACATGTTCCAACAGTGGCACAGGTCCTCTCTTCAACGGTCGCGGTGGGCGCTGCGGGGGTGACAGACTGACCCCAGTCGCCGACACGGATGAGGAGGAGCGATGCCGCGCAATCCCGGCGAGCACTTCGCCGGCTACACCATCATCCGACTCGTCGGCCGGGGTGGCATGGGCGAGATCTACCTTGCGAGGCACCCGCACTTGCCACGGAACGAGGCGCTGAAGGTACTGCCCGCCGATCTCAGTCGCGACCCGATGTACCGGCAGCGGTTCGTCAAAGAGGCCGAGCACGCCTCGAGCGTCGTCCACCCGTCGATCGTGACGATCTTCAATTCCGGTGAGTACGACGGCCACCTGTGGATCGCGATGGAGTACATCGACGGCATCGATGCGCTGAAGCTGCTTCGGCAGAACCCGCGGGGACTCGACACCGCGACGGTGATCGCGATCGTGCGCGCGGTGGGCGCCGCGCTCGACCGGGCCCACGCGACGGGGCTGCTCCATCGCGACGTCAAGCCGGCCAACATCCTGCTGCAGGGCGCGGGTGGACCCGAGCCGCGAGTGTTGCTCGCGGACTTCGGGATCGCCAAGTCGGAACAGGACGTCAGCCACCTCACCTCGACCAACGTCTTCCTCGGCACCGTCGCGTACGCCTCACCCGAACAGTTGCTTGGCGATCCGGTCGACGGCCGCGCCGACCAGTACGCGCTCGCGGCCACCGTCTTCGAACTGCTCACCGGGCGGCCGCCGTTCCAGGGTGCCGGCACCGCGTCGATCATCGCCGGCCACCTGCAGGCGATGCCGCCGCGACCATCCACCCTGCGCCCGGGTATCTCGGGCGACGTCGACGCAGTGTTCGGTCGCGCCCTCGCGAAAGAGCCGGACCGCCGGTACGGGTCGTGCCGCGACTTCGCCGTCGACCTCGAACGCGCGCTCACCGTTCCTCAGCTGTCCAAGGAGCCGACGGTGCGCGCACCGTCGCCCGTGCCACCGGTTCCGGTGGCCCCGCCGCCCGTTCCGGTGAACCCCGTGTCCTATCCGCACGGGCCGCAGCAGTATTCGCCGTACCAGTCGCAGCCGGGGACCTACCCCGGCGGATTCCCCTCGCAGGGTGGCTACGCGCCACCACCACCGAAGAGGCGGTCCGGCCTGCCGATCGCACTGGGCTCACTCGCAGCGGTCCTCGTGCTCGCGATCGTGGCCGGGGTCGTCTATGTGGCGACGCAGGTGTCGAGCGCCCCCACCGCGAGCGACACCTCGACGTCGCGGTCCACCACGGCCGCCGGGCGGGAGACCCCGACCTCCGGCGCCGGCACGTCTGCTCCCCGCACCACCGACTCCTCGACGTCGCCGGTCAACGGACCGGGGGACGTGCAGGTCGGCGAGTGCATCGGCATCGCGACCGACGCCGCGTCGTCAACGAGCGTGAACGCGTCGAAGGTCGACTGCGACTCGGCCGGTCTCAACTTCTACACCGCGTCGAAGATCGCCGCGTCGTCGTCGTGCGCGAGCCCGCAGAACTCGACGCTCACCTTCCCGGGCAGCTCCGACAAGGTCTGTCTCACACCGAATTTCTACGAGAATCTGTGCTATCTGGTGCCGCTGTCGGGCGGCTCCCTCGCCGACTACCGGGAAGCCCCCTGTACGAGCGCCGCAACGGCGCAGACCGTCCTCGCCCGTGTCACGACGCGGTCGGATGCGTCGGTGACTTGCCCGGGCGGGGAGACGACATGGGTCTTCTACGAGCCGGAGTCGATCGGGTACTGCCTCGTAGAGATCTGACCCTTCGTGACGCGCCCTCCGCAAGCTCCGGGCGCTCCTCAGGGAGCAGGGGGCAGGTCGTTCTTCCGGATCAGGGAGCGGAAGGTGAGGCTCCTCCGGAAGCACGGGGTCAAGTAGCACTTCAGGTGCTACCCTGCAGGAATGAGATCGATCGGTATCCGCGAGCTCCGGCAGCACGCCTCGCAGTATCTGGCGCAAGTCGAGGCCGGGGAAGAGTTGGCCATCACCAACCGAGGCCGCACGGTTGCGCGGTTGGTCCCGGTGTCTGCGGGGGAAAGAAGTAGAGACGCGCTCATCGAGGCCGGGATACTCGTGCCGGCCCGCCGTGCGGGAGGCATAACCGGGCTGCACCCCGAGACGTTGCCGACGCGCGCGCTCACCGAAGTCCTCGAGCAGGTTCGCGAGGATCGTTGATCTATCTCGACACCTCAGCGATGGTGAAACTCGTGGTGCGCGAGGCGGAGACCGCACCGCTGATCGAGTGGCTCGCGCTGCATCCAGGGGTCCCGACCGTGACGAGTGCGCTGGGACGAGTCGAATTGATGCGCACCGCGTTGCGTGATGGCAGCCCGGGCCTTCATGAGCGAGCTCGTGATCTCCTCGATGCTCTGGACGTGATCCCGCTCAGCGCCGCCGTCATCGACATCGCCGACTCGATCGGCCCGTCTTCGCTGCGCTCGCTCGACGCCTTGCACTTGGCCTCGGCAACCGTGATCCGCGCCGAGATGACCGCGTTCGTCGCCTACGACCAACGACTCACGGCGGGTGCGTCTGCGCTCGGTTATCCGGTGGTCGCTCCAGGCGCCGAGTTGTGAATCACCCGGCTGAACCCTCACCCGATCGTCGGGCCGAGGAGGTCGTCGGCGTCGGTGATCCGGTATGCGTATCCCTGCTCGGCGAGGAACCGCTGGCGGTGCGCCGCGTAGTCGGCGTCGAGGGTGTCGCGCGACACCACCGAGTAGAAATGTGCCTGTCCGCCATCGCGTTTCGGGCGCAGCAACCTGCCGAGGCGCTGCGCCTCCTCCTGGCGTGACCCGAACGTCCCCGACACCTGCACCGCGACCGACGCCTCGGGAAGGTCGATGGAGAAGTTCGCCACCTTCGACACGACGAGGGTCTGCAACTCGCCGGAGCGGAACCGGTCGAACAGGACCTCGCGTTCCTTGTTCTTCGTCGACCCCTGGATCACCGGGGCATCGAGTTCGCGGCCCAGTTCCTCGAGCTGGTCGATGTAGGCGCCGATGATCAGGGTCTGCTGACCCCGGTGCTTGTCGAGGATCGCCTTGACCACGTTGACCTTCGTGTGGGCCGTCGAGCAGAGCTTGTACTTCTCCTCGGGCTCGGCGACCGCATACTGCAGACGCTCCTCGTCGGTCAGCGTCACCCGGACCTCGACGCAGTCGGCCGGGGCGATCCAGCCCTGTGCCTCTATGTCCTTCCACGGGGCGTCGTAGCGCTTGGGTCCGATGAGGCTGAAGACGTCGCCCTCGCGGCCGTCCTCGCGGACCAGGGTCGCGGTGAGGCCGAGTCGACGACGCGATTGCAGGTCGGCGGTCATCCGGAAGACGGGTGCGGGGAGGAGATGGACCTCGTCGTAGATGATCAGGCCCCAGTCGCGGGAGTCGAACAGGTCGAGATTCTTGTACTCGCCCTTCGACTTCCGCGTCATCACCTGGTACGTGGCGATCGTGACGGGACGGATCTCCTTGCGCTCGCCCGAGTACTCGCCGATCTCTTCCTCGGTGAGCGTCGTGCGCGCGATGAGTTCACGTTTCCACTGGCGGCCGGCGACCGTGTTGGTCACCAGGATCAGCGTCGTCGCGCCGGCCTTGGCCATCGCCGCCGCACCGACCATCGTCTTGCCGGCACCGCAGGGGAGCACCACCACGCCCGAGCCGCCGGCCCAGAACGAGTCGGCTGCCATCTCCTGGTAGTCACGCAGCTGCCAGTCGTCCTGGGCGAGGTCGATGGCGTGTGCCTCGCCGTCGACGTATCCGGCGAGGTCCTCGGCCGGCCAGCCGACCTTCAGCAGCACTTGCTTGAGGCGGCCCCGCTCGGACGGGTGCACGATGACCGTGTCGTCGTCGATGCGCGCACCCAGCATCGGGGCGACCTTCTTGTTGCGCATCACCTCGATGAGGACGGCCTGGTCGAGGCTGACCAGGGTCAGCCCGTGGGCGGGATGCTTGACCAGTTGCAGCCGGCCGAACCGGCCCATGGTGTCCACGACGTCCATCAGCAGCGGCTGGGGCACCGCGTAGCGCGAGTACGTCACGAGTGCGTCGACGACCTGTTCGGCGTCGTGACCTGCGGCGCGGGCGTTCCACAGTGCGAGCGGGGTGACCCGGTAGGTGTGGACGTGCTCGGGGGCGCGTTCGAGTTCGGCGAAGGGTGCGATCGCCGCGCGCGCCGCCGCGGCGTCGGGGTGATCCACCTCGAGCAGCAGCGTCTTGTCGGATTGCACGATCAGGGGTCCATCGGTCACCCGCTCCATTGTCCAGATCGCACCGACGATTGTCAGCGTCGGGCCTGCGCTGTGACGAGAGTGACCTCGGCGAAGTCAGAAGACGGGGATGCCGAGCTTGCGGCGCACCCGCAGATCGATGATGTTGAGCCGGAAGATTCCGCGCAGTACGGGTGCCACCAGTGGGTCGACGCGGCGGAAGCCGGCGAGCGCCCGCTGATAGCGGCGTTCGTCGCGTTCGGTCCACCGCCACCGCATCATCGTGCGGAACTCCGGCGGCAGCCCGGCCTTGATCGCGTAGGCGAGCGACGGCCCGATCGTGGCGTGGAGCAGCGTGCCGAGCTTTCCGACGCGGTACTCCAGGAAGGACAGGTCGGCGAGGCTGCGGAGCTCGTCGCGCACCGGGTCGTCGATGCGCAGCGAGGACAGTTCGGCGTTCCAGTAGACGAGCAGATCGTCGTAGGTCGCCGGCCACTTGTCCCGGGGAACGTTGAGTGCGGTGCCCAGCGGGTGCGCCTCGGTGAGCACCATCTGCTTCTCCTCGGCGCTCAGCGGACCGTAAAGCAGTTCGTACTGGTCGATGAAGTACTTGAGCAGACACACCGCGACCCACAGCTGCAGACGCGAGTCGTTCCCGCTGTAGCGGACGGGACTCGACTGGGTGGAGTACACCTCGTCGTGGATGCGGCCGACGGCCTCGTGGATGTAGGCCTTGTCGTCGTCGGAGCCCATCAGTGCGACGGCGAGGAATGTGCCGGTGGTGCGCCCCCGTTTGATGGGTCGCTTGATCGCATTGCCCGGCGGCACACGGCTCTCGTGGACGCCGTACCCGACCTTCGGATTGGCGAGCTGCATGATCACGTTGGTGCCGGCGAGAGAAGGCCCGATGGCGGTGACCAGATCGGCGGGTCGGGTCACCCGGGGGCGCTTGCGCGAGGGTTTCATCCGGGTGACGAGGTCGTGCTGATACGTGTCAGCCACGCCGCCGGGTGGTTGTCCTGCGGAGATCTCGCGTGCCGCGGTCATACCCGAGGATACCAAGGATGAGACGTCTGTCACATGATGTCTCTATCGCCAGGGTTCAGGTGTCGAGCAACTCCACGCTGGTGAGCCGGTGCAGCGAGAACCGCTGCTCGTCGTCGCTGCCCTCCTCGACGGCCACGAGCTGGCCCGCGCCGAGGATCTTCGGGGTCACCACGTGCCTGCTCGCCGATCCCTGTGCGTCGACGTACCCGACGCGCAGCCTGCGGTTGGCGCGGAGCGCGAGCTGGATGAGCGCGGTGGCGGATTCGCCCGCACCGGTGGCCCGGACCGGGGTCGTCGTGGCGGTGCTCCGAACAGGTGTCGCCGCGGCCGCGCGATCGGTCGATCGAACCCGGGTGACCACCGACCGCAATTGGGCCTCCGATGGCGCGTTCCGGCGCGGTTGGCTCTGTCGTCGTGCCCGCGACACCGTGACCCGGCTGCCGCGTTCGCGGAGGTCGACCAGGGCTCCGGACGAATCTTCGCCTGCCGGAGCGAATCCCGCCGCCCGCAGCTGATCGATGACGTCGCGGACCTCCGACGGCGACACCGCGACCGTGGGGGCCAGCGCTCGCAGCGCGAGCGGTTCGGCGGCCGGACTGCGCAGCACGGCGGCCAGCACGGTCGGGTCCTCGCAGCGGATGAACGCCGACGCGACGCCCACGCGCAACTGGCCGTGGCGTCGTGCGACGTCGTCGATGAGATACGTGAGTGACTGTGGCACCGGGGTTCTCGAGTGTTTCGTGAACATCGAGAGCAGTTCGTTGCTGCTGCGGCCCGCGTCGAGCGCTCGGCGCACGCTCTCGGGTGAGACCCGATAGACCGACGCCGCACCACCGGACTCCAGATCGGCGACGAGCTCCACCTGTTCGGCGAGTTCGGGTGTCATCGGGCCGGGGACGGTCAGCGTCAGATCGGCCTGGGTCAGGAAGTGGTCCACCGGTTCGGGCAGGGCCTTGCGCATCGCGGCGAGCACCGCTGCGTCGACGTCGGCGGGGTCGGAGTCCGGCGACTCCTCGATGGTGTACGCACGACCGACGGTGGTCAGGGCATCGTGCGCGACCAGGCCCAATTCCCTTGCCTCACGCAGGGTCTCGGCGACGACGCGGCGGCTGAAGCGCCGGATCTGACGGGGACGGTGCCAGTGCAGGTTCGCGAGGAGGGTGTCGGCGGGGACTCCCACCCCGGGGTCGGCGTGGGCGAGGGTGGACAGGATGAGCTGACGCTGCACCGGGGCGTAGGCGTCGTGGAGGTCGGAGCCGAGCGTCGGCAGCGCGTTGCCGTCCCGATCGGGTTCGCCGACCTGCCAGGCGCGGCGCGGCATGTGCATCCAGGCGTCGGCCAGCGCGAGCCACTGGCGCTCGCGCGGTTGGTGCAGCCAGGTGTCGGCGGTGGAGGTGGGCGCGAAGGACTGTTCGCCGGAATCGTTGGGCGGCGGGGGATCCGGGAAGCCCGCGTCGATGAGGCGGAGATAGGCGGCGAGTTCGACGAGGAACGCCACCCGCTGTGTCTCGAGACCGGTCAGCTTCGCCAGACGACGCAGCTCGCGGACGCCGAGCGCGCCGGAGCGGAGCACCGCCGCCGGCGTCGCGCCGAGGACCGCGATCAGCTGGGTGAGATGACGGATGAGTTCGAGTGCCTCGCCGCCGGCGGCCGCGTCGACCGCCTTGGCCCCGAAACGGGGCTTGGCGCCGGGTTCGTGTAACGGCGGTGGTGTGAGAACGTCTGTGTGCCAGGGTGGTTCGTCGCGGAGGATGGCACCGACCATCGGCGGGAGCTCCACGGTGTGAGTGTCGACGCGGGCCAGCAGGCCCGACGAGATGAGGCGCGCGACCGGGGAATCCGGGTCGGCGTCGGGTGCCGCATCGCGGCTGCGGCCCAGCGCCGGTCCGCGGGCGAGGGTCTGCAGCAGTTCGAGGGGCCGCTCGTCGAGACCGGCGATCAGCGCGGCGATCTCCTCGCCCGACAGTCCGACGAGCGGACCGCTGAGGTGCTTGGCCTTCCACGGCATCGCGGAGTCGACGTGTTCACCGGCGCCGAGGGACGAGTCCTCGCCCCAGAGGATCGCGCGGCGTCGGAGGAGATCGAGACGGGCGCGGACGGCGGCCGCATCGGCGCGGCCGGCCAGGGCCTTGACGATCGTGGTGACCGACGGACGCCGCGACTTCTTCGGGCTGCGGCTGTGGCGGGCGGCGACCTCTTCCAGAACCGCGACGGCAAGGATGTCGAGATCCTCGCCGGCCAGGGCCAACGACGCCGCCGACAGCGCCCGTTGCGCCAGTACCCGCGTCCCCGACGGAGTCGGTGAGGCGAGGTCGGGGCGCTCGAGGAGGAGCTCGGTCAGCGCATCGTCGGAACGCGCGGCCAACTCATCGGCCAGGCCGGTGTGCTGGTCATCCGAACTCATTCGGCCCAGCTTACCGGGGGCTCAGGCAGCGGGGACCGGGGCTCAGACGTCGCCGCGACGGAGCATGCGACCGCGGGCGGTCTCGAAGTCGACCTTCTGCCCGCGAACCCAGGTCCCCTTGACCACGCCGGCGAGCGCGCGGCCGTCGTACGGGCTCACCGGGTTCTTGTGGTGGAGGCGGTTGACGTCGACGATCTGCGCGGATTCCGGCTCGAAGATCGCGAAGTCGGCGTCGCAGCCGAGGGCGATGCGTCCCTTGGTCGGCAGGCCGGCGAGGTCGGCGGGTTTCGACGCCATCCACTCGATGACCTGCGGCAGGTCGATGCCGCGCTTCTTTGCCTCGGACCAGATGAGCGACAGCCCGAGCTGAAGCGAGGCGACCCCACCCCATGCGACGCCGAAGTCGCCGTTCTCGGGGTCCTTGAGGTCGACGGTCGAGGGCGAGTGGTCGGAGACGATGCAGTCGATGGTGCCGGCCAGCAGCCCCTCCCACAGCAGTTCACGGTTGCCGGCCTCGCGGATGGGCGGGCAGCACTTGAAGGCCGTCGCGCCGTTGGGTACCTCTTCGGCCAGCAGGGTGAGGTAATGCGGGCAGGTCTCGACGGTGATCTTCACACCGTCGCGCTTCGCGCTGGCCAGCATCGGCAGCGCGTCCGACGACGACAGGTGGAGGACGTGGGCGCGGACGCCGGTCCAGCGCGCCCGCTCGATGACCTCCGCGATCGCCAGGTTCTCGGCGCCGCGCGGACGGGACGCGAGGAAGCGGGTGTACTCATCGCCCTCGGGGGAGGGGGCCTTGTCGATGGCGCGGGAGTCCTCGGCGTGGACGATCATCAGCGAGTCGAACTCGGCGAGTTTGGCCATGTCGGCTTCCATCTCGTCGGCCGTCAGGTGCGGGAACTCGTCCACTCCCGAATGCAGCAGGAAGCACTTGAAGCCGAACACACCCGCGTCGTGCAGGCCGCGCAGATCGTCCTCGTTGCCCGGGATGGCGCCGCCCCAGAATCCGACGTCGATGTGCGTCTTACCTTGTGCCGCAGCACGTTTCTCGGCCAACGCGTCGACGTTCACGGTCGGCGGGATCGAGTTGAGCGGCATGTCGATGAGCGTGGTGACACCACCCGCGGCCGCCGCCCGGGTGGCCGAGTCGAAACCCTCCCACTCGGTGCGCCCGGGCTCGTTGACGTGTACGTGGGTGTCCACGAGTCCGGGGATCATGACCTGATCGTCGGCGAGCTCGATGACCTCGGCCCCGGTCAGCCCGCTGCCGAGGGGCTCGATCGCGACGATCCGACCGTCGCGGATACCGATCTCGCGGGCCACGATCCCGGCCGTGGTGAGAGTCTGTTCACCCCGCACGACCAGGTCGAACGGTGCGTCGGGAGTAGCGGCCGGGGCATCGGGTGCTGCGGTCATGGGGCGGGACTCCTTGCTGGTGCCGTGTCCGGTGTCGTTCCAGAGACTAACCCAGGTTATTCCTCATCATGGAATGAAGCCGTCTCATTTCGGAACTCAACTCGCGAGTAGGCCGGTGTCGTGCTATTGACAACGGCCTCGATCGTCAGGCTAACTGTCACGAACGCGGAAACTTCATTCCACATCACGGAACTCCGCGAGTGTAGGAGCGCGGTCATCGATGACCGTCCGACCGAAAGTGCAGACATGAGCACTGAGCAGCACACAGCCCCCGTCGACGGACCGGTTTCCGAGGTCACCGGCACCGTCCCGGCCGGGCTGAGTCCGAAGCTGTACAACGACGACCTGGCACCGACCAGCCGCGTCGGACGACGATGGAACACCTACAACATCTTCACGTTGTGGGCCAACGACGTACACAGTCTCGGCAACTACGCCTTCGCCATCGGTCTGTTCGCGCTCGGGCTCGGCGGGTGGCAGATCCTGACCGCCCTGGTGCTGGGTGGGGTGTTCCTCTTCCTGCTGCTGAATCTCTCCGGCTTCATGGGAGAGAAGACGGGCGTGCCGTTCCCGGTCATGAGCCGCATCTCGTTCGGGTTCCGCGGCGCGCAGATCCCCGCCCTCATCCGCGGCGGGGTGGCGATCGCGTGGTTCGGCATCCAGACCTACCTCGCGTCGGTCGTCCTGCGGATCATGCTGGTGGCGCTGTTCCCCGGCGCCGCCGACCTGGACACCAACCGTTTCCTCGGGCTCTCCACCCTCGGCTGGATCTCGTTCGTCTCGCTGTGGGTGATCCAGGTGATCATCGTCAGTTACGGCATGGAGATGATCCGTCGCTACGAGGCCTTCGCCGGTCCGGTCATCCTGGTCACCATGGTCGCCCTGGCCGTCTGGATGCTGAGCAACGCCGACTGGACCATCGCGTGGTCGACGCCCGATTCGCTGACCGGCGTGGACATGTGGCTCCAGATCATCGGCGGCGCGAGCCTGTGGGTGGCGATCTACGGCACCTTCGTCCTCAACTTCTGCGACTTCACCCGCAACGCGGAATCGCGAAAAGCGATCGTGCGCGGCAACTTCTGGGGCATCCCGCTGAACATGCTGCTCTTCGGCGCCATCGTGATCACCCTCGCCGGAGCCCAGTTCCGCATCAACGGCACCGTCATCGAGTCGCCGTCGGACATCGTCCAGACCGTTCCCAACACCTTCCTGCTGGTGCTGGCCTGCCTCGCGCTGCTGATCCTCACCGTCGCCGTGAACCTCATGGCCAACTTCGTCGCGCCGATCTACGCGCTGTCCAACCTGTTCCCGCGCCACCTCGACTTCCGGCGCGCGGCGCTCGTCGCCGCGATCATCGGCTTGGTCATCCTGCCGTGGAACCTCTACAACTCGCCGGCGGTGATCAACTACTTCCTCGGCGGACTCGGTGCCCTTCTCGGCCCGCTGTTCGGTATCGTCATGGCCGATTACTGGCTCGTCCGCCGTTCGCGAATCGACGTGCCCGCGTTGTTCACCGAGGCGCCGGGTGCCGCCTACCACTACCGGAACGGGGTCAACATGCGGGCGATCCTCGCGCTCGTCCCGACTGCAGCCATCGCCCTGGTGATGGCCTTCGTCCCGGCCTTCGAGGTGATCTCGGAGTTCTCCTGGTTCATCGGCGCCGGTCTCGGTGCGATCGTGTACCTGGCGGTCGCCGACCGTCGCGGTCCGTTCGCCGAGGTGTCGGGCGAGCCGATCTCCGTCGCCAGCACCCACTGACCCACAAAGGACATCACCGTGCGCATCCTGGTCGCCAACGTCAACACCACCGTGTCGATGACCGAGGCCATCGCCGACTCGGCCCGCTCGGTCGCCTCCCCGGGGACCGAGATCGTCGGTATCACACCGCGATTCGGCGCCGACTCGTGTGAGGGGAACTTCGAGTCCTACCTCGCCGCGATCGCCGTGATGGACGCGATCCTCGCCTACCCCGAACCGTATGACGCCGTCATCCAGGCCGGTTACGGCGAACACGGTCGAGAGGGACTCCAAGAGCTCCTGGAGGTGCCGGTCGTCGACATCACCGAGGCCGCGGCGTCGACGGCGATGTATCTGGGACACCGGTTCTCGGTGGTGACGACGCTGGACCGAACGGTCCCGCTCATCGAGGACCGGCTCAAGCTCGCCGGCCTCGACCAGCGTTGTGCGTCGGTCCGGGCGTCGGGACTCGGTGTGCTGGAACTGGAATCGGACCCCGAGCGGGCGGTCCGGGCGATCGTCGAGCAGTCCACCCGCGCGGTGGCCGACGACCACGCCGAGGTGATCTGCCTGGGCTGCGGCGGGATGGCCGAGCTCGAGGAACAGGTACGCGAGGCGACTGGGGTGCCGATCGTCGACGGCGTGCGGGCGGCGGTCACGATCGCCGAGGGTCTTGTCCGAATGGGGCTTTCAACCTCGAAGGTCCGGACTTACGCCCCGCCGCGGGAGAAGAAGATCACCGGCTGGCCGTTCAACCGCTAGTCCTGGCGGGTACCGTTCGGCCACCGCGGGTCGCGCCCGGCCAGGCCCGCGAGACGGTCGACGAGCGGTGCGTCATCGGGCACCGCGATCACCGGTCCGAACATGCCGTCGCGTTCTTCCTGCGGTTGCGGCGGATGGTGGAAGTCGAAGACGACCTGGAGGATCTCGTCGGGGATGTCGAATGCGATGTCCGCGGCGCGCGCGACATCCCAGCCGTGCAGGACGAGCTCCGACAGCGCCACCATCCCCATGATCTCGGCCGGCAGGTCGACACCGCCGGCCTGGGTCATGCCGTCCCAGGCGGCGGGGTCGTTCCACGAGTCCGCGAGCTCGCGGACGTGGCGGTGGAGATCATCGCGCCACTCCGATGAGAGTCGGCTCTCCGCCGGGTCCGGCGGCGTCGAGGTCAATGGACCGAAGTCCTTGCGCGCCGCGGCCGCGAACGCCTGCGAGAGTCCATCGACATGGGCGAGCAGCGCGGCAAGTGCCATGTCGGGACACGGGGTCGGACGGTCCAGTTCCGCGTCGGTGATCCGGGCGGTGTAGCCGAGCATGTGATCGGCGGCCTCGGATATCAGACGCGCCTGGGTCGTGTCGGTGGGCATGCGTATCCCTCTCGTCGTCTTTCGAACAGTCACCGGGACCGACTCGCTCGACGCCGATTTCTCATCGGTCGCGCGCATCGATGTCCCCGTATTGTGGTTACGTGACGTCTCCGACACGCGAGTACACGACCATCAGCCATCCGGAACCGAACACCCGTGTGTGGCATGAGATCCAGGGTGACGGGCAGCCGGTCGTGCTGCTGCACGGCGCGTTCTCCGGTGCGTCGTCGTGGGGTGGGCAGGTACCCGCCCTCGTGGACGCGGGTTGGAAGGTGTTCTGTCCCGAGCGCCACGGCCATGGTCACAGCCCGGACGTGACCGACGAGTTCCACTATGCGGACATGGCCGACGAGACGATCGCCTATCTCGACGAGGTGGTGGGTGGTCCAGCCGAGATCGTCGGGTGGAGTGACGGTGCGGTGGTGGGCGTGCTGGTCGCGCTGCGTCGGCCCGATCTGGTCCGGCATCTCGTCTTGATCGGCCAGTACTACAACAGTTCGGGCCGGGCGGTCGGCGGCATCCTCGACGCGCTCGATTCCGCCGACGACGAGCTGATGGAGTTCTTCGCTGCCGACTACGCGTCCGAATCCCCGGACGGGGCAGAGCATTTCCAGGTCGTCTTCGACAAGACGATGGCCATGATCAACTCCGAACCCGAGATCGATCTCGGTGATCTGGCCGCGATCACTGCACCGACGCTGGTCATGCAGGGTGACCGCGACGAGGTGACCCTCGAGCACAGCCGCGACGTCGTCGCCGCCATTCCGGGTGCCCGGCTGGCCGTGATCCCCGGGACGCACCTCATCCCGATCGAGGCCCCGCAGGCCGTGAACGCGATCCTTGTCCAGTTTCTCGGGGCGGAGTGAGCCGGCGCCCTCAGTCCGGGACCATCGCCGAGAACGCGTCGGCCAGGGTGGGGTAGAGGTCGAGAGTGTCATCCAGGCCCGTCAGCCGCAGGGGCCGAGTGATGGCGGGATGCCCGCCGACGACGCCGAACCGGCCGCCGGCCGGGGTGACGGACGCGTGTGCGGCGAGGAGCGCGGCGATGCCGGACGACGCGAGGAAGTCGGTGGCGGTGAGATCGATGATCAGCCCTCGGGGTTGCTCGCTCACTGCTTCCAGAACGGCGGCACCCAACTGCGGGACGGTGAGCAGGTCGATGCTGCCGTGCACAGTCAGGATTATGAGTTGATCGCGCTGCGTCGAGATCACTGCCAGCGCGCGACCTGCCCGGGACGCGTCCTGGTCATCGTCGACGACCACCGGTTCGAAGCTGTCTGCCCTCATGTAGCCCTGCCTCCCTGTTCGCTCGAAGTCGCCCGTCCGTGAGATGGCAGCGCCTCGAGGTCCGCCTGGTGGCGTCGGCAGTTGGCTTCACCGGTGCCTTGGTGTGTCCTCGATATGACGTTCGGCGCCGTCGAAGACGCGGATGGCTGCGTGCCCCTCCCCGAGCACCGCGACATACCCGGCGACAGCTACTGCGCTGATGAGGAGCAGGTACCAGCCGGCAGCGTGATCGAAGGCCAGCAGGTAGAGCGCGGTCAGTGTCGCGGCGCAGATCGCCGCGGCCGGCAGTGCCGGAAGCCATCGTCTGTCTCGCAGGACGAGTATCGCCGCCTGACACTGCACGGCGATCTGCATCAGGGCCAGGAGCGCCCCGGCGCCGGCCATCCCGAGCAACCCCGGCAGTGTTCCGGTGTCGGAGAGGGCCGCAGTCGCGACGGTCGCGAGAATCGCGACCGAGCCGAGGGCTGCTCCGACCGTCGGGGAGGTGAAGCGCGCGAAGTCCTGGTCTACAGAGGTCTCGGGGTTGTCGACGGAAAGGTGCATGACTTCTGTCTAACGCCTGATGCACTTCGGCGGTAGTATGCACAATATTGTCCATATGGACGAGGATGTCCACGCCGACGGCAGGGGTCTGACGATGGAGAACGAGGGCGAGTCCGTTCTGCGCGACCCGGTTCGACGTGCCTACGAGGTGTGCCCCGTCGAGGTGAGCGTCGCCGTGCTCGGCGGTTCCTGGAAGATGACCATCGTCAAGAACCTTCTCGAGGGGCCGTTGCGATACGGCGCCCTCGGGCGGGCAGTCGGTCCGGTCACGCCACGAGTGCTCACCCGCCAGCTACGTGAACTCGAATGCGACGGCATCGTGCAGCGTACGGCCTATCCCGAAGTCCCTCCGAGAGTTGAGTATTCGCTCACCGAACAGGGACGGGCGTTGCGCCCCTTCGTCACCGCCCTCAACGAGTGGGGGAAGACCTACGCGACCGAGGTGATCGAACCCAAGGTCGCGCAGCGGGAGAGTGCGGCGAGCTGAGTCGAGGTCGCCGCAGCCGGCGCAGTGTTCCGCGGAACACTCTCGACCTCGGGTTGAGCTCCGAAAGTTTGTCGGTGCCGGGCGATATCTTGTTGCTGTACATCTCGTTCGGGTCTGGGGGTTGCGGTGGGGGTCAGTGCTTTTCGTTGCGGTGGGGATGTGTCGTCGATGTTCGACGATGCGGATCCGGCGTCGTTGTCTGATGAGGTGC
The DNA here is from genome assembly GCF_031844505.1 of Gordonia sp. AC31. Classification (NCBI taxonomy): domain Bacteria; kingdom Bacillati; phylum Actinomycetota; class Actinomycetes; order Mycobacteriales; family Gordoniaceae; genus Gordonia; species Gordonia sp. AC31. The sequence goes on from NZ_JAUZVK010000006.1 coordinate 43,604, forward strand.
TCGAGGCGCGGGTGCTGGGTTACGCCGCGCAGATCACGGCGCTGACAGCGAACTTCCTTGTACTGGTGGCGGAATTGGATGGGCGGGAGTCGTGGCGGGGGCCGGGGATTCATTCGCTGGCGCACTGGTTGTCGTGGAAGGCCGGCATCGCACCGCGAACGGCGCATGAGCAGTTGAGGGTCGCCAAGGCGATACGGGAATTGCCGGTGATCCGCACGGCGTTTCGCGAAGGTCGGTTGTCGTATTCGAAGGTCCGCGCGTTGACGCGAGTCGCCACGCCGGAGCGTGAGGCGGAGTTGGTGAATCTGGCGTTGTCGACGACGGCGAGTCAGTTGGATCGGGCGGTACGGGCGATGGGCCAGATCGACCGCAACCGTGGCGTCGAAGAGGAAAGCCGGCCACCGGTGGAGTCGACCGGTCGGTGGACGTGGAACGATGACGGGTCGTTGTCGGTGTCGTTGCGGTTGAGTCCGTTGGATGGTGCGCGGTTCCTTGCTGGGTCGGTGCGGGCGGAGTATGAACGCACCCGGACCTGCGATGATCCGGATCTGCCCACTGTGGAGAGTGTTCCGCGGAACACTGAAGCCGGTTCGGCACCTGAGGATTCGGAGGTGGTTCCGTCTCGGCGTCGGGATCTGTGGCGGCAGGTGCCGTCGAATGTGGCGCCGGCGGTGGTGGCGATGGCCGACATGGTGCATGACGGGATTTCGATGCCCGATCTTGCGCCGGGTGCGGAGATCCTGATCCATGCCGGTGAGGGTGTGGAGTCGGCTCATCTCGATGATGGTCCGGCGTTGTCGGAGGCTGAGGTGGCCGAAGCCCGGTGCGGGGCGTCGACGCGGGATGTGGCGAGTCGCCGGGTTCCCGGGCAGCCCGGCAAGCTGGCGTTGTTGGGGGTGGGGCGTCGGAAGCGGGTGCCGAACAAAGCCCTGATCAGGGCGTTGTTCGTGCGGGATCGGTGTTGTCAGGTGCCGGGGTGTGGTCGGACGCGTCATCTGCATGCCCATCATGTGCAGTTGTGGTCGGCGGGTGGGCGGACGGATCCGGACAACCTGATCTTGTTGTGTGGGTCGTGTCATCGGTCGTTGCATCGGGGCGAGTTCTCGATCACCGCGCACGGGAAGCAGCGGTTCACGTTTCAACGCCCGGACGGCACTGAGATCGAGGTGGCGCCACCGACTTCGAGGCCGGGCGGGTGGCGACCCGATCAACGGATCGGGGTAGATGCGACGGTGCCGATCGGTGGGGGTCGGATGGATTTGGGTTACACCACCGAGGTGCTCTATGCGGTGTGGGAATGGAAGCAGCGCAACGAGACTCGCTCAGCACCAGTCGTCCGAGAGGCGGCGTAGCTATTCGTCGCGCAGCTCATCGATGTCGGTCCGCGTGATCTCGGTGAGCCGGTCGAGGATTCGGGTGTAGGACGGGGACTGGCGGTGGACGAGGGAGGTGTGGGTCTCGCCGTCGAACAGGTGCAGCTCGGCCGAGCCGCCGGCGGCGTCAAGGGCGGTCGCGTAGCGGCGGGAGTTGGTCGGATCGACATCGTCGTCGGCCAGTCCGTGGAACAAGGTGACCGGTAGCGCCGGATCGAGGTTGCGGATGGGGTCGACCGAGTCATAGCGCGCGGGGACCTGTCGTGGTGTGCCACCCAGGACATGGGTGATCACCCGGTTGTTGCCGTGGTCGGCGGCGAAACGCATGTCGAGCGGGCCGGAGATGGACACTGCCCGAGAGGGCACGAAGGCCGGACGCGAACCCACCTCGTCGTCGGTGAGGCGATGGCGGGTGCCGCCCCACACGGCCAATTGCGCACCGGCGCTGTGACCGATCACCAACTCGTCATCGATTCGCAACTGGGGGTGGGTCTCTGCCAATTCGGGCACATGGTCGAGTGCTCGAGCCACATCGTGGAAGGTCGTAGGCCACCCTCCGCCGGTGCCCAGACGTCGGTACTCCACGTTGTAGACGGCCAACCCCCGGTCGGCGAGGTCTCTGGCCATCTCGTCGAATTGCTCTGCACCGGCCCGGCTTTCCCAACCGCCACCGTGGATGATCGTCACCAGCGGCAGCGAGTCGTCGTCGCGGGCGCCCGCAGGCAGGTACAGATCGGCCCAGTTCTCGGCGGGGTCGGCATCGTCGGAATCGAGATACTCGACGCGGACGACGTCGAAGGATTCGGTCCCCGCGGGGACCGGGGGAGCCGTCGCGGGTCCGTGCGCAGCCGATGGCGTACCGAAAGACGTTGATGGCGTTGACGACTGCTGGTCCGGCGGAGTCGAGCAACCACCGGCCACGAGCGCGATCACGCTGACAGCCACCGCGACAATCCGACGTCTCATCGCCTCACCGCAAACCGGAGGGCACGATCTTGCCGTTGACCGTGACGGTCACCTCGCCGGTCTCGGTGTTCTCGGAGATCTCGCCGTGCTCGAAGGTGACCACCTCGAGGTCACCGTCGACCGTCACGTCGCTCGTGGGCACACCGAGCGGCCCGGCCGAGCCGTTGGTGCCGAGGAGCAACGGGGTGCCGTCCGGAGCGCGCTCGGTGTTCCAGGCGTCCCGGATCTTGCCGGAGGTGACGATGTACCCAGGCGTTGCGGGGTCGCTGTTCCTCGCGATGATCACGCCACCGCGGAACTGTTGGTAGACAACGCCACTCTCTCGTGTCCCCGCGTTGTGATCGCCGGTCAACGGCTTGCCCAGGGCGGCCCGCTGTGCCTCGGTCGCCGACGCGTACTTCGTTGCGATCGGGCCGGTGAGAGTCACCTCGACATCGTCCTCGCCCATGACCGTGGTCTCGGTGGGCTTCGCATTCTCCACGACAGGAACGGGGCCCGTCGTGTCGCCGGCGGCTGCGGTCGTCGTCGACACCCCGGTCGTTGCGGCTCCGGAGGGTGACTCGTCCGCGTCTGACGTGCCGCAACCGGCGGCGATCAGCGTGGTCACGAACAATCCGGCAACGAACTGGGCGCGGCGGGAAGCCACCAGTTTCATGTGATCCTCTCGACCCTCGACTCGTCGGCCTAGGTGTATCACGGACCGCGACCCGTCGCCGAGCGGCTGCGATTCACCCGTGCCGACGGCGGTACTCGCCCGCGGCACCCGGATGCAGGGGGATGGGTCCGGTGAGGATTAACGACTGCGCGTCGAGGAACTGGCTGCCGATCGCCTGGGCGGGCACGAGGTGTGCGGCCTGGTCGAGCAGCACGTCGACGATGGCCGCGGCGGTGACGTCCGGTACATCCCGTCGGGCGAGAAGGAGATTCGCGATCCCGACGGTGGTGACTGCTGGGTGCCGGCCGTAGATGTCGGCGGGGATGCGTACGGGCTCGTACGCGGGTCCGAACCGCTGTCGTAAGCCCGCGACCACGTCACCGAGGTCGAGCAGGACGATCGGCACGCGCGGGTCGGTGAACGCCGGGGTCGGCAGACCGCCCGCCCACATGACGGCGTCGACCTCTCCGGCGGCGAGGGCGGCGCCGGCGTCGGCCATCGTTTGCCGGACCGGGCGGATGTCGCGGCCGGCGTCGAGGCCGGCTGCGGCGAGTACCCGCTCGGAGAGCCCGGCGGCGCCGGACCCCGGTGCTCCGACACTCACCGACCGCCCGCGCAGGTCGGCGACCGTCGCGATCCCGGACCCGGTGCGGACCGCCACCTGGAAGTAGTTCTCGTACACGCAGCCGAGAGCGGTCAGCTGCGTCCCCGTTCGCTCGATGGCCGTGTCGCTGAGGCTGATCGCGAGTTCGGCGGAACCGTCCGCCAGGGCGTCGAGGTTCTCGGCCGAGCCGCCGGATTGCCGCGGGCGGATCTCCGGCGCGCCGGACCGGTCCGCCGCCGCGGCGAGAAGACCGGCGAACTCCCAGAAGAAGCCACCGGGCTCGCCCGCCGCGAGGCGGACCGGTGCGCCACGCTCTGTTCCGCACGCGGTCAGGAGAAGCAGCGCGCCCAGGCCGGTGGTCCCGCGGAGCAGAGTCCGCCGGTCCACCGGCCCGCGCGCGAACGACATGATGACACCTTAGGCCCGCCGGGCAACGGCCTCTGCGTCGAGGAAGGCCCGCCCCTGCTCGCGATCGAGGGGGGTCTCCGCCTTGTTGCGCAGCACGAAGATGTAGACCATCAGCGACACCGCGATCACGACGGTGACGTAGGCGATGAACCACGGGACATGACCGCCGTTCTTCGCGGCCTGATAGATCAGCGGCGCGGTGCCGCCGAACGCCGAGTTCGCTAGCGCGTAGCCCAGACCCACTCCCAGCGCGCGGACGTGAGAGGGGAAGAGCTCCGCCTTCACGATCGCGTTGATGGAGGTGTAGCCGGTGAGGATGATGTAGCCGATGGCGAGCAGGGTCAACGACGTTGCCACCGAGGTGGTTTGGGGCAGGTAGGTGATCAGGACGTAGGTGTACAGGACACCGCCGACGCCGAAGAAGATGAGGACCGGTTTGCGTCCGACCTTGTCGCTGATCATTCCGCCGATCGGCTGCAACACCATCAGGAAGATCAAACCGATGAGGTTGATCCAGGTCCCGGTGCGACCGTGGTCCTCGTAGGCGGTCTTGACGATGGCCGGTGCGTTGACGCTGTAGGTGTAGAAGGCGATGGTGCCGCCGATGGTGACCAGGAAGCAGACCAGCAGAGGGCGCCAGTAGTTCAGGACGAGTTCGCGAATCGAGCCGGACTCGGAGTCGGCCCCGCTGCGGACGGCCTCCAACTGCTCCGGGGTGAGCGACTCGTCCATGCTGCGGCGCAGCCAGAAGACGACCACCGCGGCCACGCCGCCGATGAGAAACGCTATACGCCAACCGAAGTCGGAGATCTGGTCGGAGTCGAGGAAGCCCTGCATCACCAGCAGGGTGAGCTGCGCCAGCACATGTCCGCCGATGAGCGTGACGTACTGGAACGACGAGAAGAAGCCGCGACGCTCCCGGGTGGCCGCCTCGGACATGTAGGTGGCCGACGCGCCGTACTCGCCACCGGTCGCGAATCCCTGTACCAGTCGACAGAGCACCAGGACGACCGCCGCCCACACGCCGATCGACTCGCGACCCGGTGTCAGCGCGATGACCAATGAGCACGCCGCCATCAACGACACGCTGAACGTCAGCGCCGCCCGGCGGCCCCGGCGGTCCGCGTACCGGCCGAAGAACCAGGAGCCGACCGGCCGCATCAGGAAGGTGACGGCGAAGATGGCGTACACGTAGACGGTCGAGTTCTTGTCGGCCGAGTCGAAGAACTGGCTCTCGAAGTACGTCGCGAAGACGGTGTAGACGTAGACGTCGTACCACTCGACGAGGTTGCCGGAGGACCCGCGCAGGGTGTTGAGCACGGCACGACGCGTCGCCGCGGCCGACGACGTCGGCGGTGCGCTCCGGGCGTTCGCGGGCTGCCGGGTGGGCGAGTCGGTCATCAGGGTCCTCCAGGTCGTCGAACGTGCACCCGACCCGGTCCGGCGTCGGTGCCCCTAAACACTGTGAACGCAGTCACAGGCGGAACGGAAGCCGATCGCCGTTTCCTAACAGTCCCTTAGGACAGGTCGTCCTCGGCCTAGTGGAACGGGACGTCGGAGGCCGGGATCCAGAGGTCCACCCGCAGTCCCGCGGGGCGTCCGGCGGTCACCCTCAGTTCGCCTCCGACTCCTTCGACAAGGGCCGCCGCGATGGCCAATCCGAGTCCGGAGCCGGGCCCGCTGTCGGCCGACGCGCGGAAGAACCGCTCCGTGATGCGTGGCAAGTCGTCGGCCGTCACGCCACGGCCGGTGTCGGCGACCCAGACCCGGATACGCGCTCCCTCGGATCGACAGCCCAGCTCTACGTGGGCACCTTCCCCGGCGTGGTTGACCGCGTTGCTCATCAGGACGTCCGTCGCCCGGATGAGGTCGTCCTCGTCGAGTGCGGCGATCATCGGCCGGGGCGGCGAAGCGATCGACGCCGACATCCCCGCGTCGGCGAGCGCGTCCGCCCAGAAATCGTGGCGCTCGACCAGCACGGCGGCGACGTCGCAGACCCCTGTGGTGGAACCGGCGGGCCGCGACTCGGCGGTGGCGAGGACGAGTAGGTCGTCGACGATGCGGTCGAGCCGGTCGATCTCCACGACGGTCTTCCGATGCGATTCCAGCGAGCGGCCGGTCAATCCGAGGCCGAGGGTGTCGAGGCGAAAGCGGACCGCCGCCAACGGATTACGAAGTGCGTGCGCGGTGTCGGCGACCAGGCGGCGCTGGGCGGCGGTGGCGTTCTCGACGTCGTCCGCCATCGCGTCGAAGATCCGGGCCAGCTCGCGGACCTCCGGTGGGCCGGTGTGGCGTTGACCGGGCGATCCGTCCGGGGTCGTGTCGTTCGCCGACGGGCCGCTGTCGATGATCGAGGCGCGCAGCGAGCGCACCCGTGCCGACAACGCCGTGAGTGGGCGAACCGTCCACCGCGACAACGCAACCGCGATCATCGACCCGATCACGAGCATCGCGAGGGCCCCGGCGGCGATCACGGCCCACGTTCTGACGACATCGCGTTTCGCCGCCGTCGTCGACGCCTCGATGACGACCGCGCCGTCGACCTGGGTGCCCGTGCCGATCGGCATGGCCACGAGTACCGAGTCGGGCGACCAGGGCGTCAGCCCCGACGCGATCCGCGTGCGTTGATTGCGCAATGCCTCGGAGACGGCCTCGGCGACCGCGGGTGACCGGGCTGCGAGGCCGGCCGAGGCGCGCGTCGTGCCGGCTCGATCGACCACCACCACGCCTTCGTCGTAGAGGTCGCGGTAGCGCTCGGCGGCCCGCTGGAGTTCCGTACCCCGCATCTCCGGGTCCCGATCGGCGAGGTCGGCGAAGTAGACCGCGGACGCGGTCCGGCTCTCGGTGAACCGTTGCAGCCGTTCACGACTCGCCGTCGTCGCGAGGGGGACCGCCAGACCCAGGACCACGATCGCCGAATAGACGACGAGCACGAGCAGCACGCGCCGCCACATCGTTCAGGAACCCCAGCGGTAGCCGTACCCGCGGATCGTCTCGATCACGCCGGGCCTGCCGAGCTTCGCCCGGAGCGCGGTCATGTGGACGTCGAGGCTGCGCGAGATGGCGACGTAGGCGTCGCCCCAGATCGCATCCATCAACTGTTCGCGGCTCACGGCCTCACCCCGGCGGGTGACGAGGTGCGCGAGGAGTTCGAACTCCTTGGGAGTGAGGGCGACGTCGGTGCCGGCCACGGTCACCAGTCGCGCGTCGAGATCGACGACGATGTCGCCGGTGGCGATCTGTCGCGCCGCGGGTGCCGGTGCGTCGGCGGTGCGCCGACGGGCGGCCACTTCCAGGCGCGCCATCAACTCGCCGAGGCGCGCCGGTTTCACCACATAGTCGTCGGCACCCCCGCGGAGCGCCCGCACCACCGACCGCTCGTCCTGCCGCGCGGTGAGCACCACGACCGGCATCTCACTCACCGCCCGCAATCGGCGCAGCACGGTCAGCCCGTCCTCGTCAGGCAATCCCAGGTCCAGCAGTGCGAGGTCGAATTCCCGGTGACCGAGGAGGAGATCGGCACCGCGGCGCATCCGACGAGGTTCGTGGCCGACCTCGTTCAGGGCGTCGACGAGTGCGTCACCGACCCCGTCGTCGTCTTCCACCACCGCGATACGCATCGCTTCCACGGTACGACAGGAACGGGAGCGTGACGGTGGACGCGCACACCACGTGCACACAGATCCAGACCAGACAATTTATCGAGATGAGGCGAGGTGTGGAGTCAAAGGGGGACGGCTTCGGGGTTTCTACCGCGCCGCCGCGATGGTCTCCTTCTAGGTTTTCGGTCGACGGCGCCACTGGGGATGGCGCGACGAAGCGCTCGGACCGTTCTTGGTTATGGCGCCACCGGACCGGAATGTCTACTGACGAGGATCGCTCAGCCTCCCGATCCCGATCCCGATCCCGATCCCGACAGACGTTGGTCGTCGGTCGGGTGTCGAGACTCATTGTGTAGGAGACCGAGTCGAACTGAGAACAGAATCCCACCATCGTTGATTGGTCGACCGCGCGGTGTCCTACGAGTACGTCCAGTTGGGTGGCATTAGCTGTCCCAGGCTGCTCGAACTTGCGCGCTAGGTTTACGCCGCGCCTGCGGTTTGGATAGTTGACGGCCGCGATTGGTTGGTCAAAATCGCCGAAAGCGCTGTGCTGCAAGCCTCTAGAATGCGGAGGTGCGTCATCCTCTTGTGCGGGAGACGAGGAGGGCGGGCTGGCCGTCCTATGTGGTGGAGCGTCAGCGTTCTTGGACCAGGAGCGTCTCCGGTGTCGACATACGCGGCAAGTGTCGGAGATGCTTCGATCGGTAGTAAATCCGGGTTTCAAGCCGGCGCCACCTCAGGAGCGAACGCGAACTCTTGTCGGTAGTCGGAGACGCGCTTTGAGGATCTCGTGCAGGTTCGCCGTGACTAAGTCTCGATCCTCGAGCGTCACTGCCAGCGCATAATCCTGCCGCTGATACTCTGGATCTTCCCGTGCCCACGTCTGCGCTTTGTGAGTGACTGCGACATAGAAAGTGTCTGCATCGTTCGGGAACGACTGCTTGCCGACCCAGCTGCGCAGTTGAAGGGTGCTGTGAGTAAAAGTGTTTACCCCAGGTTTGAAGTTAAGTCTTCGGCGATCTGCAATGGGTTCTGATGGATCATCTGGGTCCTGACGGGTGAGAATTCTGGCTAGTTCATCGGGGTCTATGTCGCGGTAGACCTCGAACTTCATCGACCCAGCCAGGTACTCCCGGCGCTGTCGCCGGACGGGCGGGTCGAACGCGAGGGCAACCGCAATTGAGCGGTCGCGCTTGCTACCTGACCGGAACTCGTCAGGTATTGGTACAGGATGAATCTGCACCGTGTCGACCGGCAAAGATCCTTCAAACGTCATAGTGACACGGCTCGCGTCGCTTGCAGTTGCGGACGGGGTCGTTGGGCGGCCATGTCCGTAAACCCTACTGCGGCTGTGTGGTTCCGACAGAACTGCGGCGGGGCTACTGTGCGCCGAACCAGTAGCGAGTAGAGCGCGGATGAGGTTGGCTTTCGCATCTGGGTAGGCATACGCGATGTCGGCTGCCACGCGGGCAACAGCTGGCGCTGCGAAGCTTGTGCCGTTTACGGCGGCGAAGATACTTCCGGCGGGCCCTCCCGTCGAGATGCTGACAATTGAGGCTCCAGGGTCATTAAAGATCGCACCTCCGCTGTCGTTCACCACGGTGTTTCCGCCGTAGTGCGTCAAGTCCGGCTTGTTGGCGCGCTTCTTGTTCGTTCCTAGCCCAGGGCCGCTGCGACTAAACGGCGATGCTTCGTTCTCGGAGGCAGCGGCTTGCCAGCCGAAATGACTAGGGATCTCAGCGGGAGCCCCACTGAGGGCGATGCTGCCGACCGTCACGGCCAACGCGGCAGGAGCGGGCTCTGCAAGCCTGTGCTCGGGGCTAAAGAAGAATTCTGGCTTGTCATCAATGATGTGGTGCCCGCTTAAGGTGCGTGCGTTGAGATCGATTGGCGCGTTGCCACTCGGGACCACTACGACGATTCCGAGTTCTCGTACCAGGTCGTCCAGAATTTCGGTGAGTGGCCCCACATGAAGGTCGTTGAACGGTTCGTCGTATCCCACCGAAATGTTGAAAATGCGGACGTTGTAGCTTTCGTGCAGGTGGCGGATAGCTTGTTCAACAAGGATGTGCGGTGGTGCATAAGTAGCAAATCTAGGGGGATGCTGTGGGCGATCTGGGTCTGGTTCGAGGATCCGCACAGATCGGACTGTTCCAACAGCCGTGATCGGCTCAGCGTCGCGGAGTTCCTCGTGGAGTGCAGGTAGAAGCACCCGTCCGGTCACTTCGGTGCCATGGCTTCCGCGCTGCTGCCACACGTATCCGCTTGGGGCCAGAGACTCATCTGATAAGACCAGGCTGTCCAGAAGGGGGTGCGATGATTCGGGTGAGTCATCCAGGACCCCCACCACCTCGGAATCCTCAAAAGTGCGAGTCAGGTTCGTCACATTGAGTGATCGCCAGTCTCGGAAGTCCAAGAATGGCACGGGCGGTGTTCGGACTAACTCGACGACGCTCGTATTCAGAAGGTCGGAGAGTCCCGTCGCATCAACCTGGACACGGAAGTAGGTTCGTCGAGCTGACACTGTGCGAAGCAGCACGGTCCCGTTGTTGCCGTTGACGATTGACTCTAGGAGACCCGCTCGCTGCGAGGCTTCCTGATAGTTCCCGGATGCCCAGACGGACACGTCGACCACCACGACTGTGGTCGACGATGTGAGAGGATCAACCCCCGGTCCAGTCCGGTCTTCGGGTCCGTACGGCTCGATATCGTCTACCTGGTTGAAGAAGGACCGAAAGTTGCCGGTCCGGACATACCACTCAAGGGCTTCGTCGAGCGCCGCGCCCTGGTCGCCGGCGAGGACGAAGTAGGTGTAATCGACAGTCTCGCCGAGAACTTGGAGTCCGCGACCTTCAAACGAAGAGTCTTCCGGCCGTGCTTGAGCCTTGATTTTGAACACCAGGTTTGGGTCGACTCCCGCGTTCAGCTGAACCGGCCTGCGAGCCGTCGCCAACTGCTGGCGCAGGTGAGTGCCGTGGGCACCACGCTGACGCTGAGGTGTGCCGCCCCCAGCGCCGCCGGTGCGGCGTGACTGGAGTTGCCTAGGGTTTGGAAGAAGTAAATGTTCGGGCATGGTGTCACCACGGCCGTGACGTAACGCCGGTTAGCGCCCTCTTCACATCCTGCGTCTCGACTATGGGCGAGTTTCGAAGTAGTGCGTTGCGACGGGCATCGATGATGAGCTTCTCGGCTGCGGCATGGGGCAGACCTTTCAATGCGCTCGCGTGCAAATCGATTTCGATGTTTCTGTGCGGTACGCCCTTGAGGCGAAGTCGCAAGACCTGACGCAACTGGTGGACTGTGGGCAAACCGAACGTGAGTACCTCGTCGAAGCGTCTCCATAAAGCCTCGTCGAGTAGGGAAGGGTGATTAGTGGCTGCGAGAAGCAGACTAGGTCCGCGATAGCGGTCGGTCATTTGGAGGAATGCAGTCACTACGCGCTTCATCTCGCCGTGCTCGGATCCGTCGTCGCGCGACCGGCCCAACGCGTCGAACTCGTCGAACAGAACGACAAACGGCGCCTGATCGGCGTACTCGAGTATCCGCCGAAGATTGCTCGCTGTCTCTCCCAGGTAGGAAGACACGACCGCGTCGAGTCGAACGACCAATAGCGGGCGACCCAGCTCGGCTGCCAAGGCCTCGGCAGCAGTCGTCTTCCCGCATCCCGGTGGCCCCTGAAGCAGAAGCCGTTGACGCCGCGGCAAGCCTGCGGCATCCAACACGGGCCACTTCCGAACCTCCTCGACGATGCTCTCCAAGTTCGAGAGCACCAATTTGTGGAGGATCAGATCCTCTAAGAGACGCTGAGGCTCGCGAACCTCGCCGAGGTCCCACTCGCCCTCGCGATCTTTGGGCGGGGCCGGCACAACAATTGAGGACCCACCGTCGACCTGACCGCCGCCAGCAGCGAGGAGCTTCTGCAGGTCCCGCGCGAGGGCGTTGTGGTGCTTGGCTTGCTCTTCCTCGATGATCTCCATCGCTGCTCGCCGAAACGCCAGCTCATCCCGAGTGCGGAACGCGCGGAAGATCTCTTTCAACTGTCGTCCGGCCATAGCGCACATACTAAGTCCGGGCTACGTCAGGTTGTGGCGCGACCCGTAGGGATCACTAGAACCGGCCCGGATGCGGTCACGAGACGAGGTTGAGGTGGGAGTCACCGCAGCAGGACGAGTTGTCTCGGGCCCGCCAGTCAAGCGGTTGTGACCAGGTGGACGAGCGGCGTGGCAGTTTGCGGCCCATTCCGTCCCTGCTCGTTCAGTTCAGAGCACGATCTGCCGATTCACGTCCTTGTAGAGGAGGTAGCGGAAGTTCGACGGTCCGCCGGCGTAGCAGGCTTGCGGGCAGAAGGCGCGCAGGGACATGTAGTCGCCCTCCTGGACCTCCACCCAGTCCTCGTTGAGGCGGTAGACGGCCTTGCCCTCCAGGACGTACAGACCGTGCTCCATCACGTGGGTCTCGGCGAAGGGGATCGATGCGCCGGGCTCGAAGGTCACGATGTTGACGTGCATGTCGTAGGCGAGGTCCTGGGGGTCGAGCATTCTCGTTGTGCGCCAGGCGCCGTCGGTGTCGGGCATCGGGGTGGGCTCGATGTCGCGCTCGTTGCCGAACTTCGGGGCCGGTTCGTGACCCGCGATGGGCTCGTAACGCTTGCGAATCCAGTGGAAGGATGCGGGGACGTCGCCGCGGTTGTGCGCCGACCACGGTGTGCCCGCGGGCAGGTAACCGAAGCCGCCGTCGGTCAGCGTGTGCTCCACGCCCTCGACGGTCACGGTCAGCGCACCGGCGGTGACGAAGACGAAACCCTCGACCTCCGACTGTGGTTCGGGCGCAGCCGATCCGCCGCCCGGGGCGACCTCGACGATGGTCTGGGCGAAGGTCTGCGCGCCGCCGGGCACCGGACGGTTGAGCACCCACGCGCGGGTGTCGGTCCACTCGGGGAACACCGAGGTGACGATGTCGCGCAGCACGCCACGAGGGATCACCGTGTATGCCTCGGTGACGACCGCGCGGTCGCTGAGGAGATCGGTCTGCGGCGGGAGTCCGCCGGCGGGGGTGTAGTACGGCGTCGCGGTCATCGGGTTGTCCTCTGTGAGTGGGGGAGTGCGAAGTCGCGCACCTTCTCGATGGGCAGACCGGTCGCGGTCTCGACCTCGTCGACGGTCAGCGCGCCGCACACCTCGCCGCGTCGGATGAAGCCGGCGAGTGCGCGGGCCGTCGCCGGTTCGTCGAGCACCGACGACTCGAGCTTGTGCGCGTAGTTGCGCAGACGCACTGCGGCGGAATCGAATCCGTCGCGATAGAAGGCGTATGTGGCCAGGAAGCGGGTGACGAGCTGCGCGGGGTGGAGGTCCCACCCCTGATAGAAGCCGCGTTCGAGGTGGCGCCGGACCAGTCGCGCGTGCAACGCCCAGCCGGCTTCGACGGCCTCGGCGTCTCCGACGGGGAGAATGTTCGTCGACCCGTCCGACAACCGCACACCGGTGCCGGCCGCGGCGAGTTGCATCACGGCCTTCGCGTGGTCGGCGACGGGATGTTCCATCGACTGATACGCCGCGGCGATGCCGAGGGACGCCGAATAGTCGTAGGTTCCGTAGTGCAGTGCGGTCACCCGGCCCTCGCCGGCCTGGATCATCGCCGCCACGGCCGCGGTGCCGTCGGCACCCATCACCGACTGCGGCGTCTCCACCTGGATCTCGAAACCGATACGGCCGTCGGCGAATCCGTGGACCCGCTCGAGTTCCCGGGCGACCGTGACCATCGCGAGCACCTGATCGGTCGAGGTGACCTTGGGCAGGGTGAGGGTCAACCCCGCCGGGAGTTCGCCGGTGTCCGCGAGACCGGCGACGAAAAGGTCTAGGGTGCGCAGGCCGCGGGCGCGCACGTCGGTCTCGAAACACTTGAAGCGGATGCCGAGGAACGGCGGTGAGGCGTCGCCGGCCGCCCGGATCGCGGCGACGGCGGCGCTGACGTGCGCGTCCTCCTCGTCATCGGCGCGGACACCGTAACCGTCCTCGAAGTCGATGCGCAGATCCTCGATGGGCTCGGTGCGTAGCTTGTTCTCGACGAGATCTGCGAGGGCGGTGGCCGCCGAGTCGGTCCGGGCGACGGTCGAGCGGGCGATCGCGGCGAGACCGCCGTGGTCGGCAGCCGCCTCGAGAGCCGCTCGTCCCCACGCCTGGGGGAGATCCGCGGAGTACCGGTCGGCGGGGACATAGACCGTGTGGACCGGCTGCCGGCTCCCGTCGTCACCCGGATACCGATCGGACAGGACCGCGTCCGACGTTGCGAGGGCGGCCTCGATCTCGGCGAGGAAGGCCGCGCCGAGGCGACCGGGTTGCACGCTCACGGGCGCCCCTTCATGTCGAATCAATGGAAATCAAATTCCGCAGAGCGGAGTTTACTCCAGAACTGCCGGATGCGGCCACCCATGTGAGCTGACGGACCGGATTGTGGTTTCACATCATGGAACGTAGCGTGATGTCGGACTGTGGAGGTGGTGATGGCGGGGAACTCCGGCGGTGTGCAATCCGTCGAGCGCGCATTCGAACTGCTCGAGCTCATCGGCCGCGCCGGCGGCGAGTGCTCACTGAGCCATCTGTCGGCGGAGTCCCCGCTGCCGCCCCCGACCATCCACCGGCTGCTGCGGACACTCGTGGGAATCGGCTATGTCCGGCAGCTCCCGAACCGGTCGTACGCCCTGGGGCCCCGGCTCATCCGACTCGGCGAGGTGGCCAACCGGCAGCTCGGCGCGGTCGCCGCACCCGTCCTCGCCTCCCTGGTCGGCGAACTCAGCGAGACCGCCAGTCTCGCCGTCCTCGACGGCGACATGGTCATCTACGTGGCCCAGGTTCCGTCCCCGCACAGCATGCGCACCAACAACGAGGTCGGCCGTCGGGTCACGATGCACAACACCGCGGTCGGCAAGGCCGTGCTCGCCGAACTCGACGATGCACGCATCCTCAAACACGTCACGCAGGCCGGGCTCACCCCCGCCACCCAGTGGAGCGTCACGTCGCTGTCGGGTGTGTTCGCGGCCGTCGAGCAGGTACGGGCGAGCGGGGTCGCCACCGACGAACAGGAACACGAGGTCGGCGTCTGCGGGATGGCGGTCGCCGTCCCCGGTGCGCCCACGCCCATGGCGGTCGGGATCTCCGGGCCGGTCGCCCGATTCGACGACGGGCTCCGGGCCCGCGCGGTCGGGGCGCTCCGCACGGCCGCGGAGACCGTGTCCGAGGCGCTGATCGGATCGCGCGAGTCCTAGGGGCGAGGCGGCTAGATGGTCAGTTTCGTGGGCGTCGTGCGGTTGGCGCCGTCGCCGCTGGAACCATCGCCGACCTGACCGTCGTTGTTGAATCCCCAGCAGTACACCGACGCGGCCGCCATCGCGCACGACGTCCCGTTGCCGGTCGAGATCGAGGTGACGTCGGTCAGCGTCGAGACCTCGCGGGGGATCTTCACCGACCCGCCGGACGAGCCGAGCTGGCTGCGGTCGTCGTCTCCCCAGCAGAAGGCCCGGTCGTCGGAGACCGCGCAGGTGGTGCCCCAGTCGGTGGAGATGGCGGAGACGCCGCTCAGATTGCCGACCTGAACGGGGGCCTGGCGGGTCTCGGTGGTGCCGTCGCCGATCTGGCCGTAGGCGTTCGAACCCCAGCACCACGCGTCGCCACCGGCGACCGCACAGGTCGTCTGGAAGTACGTGCTGGTGTTCGTGTTCGGATCGTCGTCGTCGGATGCCTCGTGATAGCCGCCGACGGTGATGTCGGTGACATCGGTCAGCGAGCCGACCTTCACCGGTGCCGAGCGCGCCGTCGTGCTGCCGTCGCCGATCTGCCCGTTGTCATTGGCGCCCCAGCAGAACGCCGAGCCGTCCGACACCGCGCAGGTGGTGCCGTAGGCGGTGGTGATGTCGGTGACCACGCCGAGCCCGGGGATCTTCGTCGGTGCCGAGACCGGGTCGGTGCCACCGCCGGTGCCGAGCTGGCCGTATTCGTTGTTGCCCCAGCAGTAGGCGTCGGTGCCGGCGACCGCGCAGGTGGTGCCCCAGCCGGTGGAGATCGCCTTGACGTCGGAGATGGCGCCGACCTTGGTCGCGGAGTCCACCGTCGAACCGCTGGAACCGTTGCCGACTTCGCCGTAATGGTTGTTGCCCCAACAGAATGCGTCGCCGGCGGCGATGGCGCAGGCCGTCGAGACGTAGGCGTTCTCGCCGGTGAGGTAGCCGCCGGTGGTGACCGCGGTCGCGTTGGCGACCCCGGTCACCGCCACCGGTCGGGTGTGCGGCGTCGTGGAACCGTCGCCGAGCTGACCGGAGTCGTTGTCGCCCCAGCAGTGCACGCTGCCGTTGACCACGGCGCAGCTGCTGCCGAAGTTCGTGCTCACCACCGGTTGCGCGACGGTCGCCTTCTCCGGGTCGGCGACGGTACTGCCCAGGACAGCGAGTCCCACGACGGCGGCGACCACCAGCAGCAACACGGCGCCGAGGACGCCGGCGACGATGAGGCCGGTCCGCTTCTTCTTTTTCGGCGGGACCGGCGGCATACCCGGGTAGCCGACCTGGGGATGCCCGGGCTGCGCGTGCGGGCCCGAGAGGTGAGGGGCCGAGGAGTACATCGGCTGGGGCCCCGACGGCTTGTTCATCAGCGGCTGCGGGCCCGACGGTCCGGTCATCGTCGGCTGCGGCGGCGGGGTGTATTGGCCATGGGGTGGGCCGAACTGCTGCTGGGGTGCCGAGGGGTGACCCGTGGACGGGCCGCCGGTGCCACCGCCGACGAGGGTGGGCGGCGGAACCGAACCCGCGATCATCGTGTTGCCCTGTGCAGCAGGGGATTCGAGCGCCGACTTCAAGGCGGCTGCGAAACTGCGGCAGTCGGGGTAGCGGGATGCGGGATTCTTCGACAGGGCGCGCTGGAACACCGGGTCGAGGTGCGCGAGGTCGCCGCGCAGCTGGCCGATGTGGGGAACCGGGCGCTGGATGTGGCCCAGCATCACCGACGGTTCGGACTGTCCGACGAAGGGCGGCTGCCCCGCGAGCATCGCGTAGGCCGTGCAGGCCAGCGAGTACTGGTCCGACCGGGCCGTGGCGTCGGCGCCCTCGAGTGTCTCCGGGGCCGAGAAGGCGACCGTCCCGATGAACGAATGGGTGCCGGTCAGATTGGCCGAGCCGGCGAGCTTGGCGATGCCGAAGTCGAGCACGAGGGCGCGTTCGACGGCGTTCGTCGCCGGATCGCGCGTGACCAGGATGTTGGCGGGCTTGATGTCCCGGTGCACCACGTGGTGGCGGTGCGCGTAGTCGAGGGCGTCGGCCACCTGTCCGACGACCGTCGACACCTCCGCCGGCGTCAGACGTTCTTCGGTGAGGTCCTTGCCCTCGACGTAACTCATCGAGAACCAGGGCGAACCGTCTTCGATGCCGTACTGGTGGATGGTGATGATGCTGCGATGGTCGAGCTTCGCGGTGGTGCGGGCCTCGTTGGTGAAGCGCTGGTTGAACCCGGGCTGGGCACTGACCGCCGTGGAGATGACCTTCAGGGCCTCCCGCCGCTCGAGTTGCAGGTTCTCGACGAGGTACACCTCGCCCATACCGCCCGCGCCGAGCTGGGAGACCACGCGATAACCGGCGATGTGGGTGCCGGGACTCAACGGCACGGCGTCACCTCTTTCTGGCTTGGCGGGAGAGCGGCTGCCAAATGGCTGCTCTCGCAGACGTATGCAGGGACGATACCGAACCGGGAAAGGTCCGGGGCACCCTTCAACCGGATGACGGAGCCGACGCTAGAACGTGACCTGAGTGGGGGTCAGACGGTCGTCGGTGCCCCCGACGCCGAGCTGTCCGGTGGCGTTGAAACCCCAGCACCACAGGTATGACGACGCGAGCGCGCACGTGGTCCGTTCGCCGGTGGACACCGCGCCGACATCGGACAATCCGTTCACCCGGGTGGGTGCCGGCCGGTCGGTCAGGGTGCCGTCGCCGACCGAGCCCCAGGCATTGGCGCCCCAGCAGTACGCGATCCCGGCCGCGAGTGCGCAGGTGGTGTTCGACGTGCCGGTGCTGATGGCCTCGACTCCGTCCAGGCCGGACACCGGCGTCGCCGTGCGTCGGCCGTAGGTGGTGCCGTCGCCGAGTTGGCCGAACGCGTTGTCGCCCCAGCAATATGCACTCGCCCCGGCGATCGCGCAGGCGGTCGCGGCGCCCGCGGAGACCGACGTCGCGCCGTCCAGGTCGGCGACCCGGGTCGGGCGGGCCCGGTTGGTGGTCGTGCCGTCGCCGACCTGTCCGTTGTCGTTGAGGCCCCAGCAGTAGGCGTCGCCGGCTGCGACGGCACACGTGAAGTTCACACCGACGCTGATGGCGGTCACGTCGTCGAGCCCGGCGACCCGGACCGGCCGGTACTGATTCGCGGTCGAACCGTCACCGAGCTGGTCGAAGTCGTTGGTGCCCCAGCAGTACGCCGAGCCCGCCGAGATCGCGCACGTGGCCCAGTTGGCGGTCGAGACGGCGGTGACATCGGCGAGACCGGCGACCCGGGTCGGCGTCAGCCGCGCGTCGGTCGTGCCGTCGCCGATCTGCCCGTAGTCGTTGTTTCCCCAGCAGTACGCGAGTCGCTCGGCGATCGCACAGCTGTTGGGTCCGCCGGTGCTGATCGCGGTGACGCCGCTGAGATCGGCGACCGGCGTGGGCGTCTGGCGGGTGTCGGTCGTGCCGTCGCCGAGTTGGCCGGCCGCGTTGTCGCCCCAGCAATAGGCGGTTCCGTGCCGGATCGAACACGTGGCCCCGAGTCCGGCGCTGAGCTGGGCGCCGGCATCGGCCGCCGCGATCGGCGACGACGGGGCGTCGGACGCGTCCCCGCCATCGCCGCCGCCGAGGGTGAGGACCCCGATCGCGACGACGACGGCCAGCACCGCGACCACGGCGACCGCGGCGAGGGCGAGCGGCCACCGTCGCCGGTGGGAGGGCGTCGGGGGCGCGGGGGATGGGGCGACCCACGGTGGGGTCGGTTTCGCCGGTGGAGGCGGGGTGATGACCTGGGTCGTAGCCACGGGCGCGGGTGGCCGGTTGTCGGAGTGGGTTCGCCCCAGCGCCGCGCGCAGATCCGCGGCGAACGCACCGCAGGTGGGGTAGCGGTCGAGGGGGCCGCGCGCGAGCGCACGGTCGAAGACGGGATCGAGGGCGGCGAGCTCGGGGCGGTAGGTGCTGATCGGCGCCGGGCGTGTCGTGAGCTTGGCGACGATGTGACGGGTCTGCGTGTCGGCATCGAACGGGGTTGCGCCGGAGAGCAATTCGTAGGCGGTACAGGCCAGCGCGTACTGATCCGATGCGGGGCCCGCGGGTTTGCCGTCGAGGATCTCCGGCGCGGCGTAGACGAGGGTGCCCACGTACGACGACGGCGCCGTCAGGGTGCTCGCGGTGGTGAGCTTCGCGATCCCGAAGTCGAGCACGACGACGCGGTCGAGGGCGTCGTTAATCGCGCGGCGAGTGACCATGATGTTGCCCGGTTTGATGTCGCGGTGGATCACGCCGTGCTCGTGTGCGTAGTCGAGGGCGTCGGCGACCCGGGAGGCGACGGCCACCACCTCGTCCGGGCGGAGCGAGGCGCGTCGGAGGTCACGGCCGTCGAGGTAGGCCATCGTGAACCAGGGGTCGCCGTCGGCGACGCCGTAGTGGTAGATCGTGACGATCGACGGATGGTCGAGGGCGGCCGCGGTCTGTGCCTCGCGACTGAACCGGCGCGCGAACTCCTCGTCGACGGTCTCGGCGATCGAGATCACCTTGAGGGCCTCGCGCCGACGAAGTTGCGGATTCTCGACCAGGTAGACGGTGCCCATTCCGCCGCTCCCCAGCCGCGTGATCACCCGGTAGCCGGCGACCTGGACCGGTTGGGCGACCATGGGCGCCTCCTGGGGCGTGACCTGTGTTGCGACGACCATAGCCCCGGCACGGGACTTCCGCCCCGGACACGGGTCTTGTTCATTCGAACGGCATGGCACAATGCACGACGTGGCAAACAAATCTGGCGCTGAAACACCCTCCTCCGGCGAAGCGGGGGCCGGCACCGGCAAGGTCGTCGAATCTGCCAAGGGCAAGAAGCACTACGTCGACAACGGCTGGCCGCAGGACGAGAACGGCGATGCCGCCGAGCACGCGGTCTCCGAACTCGCGACCCACATCTCGGGTGCGTTGTCGCCGTTCGGCGACACCGAGTTCCCGCTTCCGGTCGACGACCTGCCGTTCGTGCAGTCGAAGACCATCGTCAACCGCTGACGTCGATGCCGCCCACCGGGACTGACGAAGGTGGGTCGGACGCCCGGGACACCGGGCCGGCCGGCGGCTCCCGGTTGAGTCATCTGGACGAGTCCGGAACGGCCCGCATGGTCGACGTCGGCGCCAAGCCGACGACGAAGCGTCGCGCCGTCGCCGCCGGCACGTTCCACACCACCGCCGAGGTGATCGGTCTCCTCAGCGAGTCGCGGCTGCCCAAAGGAGATGTGCTGGCCACGGCGCGCATCGCCGGGATCATGGCGGCCAAACGCACCGACGAGCTGATCCCGCTGTGCCATCAGCTGGCGTTGTCGTCGGTGGAGGTCGACTTCGCGATCGGCGCCGACACGATCGAGGTCACCGCGACCGTGGCGACCTCCGGCCAGACGGGTGTGGAGATGGAGGCGTTGACAGCGGTCGCAGTCGCCGGGCTGACACTCCACGACATGGTCAAGGCCGTCGACCGACGGGCGCAGATGGACGGCATCCGCCTGCTCGCCAAGACCGGCGGCAAATCCGGCGACTGGTACCGCGAACCGTCTGACCCGGCTCATGACTGACCAGAGAACTCCTCGCGTGGCGCGCGTCGTCGTCGCGTCGAACCGCGCCAGCAGCGGTGTCTACGAAGACCGGTCCGGACCGATCATCGAGGCCTGGCTGGTCGAGCAGGGCTTCACCGTCGACGAGTGCGACGTCGTCGCCGACGGCCCGCCGGTCGGCGAGGCCCTCCGCGCCGCGATCTACGCCGAGGTCGACCTCGTCATCACCACGGGCGGAACGGGTTTGACGCCCACGGACCGGACTCCGGAGCAGACCCGCCCGCTCCTCGACGTCGAGATCCCGGGTCTGGCCGACGCCATCCGGTCGGCCGGGCTGCCGACGGTGCCCACCGCGGTCCTCTCACGCGGACTCGCCGGAATCGCCGGGACGACCCTCGTCGTGAACCTGCCCGGTTCGACCGGCGGGGTCCGCGACGGGCTCGGCGTCCTCGCCGGCGTCGTCCACCACGCGCTCGATCAGATCCGCGGAGGCGACCACCGATGACCCGAGAGGCCGGCTCGCACGTGGTGCACACCGCGGTCGTCGACGAGCCGATCACGCTGGCCGACCACGAGGCGATGGTCATCGACGCCGCCGAAGGTAAAGCCGGTGCGGTGGTCGGGTTCGTGGGCGCGGTCCGCGACCACGACGGCGGCCGCACCGTGACCGCGCTGCATTACTCGGGGCATCCCACGGCGACGAAGGTCCTGGCCGAGGTCGTCGCGGAGGTCTCCGCGGTCCACGGGGTGCGCGCGGTCGCGGTGTCCCACCGGGTCGGCGACCTCGTCATCGGCGACATCGCGTTCGTGGTCGCGGTGGCGGCCGACCATCGTCGGGCGGCGTTCGAGACCTGCTCGCGCCTCGTCGACGAGGTCAAGGCCCGCCTGCCAGTCTGGAAACACCAGTTCTTCGACGACGGCACCGACGAATGGGTCAACTCGGCCTGACCCCGCCCCCCGCTGGTTGAGCTGACCCCCGCTGGTTGAGCTGACCCCCCGCTGGTTGAGCTGACCCCCGCTGGTTGAGCTTGTCGAAACCAATGGAAAAGGGCCCCGCACGGATGGTCCATCGTGCGGGGCCCTTCGTCTGGGTCCCAGATCAGGCGTCGAGCGGCGATCAGGGGTTGGGCAGCAGGTGCTTGTTGTCGTTGAACAGCTTGATCTGGTCCTGGTTCAGCGTGACGCCGCTGTCCTTGGCCGCCTGCCAGAGGTTCTTGATCTCGGGGCTGACGCCGGCCTCGGTGAGGGCGTCGGTGACCTGGTTGGCGACGTCCTCGGTGGTCTTCGCCAGGTCGACGCTGCCGTTGCCGCCGGGGAGCACCGGGGCGATCTCACGCGGGGTGTCGGTCGGCGCGCTGCGCGGGGTCGAGCCCGACAGGCCGGTGCCACAGGTGGGCCAGGCACCCTTGCCCTGCGAACCGAGCACACGCTCGGCGACGACGATCTGCTCCTCGCGCGAGGCCTGATCGGCGGTTGGGGCGAACTCGCCGCCGCCGTGGCCGGTCCAGGTGCTCGGGGAGAACTGCAGGCCGCCGTGGTAGCCGTTGCCGGTCGCGATGGCCCAGTTGCCACCGGATTCGCACTGCGCGACCTGGTTCCACTCGGCGTCGGTGGCCGCATTGGCGGTACCGGTGCCCAGGAGGGCTGCTCCGCCGCCGAGGACCGCGCCGGTGAGGGCGACCTTGGTGATGGTCTTGGCGGCCGTGCTGGTCGTCTGCTTGCGATGACGTCCGGACATGTCTGTGTTTCCTCTCTCCACGCGCCTACGAAGTCAGCTGTCGGGTTCGAGCGAGAGGTGCTCGGTCCCGGGTCGTCGTGGTGGTCGCCGCGACTTCCGGGACTTAACCCCGAGGACACCTGGTGTGGTGCCCGGTCTCAGGGGATGAGGTTGGGTCCCCCGTCCTCGTTCCTAGATTGCTTGTCGTTCCCACCGGCGGAACGAGGCTCGGCGCGGCCGGTGGGACGTTATGTCTTGGTTGCTGTGTCGTGACCTCCGAGGAGGACGCTTCGAACAGTACGTCGTTCGTTGGACTGAATCACCTGCTTGGACGCAAGCGATTTTCGGCCCGGATCCGGGTCTTCCGACCCACTTCGGCCGTCATCCCAGTTCAACGGGTTAGTGGCCGTCCCGTGCCCATCCTGTTACCGCACCGTGATGTGACTAAGGTCACAGGCCGGGTGTGGCGTCAGCCACCGGCAAACGGGGGGAGGACGTCGAGTGTCGTGCACGTGCCGAGCGCACGCGTCCGATCGGAGAACGCGATCTCGTCGCGCAGATACGAGCAGCGTTCGAGAACCGTGGCGAGGGAGGGGTTTCCGGCGGCGAGGATGCCCTCGAGGGCGCCGAGCGGGGTCGACGGGTCGACGTCGATCACCTTCTCCTCGGCACCGGCCGCGGCGCGCGCGGCCGCGAAGAAACGAACTGTGAGCTGCATCGGACGCGAGCCTAGCCGCCGATCGCCGACATCGGCCGATCCGGTTGGGTGAAGCCCGCCGCGTTCACTTCGTGGCCCGCCGCTTTCGCCCACATGTTCGCGCGCCACAGGCGCGCGAGGGCGGCGTCGATCTCGTCGTCGGGGAGGGTGCGCAACGCGTGCCGCACGTCGGTTTCCGACGTCGCGAACAGGCAGTTGCGCAGTGATCCGTCCGCGGTGAGCCGGGTGCGGTCGCAGTCCCCGCAGAACGGCCGGGTGACCGACGCGATCACCCCGACGCGTGCCGGGCCGTGCGCGCCGCGGTGGCCGTCGACGAGCCACGTGGCGGCGGGCGCGCTCCCACGTGGCGCAGGGTCGGGCAGCAGGGTGAACCGCTTCCGCAGGGTCGCGAGGATCTCCTGTGCGGTCACCATCTGTGCTCGCTGCCACGCATGGTCGGCGTCGAGTGGCATCTGTTCGATGATGCGCAGCTCGTAACCGTGCTCGAGACAGTAGGCGAGCAGGTCGGGGACTCCGGGCAGGTCGCTGCGGTCGGGTACCACGGCGTTGACCTTGACCGGGTCGAGCCCGGCGCGGCGGGCCGCCGCCAGGCCGTCGAGCACATCGGACAGACGGTCCCGGCGCGTGATCTCGGCGAAGCGGGCCGGGTCGATGGTGTCCAGCGAGATGTTGATACGGCCGAGGCCGGCGTCGACCAGACCGCCGACCCGCCGGGTCAGTCCGAGTCCGTTCGTCGTCATCGCGATCTCGGGCGACTGCGGGAGGCCCGCGACGGCGGCGATGACGTCCTCGAGGTCGCGGCGCAGCAGTGGTTCGCCGCCGGTGAATCGGATGCGCTCGATTCCCAGGTGGCGCACTGCGACGGTGAGCACCCGGATCAGTTCGTCGGTGGACAGCACCTGGTCGGTGGGCATCCAGTCGAGACCCTCGGCCGGCATGCAGTACGAGCACCGCAGATTGCAGCGGTCGGTGACCGAGACCCGGAGATCCTTCGCGACCCGACCGAAGGTGTCGAGCAACGGCCCGTCGGTGGGCGCGTCGGAGGTCGCTGCTTCCCGCGGGGAGCGGGGCAGCGGCAGTCCGAGGCCGACCGTGCTCATGGTGCTGGGCGACTCACTTCCGGGTCGGGTCCGTGCGCGCCTCCAGGGCGCGGAAGGTGCTGGCGTGGAAGACCAGGGGCTCGATGTCGGGATCGGCGCGCAAGGTCTCGATCTCCAGCAACACGACGGTGTGGTCGCCGGCCTGGATCTCGTTGTGGATCGTGCACGACAGGTGGGCGGCCGCGTCGGGCACGAAGACCGCCCCGCGATCGGTGCTCAGCGGCGTGATGCCGTCGAACCGGTGCTCCGACGACCCGGCGAGCTGCTTGCAGAGTTCGATCTGGTCGCCGGCGAACACGCTGACCCCGATGGCCGGTGCGGTACGGATCCGCGGCCAGGTCGTCGAGGTGTTCTGGACGCAGACCGAGACGAGCGGCGGGTCGAGCGACACGGTGGTGAACGAGCTCGCGGCCATTCCGATCAGCGTGGTCGAATCCCCGTCACGCTGTTCGCAACACACCGCCACGACGCCCGACGGGAAACAGCTGTACGCGTCACGCAGCGCCCGCCCGTCGGAGACGGGGGAGAGATCGGGGGTGGTGTCGATGGTTGTGGTCACGGTCCTCACCTGGCTCGGCGTCCGGCACGGAGTGCGTACACCAGGCCCAGGACGAAGCCCAGCGGTGCGCACATGGTCAGCAGATAGACGGCGGTCGGCGCGGTGTCGCCGCCGGTCACCAACGGTGTCAGGAACAACGCCACGATTGCCAGAATTCCGATCATGAACACGACCCCGGCAGCCTGCAGCAACCGCGGGGAGGATGTCTTCTGCATACCCGCCACGGTAGTGCAACGCGCGCCGGTGCGACGCCGCGCGATCCGTGCCCGCCGGGTAATGGTGTGACCGCGCGGTGGGGCGTTGGCTAGGATGGTCCGAAGCAGGCGCCTTGCATCCGTCTGGGCTCGCACGGTCTTCCGCCGTCCGGGCCGCGAGATGGGTGACGGCGTCTTTTGTCGTGACGGGTCGTTTTTCGACAGATCTAGAACAGATGAGGGTGAGCACAGTGCCGACCGGCAAGGTGAAGTGGTACGACGCGGACAAGGGCTTCGGCTTCCTCTCCCAGGAGAGCGGTGAGGACGTCTACGTCCGTTCGGCAGCGTTGCCCGACGGAGTCGAGGCGCTCAAGCCGGGCCAGCGCGTCGAGTTCGGCATGGCCGCCGGTCGTCGCGGCCCGCAGGCGTTGAGCGTGAAGGTGCTCGAACCGGCACCCAGCGTCTCCAAGAACGTGCGCGAAGCCGCCCGCAAGGACGTGAAGCGGCACACCCCCGACGAACTGCACGGGATGGTCGCCGACCTCATCACCCTGCTCGAGGGCAAGGTCCAGCCGGACCTGCGCAAGGGGCGTTACCCCGACCGTAAGACCGCACAGCGGATCTCCGAAGTCGTGCGTGCCGTCGCGCGGGAGCTCGACTCCTAGGACCGACTACGCGGCGGGCGCGGTCTGAACCGCGAGCTCGCCGCGCGGCAGGACGTCGTCGGCGGGGGTTAGCCGCGCCGACGCCGAGATCACGGTGAACCCGACCAGCACCCGGTCCGGTTCCGACCGGAGCGTCAGGGTGAAGGTGTCGTCCGCACCCTGCTGCTGCTCGTCCTCGACGATCCCGCGCGGAGTCCGATAGACCGCCGCGAGGTTCCACGGACCCTGCGCGATCTCGCTCGAGACCGTCAGCATGATCGTCGAACCCACCGGCACCGGCACCGTCGCGGTCTCGTTCGGCGCGGTGATCTCGGGATCGCACGCGGTCAGCATCAAATCGCACCACCAGCGCGGGTCCACGGTGTGCAATTCGTCGCCGACCGCGACGTGCAGGTAGGGCTGATCGTCGTGCGCCGCGTTGCGGGTCAGCAGGAACACCGACGTCCCCACCACCGCGACGAACAGCACGACGACGATCGCGATGATCGACAGAGCCTTCTTCTCACCACTGCTGA
The DNA here is from genome assembly GCF_031844505.1 of Gordonia sp. AC31. NCBI lineage: Bacteria > Bacillati > Actinomycetota > Actinomycetes > Mycobacteriales > Gordoniaceae > Gordonia > Gordonia sp. AC31. The sequence goes on from NZ_JAUZVK010000006.1 coordinate 69,475, forward strand.
TCACTGACGACGTTGTCCTGTCTGGTTGGGCGGCGGGTGATCGCCGGGGCTGTACGGGCGCTCACCCCGGGTCTCGAACGGGGCGGTCGACGGGGTCCGGGTGGGCATGCGGGCGGTCGAGGGCCGCGCGGCGTGCGGTCGGGTGTCGGCGTCCGCCGGACCGGTCCGGGTGGCCGATCGGGCTTCTGCCGCGCGGAAGGCGACGGTGGGCGCGGCGTGGTCGGGGCGTCGACCGCCCAGACCGGGGACCAGTGACTTGCCGCGGGTGGTCATCACCGTCTGCAGCAGCCCGAGGCCGAGCAGTACCGAGACGACCGTGAACCCGATCCACAGGGTCGGCGGCAGCAGCACCCCGAGCGAGGCGCCGAAGACCCACGACAGCTGCAGCACCGTCTCCGACCGGCCGAACGCCGAGGCGCGGGACTCGTCGGGCAGGTCGTCCTGGATGGACGAGTCGAGGCATACCTTCCCGATCGCGCTGGTGCCGGAGGCGACCAGGGCTGCCACGGCAGCCGCGGCGATGTTGCCGAAGATGGCGGCCAGGACCGCGACGACGAAGCAGGCGGCGGTCGCGCCGACGACGATGTCCGGCGGGTTCTTCAGCTCGAGGCGGGTGCCGACGCCGTTGCCGATCATGTTGCCGACGCCGGCGGCGGCGCCGACCGCGCCGAGGAGAAGCAGCTGGGTCCAGTCCGAGGCGTCGCCCTGCTGGGCCTTGGCGTAGAACGCCACGAACAGCGTCAGGAAGCCGGTCAGGATGCGGATCGTGCCGTTGCCCCACAACCCGGCGACGACCTTGCGTCCGAGTGGCTGGCGCATCTTCGCCGCGAGCATCTTCGCGCCGTCGCGAGCGCTCGTCGGCTGCTCGGAGTCGCCGGGAGCCGACCGCGCGGGCTCGCCGTGGTACGTGAGGGTCGTCGGGATCTCGCCCTCGGTGGACTCGACCCACGCCGGGATGCGCATGCACAGATAGGCGCCCGCGGCCGCGACGACGGCCAGCCACACCATGGCACCCGGCAGATGCAGCGGGAGCAGCTGGCCGAGGAGGAACTCGATGGCCGCGGCGACCGCGCCGCCCACGACCGTGCCCCCGATGAGGCCGAAAGTGGTCAGCCGTGAATTGACCCGGGGAAGGTCGATGGTCGGCGGCACCACACGCGGCGTGACGGCCGACTTGAGGACGCCGAACGATTTGGACAGCACCAGCAGACCGAGGGCACACGGATAGAGCACCCATGGGTCGTATTCGAGCTGCTGGGTGATGTCGTTCCACTGGACGTTGGCCATGATGAGCAGGGCCAGGACGACGCGCAGGCCGAAGGTCGTGGCCATGGCGATGCGGCGGCCGCGCTGCAGTCGGTCGAGGAGCGGGCCGATGAGCGGAGCGATCAGGGCGAACGGCGCGATTGTCAGTGCCAGGTACAAGGCCACATTGGTCTTCGACTCACCGGTCGCGGCGGCGAAGAACAGCGTGTTCGCCAGCGCGACGGCCATCGCGGCGTCGGCGGCGAAGTTGGCGATCACCGGCAGCGTCAGCGCGGTCAGGCCCGACTGGTCGGCGCCGTCGGCGGTGGCCGCCCGGTGGATCTTGCCGATCCCCCTGCCGGTCAGCTCGCGACTCCGCATCGCCGCGACCCGCATCACCGTCAGCTTCTTGGGTGTACGGCTTCCACCGTTCTGGGGCCCGTGGTCGGTCGGCATCGCCCGGGTCGCCTCGTCGGCCGGCGGACGGGCGCGGTCGTCGAGCGGCGGGAGATGCGGGTTGTGGGTCGGCGGGGGGAGGTAGGCGTTGCGGCCGGGACCCGGCCCGGACGGCGGCTCTCCCCATCCCGGCGCCGGTCGCCGGGTCCGCATCTGCCGCGTCTCGTCGGCCGGATAGTTCGTCGAACCGGGGTGCTGCGCGGCGCGTCGTGCACGACCGGCGGGTGGCGGTTGCCGAGGGTGCTGGTCGGCGGGACCCCTGGGGGCCCCGCGCCCCTCGTCGTGTCGGGAACTCCGTGGGATCACGCAGACGATTGTTCCTCATCTCCGGCTGTGGTCGCTTGAAGCGGGTCGGTTGTGTGGCACACGTCGGCGGTATTGCACACTGGAGCGGTGACTCAGGTTGGTGACGGCGAACGGCACGGTGAGACCGAACGGCTGCTGGCAGCCGTCGACATCGCGCGTTCCGCGCTGCTCGATGAAGGTCAGCGGCCCGGAGCGCACCGGCGCAGTGTCGCCGAGGGCGACTGGGCCGCCGCTCACTACTTCGATGCCGAGCTCACGGGCTACCGGGGGTGGCAGTGGTGCGTCGTGCTGGCGGGTTCCCCGGGCAGCGACGAGATCACGCTCAGCGAGGTCGTGCTGCTTCCCGGTGACGGCTCGCTGCTCGCGCCGCCGTGGGTGCCGTGGTCGGAGCGGGTCGCGTCGGGCGATCTCGCACCGGGCGATCTGCTCGCCGCCGAACCCGACGACCCGCGTCTCGTGCCGAACCAGATCGACACCGGCGACGAGTTCCGATTCGAGTCCGAGTCCGTGGAACCCGACGACATCGGTCAGGTCGCGGGCGAGCTGGGGCTCGGCCGCAAGAGACTCCTGAGCCCGGAGGGACGCGCCGAGGCTGCGCAGCGCTGGTACGACGGCGACTTCGGTCCCGGCTCGGAGATGGCGCAGGCCGCGCCGTACTCGTGCTGTACCTGTGGTTTCTACGTCCCGCTCGCGGGTGCGCTGCGCGCCGGCTTCGGCGCCTGCACCAACGAACTGGCGGCCGACGGGCGCGTGGTGTCGGCCGAATATGGATGCGGTGCGCACTCGGACGTGCAGGGCCCCAAGGGGAACGGATCGCCCGCGTACGACGCCTACGACGACGGCGCGATCGAGGTCGTCGAGATCTCCCGGGACGCGGAACCGGCCCGGACCTGATCCGGCGCGAACCGACCGTGACCGACGATCCGTTCGGCACCGCGACATTGCGGTCGTCGACCCTGGATGCGTGGGCGGCGTCGCCGACCCGGTTGGCCGAGGACGCGGCCGCCGAAGCGGATCTGGTGACCGTCGGCTACCGGGATCGACTGCTGACCGAACTGGCCGCGAACGCCGCCGACGCGGCCGCGGCGGCCGGTGTCGCGGGGCGGCTGGCGGTCTGGGTGGACGGCACCGAGTTGCATGTCGCCAACACCGGCGCCCCGCTGACCGATGCGGGGGTGCGTTCACTCGCCGCGTTGCGGGTGTCGGCGAAGACCGCGGACGACTCGGGCGCCCGGCAGATCGGGCGGTTCGGGGTCGGCTTCACCGCCACCGCGACGGTCGCCGATCGCATCGAGATCCGTTCGCGCAGTGGGTCGGTGGTCTTCGACCGGGCGGACTCGATGGACGCCGCGCGAGCTGCCGGGATCTCCGTCGACGGGCCCGCGGACGTGCCGGTGTTGCGGCTGGTGTGGCCGACGGATCAGACGCCGACCGATGGCTTCGACACCGAGGTGGTCCTGCACCTCCGCGAGGAACCCGGCCCGCTCCTCGACGCCATGCTCGGCCAGGCACCGGATCTGGTCGTCGAACTGACTGCGCTGCAACGGATCAGCGTCGGTGATGTCGAGGTGTCGGCCGAACGGTCGGCGGGGCCGGACGTCGACGACGATGCCGCGCGCTCGGTCGTGACGACGGTGTCCGTCGTCGGTGCGCCGGACGCGATCGGCCTGCCGTCGACGCGCCGGTGGCTCGAGGTCGCCCGGGGCGGCACCCGCTGGCTCGTCGACGCCGACGGTGAGCCCGCGGCGGCCGGCGAGGTCCTGCGCGCCCCCACGCCCACCGACATCGAACTCAGCCTGCCGTGCCGGTGCATCACCGACCTGGCACTCACGCCAGATCGACGGCACCTCCATCCACGTGCCGAGATCGGCGACGCAGCAGCGGGTTACGTCGATCTCGTCCGGCTCGTCGAACCGGTGCGCAGGGTCGAACTGGTACCCGAACTGCATCTCGCGCGTAATCCCGACGACGCGCGCCTGATCGAGGCGGTCCGTCGCGAACTGCGGGATGTCGCGTGGCTTCCGGCGGCGGCCGGTGCCGACCTGGTGCCACCGCGCGGGGTGATCCTTGTGGGTCTGACCGATCGGCTCGCGGAGATCCTCGGCGACCTGTTCGGTGACCTGATCCACCCGGATCTGTCGCTGACACAACATCTCCCGACGCTGGGCCGGCTGGGTGTGTCGGAGCTCGGGCTCGCGGAGCTCGCCGAACGTCTCGTCGGCGTCGAACGTGAACCGTCGTGGTGGCACGACCTGTACGCCGCCCTTGCGCCCCTGGTGTCGACCGGCCGCGAGGTGGAAGAACTCGGCGCCCTGCCGATCCCGAGATCGGACGGACGGATGGCGATCGGGGTGCGTGGACTCTTTGTCAGTGACCGGATCTCGACCCCCATGCGGTGGATCCCCACCGTGCATCCCGAGGCGCGCCACGAACTGCTGACCCGACTCGGCGTCGCGGATCTGACGGTCGCGCAGGCAGTCTCGGACCCGGCGTTGCGCAGCCTCGTCGAAGATGTCGACTTCGATGCAGCCGGCCCCGACGATGACCGGCTCGCCGTCGAGGTGTGTGCGGTGTTGCGAGCCGATCCGGAAGCACCGGTTCCCTCGTGGCTCTCGGCGCTCGCCCTCCCCGACGCCGACGGCGAGTTGCGGCCGGCCGACGAACTCCTGCTGCCGGGCAGCCCGCTGCTCGAGGTCTTGGTCGACGATCACCCGTTCGGTGTGGTCGACGCCGAGGTGGTCGCCGAGTGCGGAGTCGAGGAACTGCGGCGGATCGGCGTCGGCTGGGGTTTCGTGACCGTCGACGACGACCTGCCCGTCGCGCCCGAGCATGACCTGCCCGACGAGGAGGACTGGTGGGCCACCCTCCCGGACGCGCCCGAGAAGCTCAGTGCAGTACGGGATCTCGACTTGATCGAGGACCGGCGCTGGCCGGAGGCGTTGACCATGATGGCCACCGACGAACGGGTCCGGCCGCTGCTCGCCGACCGGACGGGTTACACCGCGTGGTGGTTACGACGCCATGCGGAGATCGACGGTCTGCTGCTGGGGGAGTACCGGTCGCCGTCGGATGAGGTTCTCGAGAACATCATCGATCCCCTCGACCACCCGTATGCCGACGAGCTCGCCGGCACCCTCGCCCGGCTGGAACCCGACTCCGCCGACGACGCGACGCTGCTGCTGGCCCGGCTGGGCGATCGGGAGCGTGTGATCAGTGCGGGCGCAACGGTGTCCGTGCATGCCGCCGTCGTCGCGGCGTGCCGGAGCGGCATCGTCGATGCGCACGACGTCGAGGTGCCCGAGCGGGTGCGCACCCTCGCCGGCACAACCGCCGACCGCGCGGTGCTCGTCGACCGGCCGTGGTTCCTGCAGACGCTGGCCGACGACGAGGCGGTACTCGCCGGACCCACCGTGGTCTCGGCCGACGCCGACCTGCTGGGCACGCTGCTCGACCTGCCGCTCGCGAGCGAGGAGTATTCGGCGACGGTGTCCGCGCCGGGGGAGGCAGTCGGCTGGGCGCACCCCGCGGTGGTGCGCTTCGGGGCGTCGCGGGGGATCGAGATCCCGCACGGCGATGTCCGGCTACACGACGAACTGTGGATCGCGTTGCGCAGCAACGACGGCGGAGACGGCCCCGATGTCGCACGGGAAGTGCGGGTCGAATGGTGGGTCGACGACGCGGGTGTCACCCACCTCGAGCGTCCGGGCCGGCGTCGATCCCCGCGGTGAGGATCGACGCGAGCTGGCGGTAGGCGGCCGCGTCGTCGAGTCCGGTCGCGGCCCACACCTCGCGACGCTGGATCCGGGTCATCATGGATGAGGCGAGGTCGGCGGCGAACGCGGCGTCGACGTTGCGGAACTCGCCGGCCGACACCCCGTCGGCGATGAGCGCCTGGACCCGGGACGATGCCGCCGCGGTGTTGCGCTCGTACAGTGCGCGTGCCGGTTCGAACGCGTCGAGATCGCGCATGAACGCCTCCGAGGCCGGTGCGAGTGCCTCACCCACCGCCACCAGGTAGACGATGACCCGTTCGCGCGGACTCGACGACGCCGCGACCCGTGACTCGACCTGTTCGGTCGCGCTGCAGAAGAAATGCGTCACGGTGGCGGTGACCAGTTGTTCCTTGCTGGCGGCGAGGGTGTACAGCGTCGACTTCGAGCAACGGAGTTCGGCCGCGATGGAACCGATCGACAGGTGCGCGAACCCCTCGCGCAGGATCAGCTCGAGAAGGGCGTCGAACAGCGCGGCCCGTCGGCGGGTGGCGAAACCCTGGGTGGCCATGCGTGCTCCCTTCCGCTGTACGAACGCTGCCCGAAATAGTACTGTGCAGAAGACCTGAGTACTAGTTTCGTAACCCTGGAGGTCTGGAATGCCGGTCGATCGCCTGCTCCCCAACGACGAGGCGCGCGACCTGATCGCGCTGGTCCGCGACATCGCCGACAAGCGCATGGCGCCGATCGTCGATCAGCACGAGAAGGACCGTCAGTACCCGGACGGGTTGTTCGCCGAACTGGGTGAGGCGGGGTTGCTCGGGCTGCCCTACCCGACGGAGTGGGACGGCGGGGGCCAGCCGTACGAGGTCTACCTGCAGGTGCTCGAGGAGCTCGGCGCGCGCTGGGCTGCGGTCGCCGTGGCGGTCAGCGTGCACGGGCTGGCCTGCCATCCGCTGTTCAACTTCGGCACCGACGAGCAGAAGCAGCAGTGGCTGCCGGACCTGTTGAACGGCAAGCTGATCGGTGCCTACAGCCTGAGCGAACCCCAGGCCGGCTCCGACGCCGCGGCGCTTGCGTGCCGCGCCGCACCGACCGACGGCGGTTACTCGATGTCGGGCTCGAAGGCGTGGATCACGCACGGCGGCATCGCCGATGTGTACAACGTCTTCGCCCGCACCGGTGAGGGTTCCAAGGGGGTGTCCTGCTTCTTCGTCGCCCGGGACACCGAGGGGCTCAGCTTCGGCAAGCCGGAGGACAAGATGGGCCTGCACGCGGTCCCGACGACCGGCGCCACCTACGACGACGCGTTCGTCGAGGAGGGACGCCGGCTGGGCGCGGAGGGGCAGGGGCTGCAGATCGCCTTCTCCGCGCTTGATTCCGGACGCCTGGGCATCGCTGCGGTGGCCACCGGCCTGGCGCAGGCGGCGCTCGACGCCGCCGTCGACTACGCGCAGGAACGAGCCGCGTTCGGCCGCAAGATCATCGACCACCAGGGGCTGTCGTTCGTGCTCGCCGACATGGCCGCCGCGGTCGACTCGGCCCGCGCGACCTACCTCGACGCCGCTCGACGCCGCGACGCCGGCATCGACTACACGCGAGCGGCGGCGACCGCCAAACTGGTGGCCACCGACGCCGCGATGAAGGTCACCACCGATGCGGTCCAGGTGTTCGGCGGTTACGGCTACACCCGCGACTTCCCGGTCGAGCGCTACATGCGCGAAGCGAAGATCACCCAGATCTTCGAGGGCACCAACCAGATCCAGCGGTTGGTGATCGGTCGGTCGCTGGCGCGGTGAGTTCGCCGGCCGTCGGTGTTCAGCGCGGGTTGTAGTAGAACGCGCGGTCGTCGAGGCGCCGGAATCTCGGTCCGCCGAGTCTGATCATCAGCCGCAGGATGGCGGGGATGCGGGCGTAGACCGCCTCGCGGTCGGGACCGGTCAGCCCTTTCGCCATGAGCGGGCACGTCCGCAGGGTCTCGGCCAGACCGGAGCGCTTGCTCATCTTCTCCTCGAAGGCGTCCCAGTCCTGCGGCGTGAGGCGGCGCTGCACGATGGCGATCGCGTCGGTCTCTTCATGGGCCAGGTGTCTGCCGAGGACCTCCTGGGCGCGTTGCAGCGCGTCCGCGAGGGTGGCCCGGGTCTGTTCGTCGGCGCGTTCGGCCATCCGCGCGAAGCCGGCCGCACACTCTTCGAGCAGCGGGTCGATCTCGTCGTGCTCGTCCTCCATCGCCTGCAGGACCTCCGCCTCGGCGTTGTCGCACCGCTCGAGCAGCAGCGGCCACAGTTCCAGGTCCTCGCCGGTGTGGTGGTGGTGCAGCGCATGGGCGAACATCGCCCATCGACGGGAGAGCGCACGCCAGGTCCCCGCGTCGTCGACGGGGGTGGCCGGAACGGTGGCGGCGAAGTCGGCGAGGTCTCGCCGGAATCCGTGGTGCAGGACGTACATCATGAACGGGTCGAGCGGTCCGTCGGGCGCGGCCGCCTGGCCGGGGAGCCGGAGCTGGATCGGGTGAGCGGTGTGGGCGGGGTGGGCGGGGTGGGTCGTCATCGCGGGGGTCCTCATCGATACGTGGTCGGGCGGGTTCGAGGACCACAGTGGGCGGTGACGCTTGCGATGTGCTTGAGGGCGACTTGAGCGACGCCTGGATAGGGTGGCGGGATGTTCCCCTCTCCGACGACGATCGACGAGAACATCCTGAACTGGGTGGTCGAGAACCGTTCGGAGCCGTGGGTCTCGATCGCCGAAGTGGTGACGGTGCTCGGCAACACGGTGACGATGTTGGTGCTGACATGTGCGGTCGTGGTGACACTCGCCGTGACCCGGCACCGGGTCGACGCGGTCTTCGTCGGCGCCGGAGTGCTTTTCGGATACGGTCTGATGCAGGCACTCAAGTACTCGTTCGCGCGGGACCGGCCACCCGTCGAAGACCGTCTACTGAACATCGACACCTTCTCGTTCCCCTCCGGGCACGCGATGATGACGATGGTCGTGTTCGGGCTGTTCGCTGTCGCCGCGTTTCGCTGCTCGCCCTGGGTGCGGGCGCATCGCTGGATCCTCGTGATCGCCCCCGTGCTGTCGATCCTCGTCGGCCTCACCCGAATACAACTCGCCGTGCACTGGGCCACGGACGTCGTGGCCGGATGGTTGTTCGGGGCGATCTGGGTGGTGTTCTGTACCTGGATACTGCTCCGGTACGAATCACGCCGCGGCTCCGGTGGTCTCGTCGGGAACCGGCAATAGGTCACGCGTTCACCCGGACCATCCGCCGCGACATCTCCGGAAGCGGGGGCAGTTTGGTTCGACATGCGACTCATATTGCCCCCTGCTTGTGCGAGGATTTCGGGCCCAGGGGTTGGCAGACATGTTCTTCCTACTCATTGATCCATACATGGAGACCGGTTGGCTCTCATGGAGACGGGGCGCCGGTTCTGACGACGGCGCGCCCCGTGGTGTTCCGCGGGCGATCTACCGCGCGGCGGGGTGAACCCGGCGAGCGGGTTCTCGTCACAGGATTTGGTGGGACGCGACCGTCACCGAGGCGCAGCGCCGCGCCAAAAAGCGGCTGCCCAAATCGGTGTACTCGTCGCTGGTCGCCGGCACGCAGGCCGGTGTCACCGTCGACGACAACGTCCGCGCGTTCTCCGAACTGGGCTGGGCGCCGCATGCCGTCGGTGCGCAGTCCGATCGCGAGATGACGACAACGGTGATGGGAGAGGAGATCTCGTTCCATCTGTCGGCGTTCGGTTCCGATTCCAGCGGCGGCCTCCCCGGCCTCAATCTGTGTGGTGCGGGACGCGTGGTCTGCCTCATCGACCCGGTCGGCGACGTGTACGCGTGCCCGTTCGCGATCCACGAGAACTTCCTCGCCGGGAACATCCTGTCCGACGGCGGACCTGTTCACCGAATTGCGCGAACCGCACGCCGGCGCCTGCACTAAGTGTGCGCATTTCGACGCCTGCCGCGGCGGCTGCATGGCCGCGAAGTTCTTCACCGGCCTCCCGCTCGCCAACCCCGACCCGGAGTGCGTGCAGGGTTATGGCGAGGAACTCCTCGCCGGCTACCGCACGAAACCGACCGCCAACCCGCCTAGCTTTTCGACCCGGGTTCGGCCTGGTTGCGAGCGGGGTGAATTCGACTGGGGTGCCACTGTGGAGTTGTCAAGGGACTGATGCGGTCCCGGGTGTGGCCCGGGTGCGGAAGGTGCTACGCGAAAGTCTGGTGGTCTGTGGCGGCAGCGGTCAGGCGGCGTCGTCGAGTCGCATGGTGCGTCTGTTGTAAGCGGGCAGTGGTCGGCGCCGCGGATCGATGGTCGCGGGTGGGACAAGCCAGGGATGACGGTCGAAACCCATCACGATGTCCCAGCCGTGGTGGTGGACCTGCGTATGGCAGCGCTGACACAGCAAACAGCCGTTGTCGAGGTCGGTGGGTCCACCGTCGGCCCACGACTTGATGTGGTGGACCTGGGTATGGGACGGTGGTGCACCACATTTGATGCAGCAGGCGTCGCGGACGATGATTGCCTTGCGGAGGTGTGCCGGATACAACCGACGGGTGTGACCCATCTGCAGCGGTACGCCCTCACTGTCGAGGACGATCTCGGTCAGGGATCCGTCGCAGGAGACCTGTTTCGCGGTGGCATGGCTGACCGTCCCGGTCCACGGCAGCGTTGCGAGTTCTCCGGTGGCGGGGATGGTCAGCATCAGTTGCGTGCGTGGACTTCCGACGGTATCGATGGTCGCGCCGATCGCGGCTTGGTCGAGGATCAACTCGAAAGCGTCGGCACGGCGCTGCTCGGCGGTGCGACGATCTTCGGCGCCGTCGGGTTCGGGCCGTGGACACGATCGTTCGTCGATCATGGCCTGGAACTTCTCGCCGACGATCTGGGTGAGGTCGGCCCGGATTTCGACGCGGCCGTCGTCGGTGGTGTGGGCGTTCACCGAGTTCAGCGATGGGTCGGCGGCGGCGGGGACTCCGGTATCGGAAGCGTCGGCAAGGCCGTTGGCGACGGCTCGGGCGAACTTGAGCACTTCTGCCGGTGTCGCGCCCGACAGTGCTTGGGCGATGAGCTCGATCTCGTACTCGGAGCGCTCGTCATCGGAAATGCCGTCGGCGCAGCACTTCTCGATCTGGTTCATTCCACGAATGATGGCATCGACGATCTCGCTTGACAGCCGCCCGTCGGCGGCGTGACGCGCCAGGGCCGGCAACGTCGGCAGGGCATCGACACTCCGCATGGTGCGAAGAGCGGCGGCCGGCGCATGGCCTGACTCGATCAGCAGCTTCTTGGTGGTGCTGCCGGCTTTCTGGGCGATACGGAGTTCGTCGAGTTGCGATGTGTGGGTGACGATCTGGTGGTCGACGGTGTTGCGGATCAAACGCAGCGTCTCGAGGGCGTCGAACGTCGCTCTGCCCGTGGGGTCATCGGCGGGTGGTGTGGTTTCGATGAGCTGATCGAGGAGAGTGGCGAGCTCTGGCATGACTCCAAGGTACCGGAACATTCGTTCGATTTCGAGGTTTCTCCACAGGCTCGAGATCCCGAAATTGTCGACTGTGCAGTCGATTTCGTTGAATGCGCGTTGATCGTTGACAGTGATGAACTCCTGTCACACCCGTTGCGCGTCCGGGCCACAAAAGGGGTGGGTCGGTTCGGCGGGGGCTGTCGAGAATGACGAGAATTCCCCCGGGTGGGGGACAGTCGAACCGCGTCGGACTGGGATTCACTGGACGGATGTCGAATGCGGGGCCACCCGACGGTGACGCGACCGTGCCCGGACCAGCCGACCGGGACGAGTCGCCGACGACGATCCAACCTGCCCGCCCGACGGTGGTCCCGGGGGTGTCGCTGAACAAGGCCCCGGCGCCGGACCCCTACGCCGCCACGCAGACGGGCCCGACGCCGCAGTACCCACCGCCGTATCAACAACCGCCGACTGGCTATCCGCCGCCACCCGGACAGCCCCAGTACGGCTACCCGCCGCCGGGCTACCCACCGCCGGGTTATCCACCACCGGGGTACCCCCAGCCCGGATATCCCCAGCCCGGGTACCCGCGCAGGTCCAATCGGCGCGCGTACCTGATCACGGGCGTCGCGTTGGTTTGTGTCCTCGCGCTGGTCCTCGGGGGCGTCGTGTGGTGGAAGGTGTCCTCGTCAAGTGGCAATTCCGACGACGCGCCGGACCCCGTCGCCGGTCAGCTCACCGGTTCGTTCCCGACCGCGCCGAGTCCCGCCTGGAGCGTCGATGCGAGTTCAGTCGGTGGCACTGCCTACGTCTCCGGGCTACCGCTCGAGTCGAACTACATGACGCTCGGTGCGGTCCACGACGACCACACATTGGTGACGCTCGTGCAGGTAGGTGACTCCACGAACGGCCCGGCACTGCGGCCCATCGGGATAGACGCCGAGTCCGGCCGGGCGTGGTCGTTCGACGAACCCGTGTCCGGGTGCTCGGCCTCCATCGTGGACAGCACCATCGCCTGCCTGGGTCGGGGCGCCGCGTATTTCGTCGACGTCCGGACAGGTCGCGAGATCGGCCGTGCTCCCGCTCCGCCGCAGGCGTTCGGGATCGCGTTCAACGGGAGAGCGGCGTTCGTCCGCGACTTCAGTGGTGGCAACGAACGCCAGGTCGTGTTCCACAAGGTGACACCAGGAGGCGTGGAGTGGCAGCGAACGATCGACCTGCCCGAAGCGCTTCCGAGCGGGGACGCCTCGCAGTTCATCGCCACCGACGAGCTCGTCGCGAGCGCCGACGGCGTGGTCGCCGTCATCTCGGCCGACGACGGCCGGGAGATCTTCACGAGTCCGGGCCGGACCGGGATGTCGCCACGCCCGGACGGATCGATCCTCGTGGTGACGGGCAGCATGACAAGCGGCACACCGACGAATGGTCCGGTCGTCGTGGTCCGGCCGGACGGCACCACCAGCGACTTGGCGGGTATGAGCGTGGAGTCCGCTGCTGTCATGACTCCGACTCAGAGCGGGCGTGTGCTCATCGACGGTGCATACACCGACGTCGCGGACGGCGCGCGGATCTGGACGACGACTGATCTCCCGGCCCACACCTCGCCGACCGTCGTGCTGGCCGATGACCGTGAAGTCGTGTGGACGACGCACGACGCTGTCACCGCAGTCGATGCCATCTCCGGCCAGACGTTGTGGACGACTCCGACCGGGCCGGTCTACGGGTCGACCGGCCACGCCGTCACCGACGGCGAACGCCTCATCGCGCCCATGGCCGACGGCGGCGTGACCGCCCTGGATCTGGTGGGCGGTGCGCCGGTGTGGTCGGTGCCCCCGTCCACGATCGGCAATGCCCCCGCTGCGGGTGTCACCGAACCGCGTCCGCCGTTGACGTTCGCCGTCGGCGACCGCCTGATCACGATGACCGCGACCACGATCACCGGCTTCGCGCCCACCGGTCCGGAGGCCATCGTCCCGGGCACGACTCGCGAGGCCGGCACCGCCGACGGCGGCGAACCCGAGTACGTCACGCCGTGCGGGGCGCCCCCGGTGTTCACGCCGCAGTCGTTCCGCACGTCGGCGGGTGGGCTGGGCGTGACGATGAAGGTCACCGCGAAGTGTCCCGGCGGCGACGTCCTGTACGGGCCGCAGACACGCATCACCATCTCCGACGGCAGCGGCATCGTCGCGTCGGGGAACTTCGACTTCCAGCGGGCGCCGGTCGCGGTGCCCTCGCTCGACGGGGCGGGCGAGGCGCTGACGATGGAACTCACCTATCCGCCCGGGAGCTTCTTCCGTCTGCCGGACACGCTCGGTGCCCAGGGGAGCGCGGCCGGCGGCGGCCGCTACCTCGTCGACTGCGACAAGGGCCCGACCTCCGGGGCCGCGCCGAAGCTCGCGACTCCGCAGTCGGGAACGGCCGCGTCGTCGACCGCCACCGGGGTGTCGTTCCCGGCCGGAGCCGACGTGACGGCGAGCAGCGTCAGCGCCCTCCGTCTGCAGGCCGACGCCGATCGGGCCTTCATCGTGGCGAACCTGAACAACCGGTGGGTGGCGCAGCTGAGCTCCAAACGGCCGGGTCTCGTCGCCGAGGGGCGGACCTGGACCGACCAGGCCATCCTCGACGAGTTCCTGGCACTCCGGTTGCGGTTCAACGACGTTCGGCTCCTGTGGAGCGACGAGTGGCCGGTGTTCTCGTACCGCGGCTGGTGGGTGACGGTGGCCGCGGCGACCTTCCCGGGCCCGGTCGAGGCCAACAACTGGTGTCGCGCCCAGGGATTCGGCCCGGACAACTGCTTCGCGAAACTGGTGAGCACCACGGCCGGACCGGAGCGGACGACCTTGTACTGGAAGTGACGGTGCCCGACGCCGCGCCGGTTTGTTCGGAACGATGACGGGTAATCGGTTCATCGCGATACGGTCGGGTATGGATTTCTCTCCGTCAGCGCGGTCGGCCGAACTCACCGAACGCGTGCGCACCTTCGTGACCACCGAGATCGAGCCGGTCGAACCCGAGATCCATCGGGACATCAAGACCCGCCGCGACGAGAACGGCAACCCGTGGACGCCGTCGCCGATCATCGCCGAACTGCAGAAGAAGGCCCGCTCGGAGGGTCTGTGGAACCTCTTCCTGCCCGCCGAGCACGCCGGCCGCTACGCCGCCGACTTCGGCACCGACGGCGGGGCAGGGTTGACCAACTCCGAGTATGCGCCGATCGCGGAGGCGATGGGATCGTCCGGGCTCGCGCCGGTGATCTTCAACTGCAACGCCCCCGACACCGGCAACATGGAGGTGTTGCTGCGCTACGGCACCGACGAGCAGCGCAAACAGTGGCTCGAACCCCTTCTGACCGCCGAGATCCGCAGCGCCTTCTGCATGACCGAGCCGGCCGTCGCGTCGTCGGACGCCACCAACATGGCCGCGACCGCCGTACTCGACGGCGATGACGTCGTCATCAACGGGACCAAGTGGTTCTCCACCGGCGTCGGCCACCCGGACTGCAAGGTGCTCATCTTCATGGGCGTCACCGACGCCGAGGCCGACCGGAAGTCGCGGCACACGATGGTGCTCATCCCGATCGACGCCCCCGGGGTCACGATCGACCGGATGCTCACCACCATGGGCTACTTCGACGAGCCGTTCGGCCACGGCGAGGTCAGCTTCGACAACGTGCGCGTCCCGGCGTCGAACATCCTGCTCGGACCCGGCCGCGCCTTCGAGATCGCCCAGGGCCGGCTCGGTCCGGGTCGTGTGCACCACTGTATGAGGGCGATCGGACTCGCCGAGCGGGCGCTGGAACTCGGTGTGCGTCGCGCACTCTCGCGGGAGGCGTTCGGCAAGCAACTCGCCCGGCTCGGCGGCAACAGCGAGCGCATCGCCGACGCTCGCATCGCGATCAACCGGTCGCGACTCCTCGTCCACCACGCGGCCTGGTTGCTCGACCAGGGAATGTCCCGCGAAGCCCTGTCGGCGGTCAGCGAGATCAAGGTCGAGGTGCCCAACATGGCACTCGACGTCATCGACCTCGCCATCCAGTTGCACGGCGGCGCCGGTCTCACCGACGACTTCCCGCTCGCGCAGGCCTGGGTGGGCGCGCGGTCGCTCCGACTCGCCGACGGCCCGGACGAGGTGCACCGCAACGTGGTTGCGCGCATCGAGTTCGGCAAGTACCGCTGATCGGGGGACGAGGATGACCAACGAGGTGGCCGGTGCGGGCGAGGTCCGCACCGAGGATGCATTCGACGTCGAGGCGATGGCCAAGTGGCTGGAGGCCAACGCCGCGGACCCGACCGGTCTCGACGCCGTGCCGGAGGTCCGTCAATTCGGCGGTGGCGCTTCGAATCTCACGTACCTGCTGCGCTATCCGGCCAGGGACCTGATCCTGCGCCGGGCGCCCCGGGGTACCAAGGCGCGGGGCGCGCACGACATGGCACGCGAGTACCGGATCCAGTCCGAACTCGCGACCGCCATCCGCTACATCGCGCCGATGATCGCCTTCTGCGACGACGAGTCGGTCCTGGGCGCGGACTTCTACGTGATGGGCCGCATCGACGGTGTCATCCCGCGGACCGAGTGGCCCGCCGACGTCCCGCTCGACGCCGAGCAGGCACGCCGGCTCTGTCTGAACTTCATCGACACCCTGGTCGAGGTCCACTCGGTCGATCCGAGCACGACCGGACTCGCCGATCTCGGCAAGGGGCCGGGTTATGTGCGACGGCAGGTCGAGGGCTGGTCGGCGCGATTCCGCAACGCGCACACCGATGACGTGCCCGACTTCGAGTCGACGATGACGTGGCTGGCCGACAACCAGCCCGACGACGTCGCCAACTGCGTCATCCACAACGACTTCAAGCTCGACAACGTCGTCCTCGACAAGGATGATCCCACGCGGGTGATCGGCATCCTGGACTGGGAGATGGCAACCCTCGGCGATCCCCTGATGGATGTCGCGGGTTCGATGGCCTACTGGATCCAGGCCGACGACCCGGATGCCATGCAGCTCATGCGACGTGTCCCGACGCACCTGCCCGGCATGCTCAGTCGTGCCGAGTTCGTCGAGAACTATTGCGAGCGCATGGGATTCGACATGACACCGGAACGCTGGCGCTGGTATGAGGTGTTCGGACTGTTCCGGGCGGGGGTGATCGCCCAGCAGATCTACTACCGCTACTACCACGGCCAGACCACCAACAAGGCGTTCGAACGTCTCGGATACGCGGTCGGGATCATCGCGCAACGGCTGGACGACCTGCTCGTGTGATCGCCCGACGAAAGGGACCGCCATGGCGGAGGACGTGGTCACCCCGGCGGGTGCCGGCAGCGGATCACCCGACGAGATCCGCACCAGCGGGTACCGTCCGGAGCTGCGCCGGACGCTCGGCGGGTTCGCGGTGTTCGCGATCTCCTTCGCGTTCATCTCCGTCGCGGTCGGGATCTTCGCCACCTACGGCAGCGTGCTCGCCACGGCGGGTCCGGTCGGGATCTGGTTGTGGATCGTCGCCGCGGTCGGCCAGACCCTGATCGCGCTGGTCGTCGCCCAGTTCGCCGCCCGAATCGCACTGAGCGGGTCGTCGTATCAGTGGGCGTCGAGGCTGGCGAACCCGAAGATCGGCTGGTTCTTCGGCTGGCTGAGCTTCTGGTACCTCGCGATCGGCGTGGTCGCCATGGACAACGCGCTGGCCAGTCAGGCGCTGATGCCGCTCGCCGGGATGGCCGAGGACGAGGACGTCGCCCGCGTCATCACCCTTGTCGTGCTCGTCATCCAGGCCGTGCTGGTGATCGCCTCGACCCGGTTGCTCGGCCTGTTCACCTCCGGCGCGGTCGCGGTCGAGTTGGCGATCGTGGCGATCCTGATCCTGGTGCTCGCGGCGGTGATGGTGTTCAGCGGAAGCGGTCACCCGGGCAATCTGGTGTCCGAGGGGATGGCCGCCGGTGCGCCGGACTACTGGGCGATCGGTGGCGGGGTGATGGCCGCGATGGTCATGGGACTCACCACCCTGGTCGGGTTCGATTCCGCGGCCAACCTCGCCGAAGAGGCGAAGGATCCGTTCCGCAGCGTGCCCCGGGCGATCGTCGGATCAGTGGTGGCCGCCGCGGTCCTGGGACTGGTCTTCCTCATCATCCTGACCACGGCGATCGAGGACGTCCAGGCGGTGACGGCCGACGGGTCGCCGGTCGCCGCCATCATCCGGGAGCAACTCGGGCCGGTCGCCGAACGAATCCTGCTCGCCTGCATCGTCTTCGCGATGTTCGGCGCCGGCATGGTGGTGATGGCGGCCTGCGCCCGGCAGGTCTTCGCGATGGCCCGCGACCGGCGCTTCCCGGCGCACCGGCTGATGGCCAGGGTCAACCCCCGGACCCAGACCCCGGTACCGGCGACGCTGCTCATCCTCGGCGTCGGGGTGGTGCTGATGGTGGCCTTGCCCGGGGCGGCGCTGATCGAGCTGATCATCGCGTCGACGATCCTGCCCGCGCTCATCTACGGCGGGACCGTCGTGCTGTACCTGGTCGTCCGAAAGCGTCTGGAGCGCAAGTCCGGTGGGTTCAGTCTCGGACGCCTCGAGATGCCGGTCGCGGTCGCCGCGCTGATCTGGGTGGGGGTCGCCCTGTTCGTACTCGTCACGCCCGACGACGCGCGTGTGCCGACCCTGATCGTGCTCGGGCTGATCGCGGCGGGCGGCCTCTACTTCGTCGCCCTGCTGTTCGGACCCGGTCGCGTCCTCGAACACGAACCCGGGGTCGACGAATTCGCCGCGGCCGCAGAACCGGACAGGGCAGAACCGGACAGAAACTAGTCGAGGCCTTCCTGCGCGCCCCGATCACCGCGTCGGACACCGGCACGCTGGACGAGGACGATCGTCGTCCCGAGCAGACCGACGGCCAGGCCCACCAGGCACACCGGCAGCGCGCGGTCGCCACCGAGATCGGTGAGGGCGACGATCACGGTCGCCACCACCCACCCGATCATCCCGACCACGATCACCGGCTCCGGGGCGCGCAACGCGCGGGGGAGTTCGGGGATCTCGAGTGTCGTGGACATGGACAACAGGGTAGCTTTCGGAACGTGCCACACGATGAGCCGAGTGAGTCTCGCGATCTGAGGTCCTCCGACACCCCGGGTGCGGACATGTCGAAAGGGAACCTCCCCACGGAGCCCGACTTCCCCGCGACCACCCCGGGGCCGGATTCCGCGGTGCCGCGCGGCCCGCTCGACCGGTTCTTCAAGATCTCCGAACGCGGTTCGACGATCAACCGCGAGTTCCGCGGTGGCCTTGTCACGTTCTTCACGATGGCCTACATCGTGGTGCTCAACCCGATCATCATCGGCGGTATCCCGGGCGGGGACAAGAACACCGATGTCCTGGGCAACGTCCTGCCGCTGGCGCAGGTCGCCGCGGTCACCGCGCTCGTCGCGGGCGTGATGTCGATCCTGTTCGGCCTGGTCGCCAACTATCCGTTCGCGATCGCGGCAGGTCTCGGGATCAACAGCCTGCTGGCGGTGTCCATCGCGCCGCAGGTGACCTGGCCCGAGGCAATGGGTCTGGTGGTCGTCGACGGCATCATCATCGTCCTGCTGGCCGTCACCGGATTCCGCACCGCGGTGTTCAACGCGGTGCCCGCGGAACTGAAAGCCGCGATCGCGGCCGGCATCGGTCTGTTCATCGCCTTCATCGGTTTCGTCGACGCGGGATTCGTCAAGCGCATCCCCGACGCCGCCGGCACCACCGTCCCGGTGCAGCTGGGCAGCGACAACTCGATCTCCACGATCCCCACACTGATCTTCGCGGTCGGGGTGCTGCTGATGGGCGTCCTGGTGGTGCGTCGGGTCCCCGGCGGCCTGTTGATCGGTATCGCCATCACGACGGTGCTGTCGATCGTGCTGGAGCGGATCTTCGATTACGGGTCCAGCGTCGACAACCCCTCCGGCTGGGGTCTCAGCGTGCCCGACATCCCCGATGCCCTCGGTGGTCTGCCCGATCTCAGCCTGGTCGGTGACGTCGACCTGTTCGGCGCGTTCACCCGGATCGGTGTGCTCGCGGCGTCGGTGCTGGTCTTCGCGCTGGTGCTCTCCAACTTCTTCGACGCCATGGGCACGATGACCGGCCTCGGCAAGGAGGCCGGGCTGGCCGACGAGAAGGGCAACCTGCCCGGTATCGGCCGAGCGCTCGTCGTCGAGGGGACCGGCGCCATCGCCGGCGGTGCCGCCTCGGCGTCGTCGAACACGGTGTTCGTGGAGTCCGCGTCCGGTATCGCCGAAGGTGCGCGCACCGGCCTCGCCAACGTGGTGACCGGAATCCTGTTCCTGGTGGCGATGTTCCTGACGCCGCTCTACGAGGTGATCCCGCTCGAGGCGGTCGCCCCCGCGCTGGTGGTCGTCGGCGCCATGATGATCGGCCAGCTCACGACCGTCGACTTCAAACGGCTCGACTACGCGCTGCCGGCCTTCCTGACCGTCGTCTCGATGCCGTTCACGTACTCGATCGCCAACGGTATCGGCATCGGCTTCATCAGCTGGGTCGTGATGGCGACCGCGGCGGGCAAGGCCCGCACTGTGCATCCGTTGCTCTGGTTCGTCGCCGCGATCTTCGTCGCCTACTTCGCGCGCGGACCGATCTCCGACCTCATCGGCTGACGGACTTGGTCGTCTGTCCGGGTTTGCCCGTTTCGGTGTCGTCCACCCGGTTCAATTTCGTCGCGGACGGGCAGCGAGGCCGATTTCCTGGCCTACGATTTGGCAATGCATGCACCTTATGGTGACGGAAGTCTGTCCGGCGACCTGTCCCTCGCCGTGGTGCGCCTGGCGCGCCGACTCCGAGGTCGGCGGGAGAACAAGCTGGTCTCGCTCACTCAGCTGTCCGCCCTCAACACGCTGCACCACGAGGGCCCGATGACACCAGGTGCGCTCGCGGCCGCCGAGCGGGTTCGCCCGCCGTCGATGACCAGGGTCATCGCCTCGCTGTCGGATCTCGGGATGATCAAGCGCGAACCCCATCCCACCGACGGCCGTCAGGCCATCGTGACGTTGTCCCCGGAAGGCGTCGAAGTCGTGACCGACGAACTCGCCCGCAAGGCATGGTTGAGCGACCGCCTCGCGGAACTGTCCGCCGAGGAGCGGGACATCCTGCGCGAGGCCGTGCGCATCGCCAACAAGATCCTCGGGCAGGCCGACACCGACGTCCCGCGCTCACGCGCGATCTGATCCCGCTCCCTGAGGAGTCCCGGAGCTTGCGGAGGGACGTCTCTCCGCTCCCTGAGGAGTCCCGGAGCTTGCGGAGGGACGTCTCTCCGCTCCCTGAGGAGTCCCGGAGCTTGCGGAGGGACGTCTCACCGCTCCCTGAGGAGTCCCGGAGCTTGCGGAGGGACGTCTCGAAGGGTCAGAAGAACGTGCCCGAGAAGGGGGCGCGGTCGGTCATGAACGCGTGGTCCAGCGCGCGCAGCGTCGCCGGGGAGTCGACGCGCAGGCGTCCCGCCGCCGCGAAGGCCGAGGGCCGGATCCCGCCGAGATAGATGCTCGACAACACCGAGATGTCGAGCGAGACGGTGGGCGTCGCTCCCGACTTCGCCGGCGCGACGATCGCCCCGCCCTCGCGTACCGAGATGTCGAAAACGCCTCCGTGCCCGCGGAATTCGTCGGTCACCTCGATCACGGCGTCCAGGTCGGCGGCATAGTGACGGGCGCCGAGGGCGGCTGGGACGTCGAGGATGCGCAGCCACATCGTGTCGGCGGTCCCGGTGACCGACACCGACCGCGGATTCACGAGTTTCTGCGACAGCGGGTCGTCGACCGGGATGGTCGCGGTGAGCGAGGGGATGAGGTCGAGGCTGATCAGGACGCGCCACAGATCGGTGTGTGCGTCGTCGGTGACCGCGAAGACCTCGTTGACCTCGCCGCGCACCGCGCCGGTCTCGTCCTTGTAGATGCGGTAGCTCGCGTAGCCGTCGGCGTGCAGCAGGTAGTGCAGACCGCTCGCCGACAGCGGCCGCTCCGACGCCCGGTCGGCCAGGATGGGATTCCACCAGGCGGGGGTGCGGGTGAGCGCGCCCGGGGTGGTCAGCGTCCACCGTGCGTGGAGGTCGGGGATCGCGGCGGCCACCGCGTCGGCGTCGGCATACCGGACGGTGGCATCGTCGGGCTGGGCCGCGCGCATCTCCGCGCCCGGGCTCAGCGACACCGAGTTCGCGAAGCATGCCGGTCCGAAGCCGAAGCGTTCGTAGATGGTGCCCTCACTCGCGGTGAGGATTCCGAAGGTGTACTTCTCCGATTCCCACTGCTCGACGAGTTCGGTGAGCATGCGGCGGAGGATGCCACGCCGCCGGTGGGTCGACGCCACCGAGACCCACGACAGTCCGGCCGCGTCGGACACGCCACCGCCGGGCAGTGACATCGACATCCGGTAGAACATCGCCACCCCGACGAGGGGCCGCCTGTCCAACCCGGTGTCGCGCACCAGTACGACGTCGTCGTCGGCGACCTTGCCGCGTAGATCGGCGACCTCGTCGTCGGGCAGCGGGTTGCGCATGGCGAACGCGCGGGCATCGGTGGTGATGATGTCGGCCCAGTCCGCGTCGGTGGCGCGGGCGAGGGACAGACGTGACATCGGAGTCGAATCGCTGGTCACGCCCTCCACAGTTTCACACCCGTGCGCTGCCGGTTTCGTCCGGGTGGCAGACTGTTGCGGTGCCCGGGCTCGCAGTGAACGTGATCGACATCGACGACCCGGAGGACCCGCGCGTCGACGACTTCCGCGACCTCAACTCCGTCGACCGCCGGCCCGATCTCCCGGTTCTGCCCGGCGGGCGCCCGGGCCGCGGTCTGGTCATCGCCGAAGGTGTTCTCGTCGCCCAGCGGATGATCGCGTCACGGTTCGCGACCCACGCCTTCCTCGGTGTCGCGAAACGCCTCGACGAGCTCGACGCCGATCTCCGTGATCCCGGGCTGGCCGGTGTCCCGTTCTTCCGCGCCACCGCCGAGGTCATGGCCGAGATCGTCGGCTTCCACCTCAACCGCGGCGTGCTCGCCGTGTCGCGCCGACCGCCCGTGCTCACGGTGCCGGAGGTCCTCGAGAGCGCGCGGACCGTTGCGATCCTCGAAGGTGTGAACGACCACGAGAACATCGGGTCGATCTTCCGCAACGCCGCCGGATTGGGTGTCGACGCAGTGCTTTTCGGTCAGGGTTGCGCCGACCCGCTGTACCGCCGATGCGTGCGGGTGTCGATGGGCCATGCACTGCTCGTGCCGTTCGCGAGATTCGACGACTGGCCGCGCGGCCTGGACGTGGTGCGGGAACGCGACTTCC
Organism: Gordonia sp. AC31; assembly: GCF_031844505.1. Classification (NCBI taxonomy): domain Bacteria; kingdom Bacillati; phylum Actinomycetota; class Actinomycetes; order Mycobacteriales; family Gordoniaceae; genus Gordonia; species Gordonia sp. AC31. Next base: position 91,951 of record NZ_JAUZVK010000006.1, read on the forward strand.
AGCTGGTCTCGTTGACGCCCGATCCCGCCGCCGTGACCCTGGCCGAAGCCGTCACCGCCGAGAAGGTCGGCTTCCTGGTCGGTGCGGAGGGCCCCGGTCTCACCGCGTCGGCGATGGCGGCCACCGACGTGAAGGCGCGCATCCCGATGAGCCGGGGCACCGACTCGCTGAACGTGGCGACCGCTGCGGCCGTTGCGTTCTACGAGCGCGCCCGGTCGGGCACCATGGGATCGTGACCGTCGAGCGGGAGGGTGTCGAACCGACGCCGTGGGCCCTGGGGCTGATCGTCGGTGCCTCGTGCGCGCTGTTCGCCGCATTCGTCTTGGTCGGCGTCTACCTGCTCATCGGCGAGATCCTGCGGTTCCTCGGGATCGCCGCCGTATTGGTCGTCGCGGGCGGACTCGGATGGACCCTCTGGGAGTTCCGGGCGCGGCCCGTGTGGCGGTGGGTCGTGTGGGGACTGCTTCTCGGCTTCCTCGCCGGGGTCGCGTCGTCGATCGCGCTGCTGGCGCTGGGACGCCCCGCACCCTAGAACCCGAAGTACTCGCGGATACGCCCGCGCTTGCGAGCGTCTTGACCGGGCGATCCCGTCCGCTCCCGGGCGCGCGAAGCCGTTGCGGCGCGGTAGTTCTCGTAGTCGGCCGCGGTCGGTTCGTATTCGGTCGGGTGCAACGCGAAGCAGGTGACGGTGATCTGGGCCGGGTCGAGGTCGGACTCCGCGAGCGGGTGGGTGTAGCGGAACCCGAGCCACGCACGGTTCGATTCCTCGGCGAGGTGCGCGGGATGGAAGGGGAGCGACATGGGTGCGGTGGGCACGCCCTCGGCGTGGCTGAGCGGGTGTTCGCCACCCCAGAACGGCTTCTCGAACGTGAACGGCAGGCCGTGGTCCTCGTGGATGGTGACCGGGTCGGCGGCGAAGGAGCGTCGGAGCGTCCCCGACTCCCACCGGGCGAACACTCCGAGTGAGGAGTCGGGCTCGGTGTAGAGGAGGGTCGTGGTCGCGCTGGGGCGGATCCGTGCGAGCGCGCGGGTCAGCGTCGACGGCGTGGTCGTCTCGAACAGCGAACACGACACGACGGTGAGCGGGCCGTAGAACCCGGCGTAGACGTGGGTGTCGCGGACCGCGGCAGCGGACGCGAGATCGGTGTCGACGAGCGGGACCAGGACGCTGTCACCGAAGACGGTCGTCGCGACCTGCTGGGCGTGCTGGGAGTCGTTGGCCGGACGCGAGCGGAGAATCGCGGCCGGGTCGTCGGTGTCGATGAACCAGACCGTGGCCGCGCGCGCGGAGGACACTCAGCTGTTCCCGTTGCTGCGCACGCCGAGCAGGACATCCTCCCACGCCGGGACCGCCGGTTTACGTGCCTTCTTGCGGCGTGGACGTTCGGGGCCGGACGACGGTGCGGGCACCGATTCGTCGGCGTCGGCGTCGTCGGCGGTGGGCGTGGCCGCCGTGTCGTCCGTGTCCGGGGCTTCGGCGGTGGCGGCGGACGGCTCGTCGTCGAATCCGAAGTCGAACGGCACGGCGCCGTCGTCCTCGGCCGCGGTGCGGCGGTCGTGCCGGGCGCGCTGCGCACCGATGATCGAGGCCGCGTCGATGGTGACCTCTTCGCGTCCGTCCGGCGTCGTCTCGACAGCGACTTCGGGGGTGGCGACCGGGGTCAGCCGACGACGGGGCGCGATGGTCTCGGGATGGGTGAGTTCGTCGGCCAGGTCGTCGAGCGGGTCGACGCTGCCACCGTGCGATCCCGGCTGGTAGCGCCAGTGCGCCAGGTTGTCGGTGCGTCCGACGCTCCACGCGACCTGGACCACCCAGTACCCGTCGTCGCCCTTCCATGCGTCCCAGTCGGCGTCGTTGGGATTCTGGCCGTAGGCGAGGAGTCCCTCGGCGACCGACTCGACCAGTGTCGCCACTGCCGGGCCGTCATGGCGGATGGGATGCGCGGCGCCGGCGAGTTCGGTGGCGCGGCTGCGCTCGAGGAGGACCGGGTGGGCGAAGCGTTCGATCTTGTCCACACCCACCCCGGCTGCGGCCGCCACCTCGGCGACGGTTGCACCCGCTCGGATTCGTGCCTGGATTTCGCGTGGCCGCAATGCACTCTCCATCTCGATCTCGATCTGTCCCAGTCGTGAGATGTCGCCGCGGGCGGCGGCGCGGAGGCGTTCGTCGGAGGCGATGCGGAATTTCTCGCCCGATTGCGGGTCCTGGCAGATGACATGGGAGCCGTCGGTTTCCACCCCGACGACGCGGAGCTCACGCATCTGCTCCTCCTCCGGTCGGTGCACGCATTGGGGTCACATTAACTCACCGATCTGCCGGTTCACTGTGGGACACGCGGCAAAACCGCAGTTCAGCACGCGTGGGGCGCAAGCGACGCCAGCGATCGATGCGTCGTATGTGGTCTGTGGGAACCAGGCTACCGGTTCGGTGAAGCGCCACCGGCGCGCCGCAACGATCTGTGCGGCGCGCCGGCGACGAGTTGTCGAGGAGGCGATCAGAGGCGCTCGACGATGTAGTCGATGCACTGGGTGAGCTTGCTGACGTCCTCCGGCTCGATGGCCGGGAACATGCCGATGCGCAGCTGGTTCCGGCCGAGCTTGCGGTACGGCTCGGTGTCGACGACCCCGTGCGCGCGAAGGATCTTCGCGACGGCCGCGGCGTCGACATCGTCGTTGAAGTCGATGGTGCCGACCACTTGGCTGCGGTTGGCCACCTCGCTGACGAACGGCGTCGCGAAGTCGCTGGCCTCGGCCCACTGGTAGAGACGCGAGCTGGAATCGGCGGTGCGCGAGACGCACCAGTCGAGGCCGCCGTTGTTGTTCATCCACTCGATCTGGTTGGCGAACAGCAGCAGCGATCCGACGGCCGGGGTGTTGTAGGTCTGGTTCTTGCTGCTGTTGTCGACGGCGGTCGGCAGCGACAGGAACTCCGGGCACCAGCGATCAGTCTCGGCGATCTCGGCGATGCGTGCGAGCGCGCGCGGGCTCATCAGCGCGACCCAGAGCCCGCCGTCGGCGGCGAAGCACTTCTGCGGCGCGAAGTAGTAGACGTCGGCGTCGGCGACGTTGACGGGCAGGCCGCCCGCACCCGAGGTGGCGTCGATGGCGATGAGCGCGTCATCCGAACCGGCGGGACGGACGACGGGCACCGCGACGCCCGTCGAGGTCTCGTTGTGTGCCCAGCCGATGAGGTCGACGCCGCCGAAGTCGTCGACGGTCAGCGCGGCCGGGTCGGGCGCGGTGCCGGGGTCGGTCGAGATGACTGCGGGGGAGTCGAGGAAGGGGGCCTTCTTCGAGACCGTCGCGAACTTCGACGAGAACTCGCCATAGGTGAGGTGCAGCGAACGCTGCTTGATCAGGCCGAACGCCGCGGCGTCCCAGAATGCCGTGGTGCCGCCGTTGGAGATCACGACCTCGTAGCCCTCGGGCAGCGAGAACAGGTTCGACAGACCCTCGCGGATCGAGCCGACGACGTTCTTCACTGGTGCCTGACGGTGGCTGGTGCCGAACACCGACGCGCCGGTGTCGACGAGGGACTGCAACTGCTCGGGGCGAACCTTCGACGGCCCGCAACCGAAGCGGCCGTCCGACGGCAGCAGCTCGGCGGGCAGGGTGATGGATGCGGTGGCGGCTTCGCTCATGACGGCAATTCTAGGGAGTGGCCCTCGCCACCTGTGGGGGCGCCTCGGGTTAGGTGTCGGCAGCCGGGTGGTGCAGCGGCGATCTCTGCGCCGGTGGCCCCATGCAGAATCGCTGTTTCATCGAAAGGTGCGCTACCTGGAAGTAGCGCACCTCTGGGTCGAGTAGGGCTTCTGGGGCGGGCACGTCAGACGAGTCCCGCATCGCGGAGGGCATCTGTGATGAGGCCACGGAAGTGATGCGGGTCCAGGAGATCCTGCCACGTCCACCGCACGACGAGCCGCCCCGTTCGCCGGATGGCGTCTTCACGTCGTTTCTCGTCGACCACCGTTTCCGACGCTGGCGTGCCGAACTGTCCCGAGTACTTGACCTTGCCGTCGAACTCGCCGATGACCTTGTCGTCCCAGCCGAAGTCGCCGCGGGCAACGAACCTGCCGTCGCCGTCGAGGATGGTCACCTGGAGGTCGGGGAGCGGGAGTCCGACGGCGATCATCGTTGCGCGGCTGAAGGATTCGCCTACGCTTTCGGATCGTGCGTCGGCCATCGAGAGCGCCTGACGCAGTTGTCGGATGCCCTTCATCTTGATGCTCGACGCCACGACGGCCTGGATCTCGGCGTGTGTGATGCCGGAGCGGAGACCACTGTCGAGGCAGCAGACTGCCTGTTCGAACGTCCCCAGGCGGGCCACGTCGGCGACCGTGCGGGCCGGCGTCGTCACCCGGACGTTGTCGACGGACATCACCTGCTCGTCCGGCAGGTTGTCGCGGTGTATGTGGATCTTGTCCCCGGTACGACCGGTCTTGGACGAGGTGAAGTGGACTGTGGTCATGTCCGGTCGGAGGAGGGGGATGCCGTGGAGCGCGGCGGCGGACTCGTGGCTGACCACGCGTCCGTTCCCGCCGACGGCCACGGCGCCGCGGATCTTCAGGCGATAGCGTTCGAGCTCGTCGTCGGGCGCGGGTCCGAGGTGCACCGCACCTCGCCATACGCTCCGCAGCGCGCCAGTCTCCTGACGCAACCGGATCTCGTCCTCGCCGAGACGGGCTGCGAGAGCGGACCGTCGGATCACGTGATTGTCGGGCATGCGCTCGATGGTGAGGCCGCCCCGGTCCGATTGCGGGTGCCTCGGCGTCCCTGTGGAATTCACTCAGACGTTGTCCACAGCCGATTGGCCTCCACAGGGTCGCTACCTCGACCACAGATTCGCTATCTGTGAATAGCGAATCTGTGGGGGAAGTAGCGATTCTGGTGGAACGGACCTACAGGCCCGGCTTCACGACGTCACCCCAGCCCTCGACGTCCTCGGGGCGACGGGGGCTCGGGCCGGTGTAGATCGCGGCCGGGCGGACCAGCTTGCCGAGGCGCTTCTGCTCGAGGATGTGCGCACACCAGCCGGCGGTCCGGCCGCAGGTGAACATCGCCGGCATCATGTGCGTCGGCACCTCGGCGAAGTCGAGGATGACCGCCGCCCAGAACTCGACGTTGGTCTCGATGGCGCGGTCGGGGCGTCGTTCCCGGAGTTCGGTGAGCGCGGCCTGCTCGAGTGCGGCGGCGATCTCGAAGCGGGGGACGCCCAATTCCTGGGCGGTGCGGCGGAGCACGCGGGCACGCGGGTCCTCGGCGCGGTAGACGCGATGCCCGAAGCCCATGAGCTTCTCCTTGCGGTCGAGGATCCCCTTCACGAGTCCTCGTGCGTCGCCGGTGTTCTCGACCTCCTCGATCATCGGCAGCACGCGCGCGGGGGCGCCGCCGTGGAGGGGGCCGGACATGGCGCCGATCGCGCCCGACAGCGAGGCCGCGACATCGGCTCCGGTGGAGGCGATCACCCGTGCGGTGAACGTCGACGCGTTCATGCCGTGCTCGGCGGCGCTGACCCAGTAGGCGTCGATCGCGGCGATGTGCCGGGGATCGGGGTCGCCCTTCCAGCGGGTCATGAAACGTGCGGTGACGGTGTCGCATTCGTCGATGACGTGCTGGGGGACCGCGGGCTGGTGGATGCCGCGCGCGGACTGCGCCACGTACGACAACGCCATCACCGACGCGCGGGCGAGGTTGTCGCGGGCGGTTTCGTCGTCGATGTCGAGCAGCGGCTGGTAACCCCAGATCGGGGCGAGCATGGCGAGCGCGGCCTGGACGTCGACGCGCACGTCACCGGTGTGGATCGGCAGCGGGAACGGTTCGGCCGGCGGCAGGCCGTCGCCGAACCTGCCGTCGACCAGGAGGGCCCACACGTCGGCGAAGGTCACCTTGTTCTCGACCAGGTCCTCGATGTCGACGCCGCGGTAGCGGAGGTTGCCGCCGTTCTTGTCCGGTTCGGCGATGTCGGTCGTGAAGGCCACCACGCCCTCGAGTCCGGCGACGAAATCCTCGGGAACAGTGTTGGCCATGGCAACCCACCTCACTCGACGTCCGTGTCGTGCATCCACGGGGATGCAATCCACGACGAACTGTAGATCAGCACGACGCCCCGCGTGTACCCCGGAGTAACGAGCACGGTCGGAGTAGCGTCAGGAAAGTGCTGGACGAGTCGCGCGACCCCATCGACCTGCCGAACATGCGCGTCGGATACGGCGGCGGCATCCCACCGAACATCGGCGAGGGCGACCGCGCCGCCGGTGCCGACGGCATCCGCGAGAACCTCGACCCGAGCTGGCTGCGGGGCGACCCGCCGTGGCTCGATCTCTTCCACGTCTGGCTCCGCGAAGCCGTCGACGCCCGGATCGCCGAGCCCAACGCGATGGTCCTCGGCACCGCCGACGCCGAGGGCAGGCCGTCGACCCGCACCGTCCTGTGCAAGGGGGTCGACGCGAACGGCGTTGTCTTCTTCACCGGGTACGAGTCCGACAAAGGCCGGCACCTGGCCGCGAATCCGTATGCCTCGGTGACGTTTCCCTGGATCGCACTGGAACGGCAGGTCCACTTCCGCGGACCGGTCGAACACGTCAGCGCCCTGGAGATCCAGGCGTACTGGGAGCTCCGACCCCGCGGTTCGCAGCTCTCGGCGGCCGCGTCCGAGCAATCACGGCCCATCGGCAGCCGCGTCGAACTCGAGCAGAAGGCCGCCGAACTCGCCGAGGCCTACGGCGGGTTCGACGAGGGTGCCGAGGTCCCGGTCCCGTCCAATTGGGGTGGGTACCGCATCGTCCCGGTCGAGGTCGAGTTCTGGCAGGGGCGAGCGAACCGCCTGCACAACCGGGTTCGGCTGACCCACGTCGATCACTCCTGGCGCGCGGAACGGCTGCAACCCTGAGTGTCGACACCCCTTCGGCGGGCCGTCAGCGGTAGTCGAGGCGGTTCGGGTCGAGTCTGGCGATGCCGCACTGCGCCTGGGCGAAGATCGGTGCCCGATACACATGGTGCGCGACGCGTACGCCGTTCACCCAGATCGTGCACCGGGCATAACCGCCCCACGACGTGATGTTCGCGGCTGTCTGCTGTCGCTGCATGTGCGAGGTGAAAGTGGTTGTGGTCGACCACAACCGGGTCTTCGGATCGTAGTCGCGCAGGTTCATGCCCACGCGTCCCCCGCGAGGTGACATCCGGTTGTGACCGTCGACCCACCAGAAGCCGTACGCGCTCTGCTGATCCGACGCGACCTGCACCGTGATGCGATCGCCGGCCGTCGGATACCGCGGACCGGCCTGTGCCGTCCCCGGAACCGCGAGGCCGAGTACGACGGCCACCGCGACCGTCACCACCGTCATCCAGCGTCGAACACCCATGTGCATCCCCTTCTCCGAGCCCCGACCAAGGTGCAAGGTGCGCCTCGGGCGGAATGACCATAGCGGAGGGCAGCGACCATGCGACGGCACTGTCCACAGGCGGCCTTGTGGAGTGCCTGCGTGGCCGGACGTCGGCGGGCGGTCCTAGCATCATGGAAATGCCCCGCCTCCTCGCCGACACCGCGCCCCTGCGCAACCAGTACTTCCGGCGGCTGTGGCTGGCGAACATCGTGACCGTGATCGGCGCACAGCTGAGCGTGGTCGCCGTGCCGGCACAGATCTACGAGGTCACCGGCAGTTCGGCCTATGTCGGCCTGACCGGTGTGTTCGGCCTCGTCCCGCTCGTCGTCTTCGGATTGTGGGGCGGCGCGCTGGCCGACGTCGTCGATCGCCGCACCCTGTTGATCATCACGACCACCGGTCTCATCGTCTGCAGTGCACTGTTCTGGGCCCAGGCCGCGGTTGGCGGGCAGAATGTCTGGATCGTGTTGGTGCTCTTTGCTGTTCAGCAGGCGTTTTTCGCCGTCAACCAACCGACGCGGACCGCGGTGCTCCCACGACTGCTCGACACCAAGGACCTGCCCGCCGCGCTGTCGTTGAACATGACGGTCATGCAGGCGGGTGCCATCGCCGGGCCGCTGGTCGGTGGGTCGCTGATCCCGGTGCTCGGGTACTCGCTGCTGTACTTCGTGGACACCCTGTTTCTCTTGCCGACGCTCATCGCCGTGATCATGCTGCCGTCCCTGCGGCCGGAGAGTGACGCCGCGCCCAAGGTCGCGGGACTGCGTTCGGTCATCGACGGCCTTCGGTACCTGGCCGGGCACAAGATCCTCCTGGCGTCCTTCCTCGTCGACCTCATCGCCATGATCTTCGGCATGCCGCGGGCACTGTTCCCGCAGATGGCCCACGAGAACTTCGGCGGTCCCGAGGGCGGCGGGATCGCCTTCGCCCTGCTGTTCACGGCGATCGCCGCGGGTGCCGTCGTCGGCGGGATCTTCTCGGGGTGGGTCGCGCGCGTGCAGCGACAGGGTCTCGCCGTCATCGTGTGCATCATCATCTGGGGTCTCGCGATCACCGGGACCGGGATCGCGGTGTCGTTCGCCGACGGTACGGCCATGCCGATGCTCGTCGTGGCGGTCGTGCTGCTGATGATCGGCGGCGCGGCCGACATGGCGTCGGCGGCGTTCCGCCAGACCATCCTGCTGGCTGCCGCGACCGACGAGGTCCGTGGCCGGCTGCAGGGTGTGTTCATCGTGGTGGTGGCCGGCGGCCCGCGGATCGCCGACGTCGCCCATGGCGCCGCAGCCGCCTCGATCGGGGTCGCCGCCGCGACAGCATTCGGCGGCATCGCGGTCGTGATCGCGACGATCATCGCGGCGTTGCTGATCCCGGCCTTCGTGCACTATCGCGCCGGTCAGCGGACCTGAGAACGGGTTCCGCCGACCAGCGCAGCCTCGCAATCGGTGCCACCATGGACGCCATGACCGCCGCCCCTGCCACCGGATTCGACGTGCCGCTCATCGACATCTCGCCGTATACGCGGAACGGCGATCCCGCCGATCGGGCCGTGGTCGCGGCGAGGTTCGACGACGCGGCGAGTTCGGTCGGCTTCATCCAGGTCGTGGGGCACGAGATACCGGCGGCGGTGATCGACGAGTTCACCGCGGTCATGGACGACTTCTTCGCCCTTCCACTCGAGCTGAAGAAGACCTACCGCACGCCTCCCGAGATCAACCGGGGATACGCACCACCGAAGTCGGAGTCTCTCTCCCTGTCGCTGGGCGTCGAGTCCGCAGGGCGTATGAACGACTTCTTCGAGGCGTTCAACGTCGGTGTCGAGGCGACGCAGTACCCCGAACTCGACCTGCCGGCCGACCAGTACGCGACGAACACCTGGCCGGCGGTCGCCCACTTCCAGGCGGCGGTCTCGGCGTACTTCGGCGAGGCCAGACGCGTCGCGCACACTCTGACGAGGATCTTCGCCGACGCCCTCGACCTGCCCGCGGACTTCTTCGAGGGATTCACCGACCACTCGCTCGACGTGCTGCGGATGAACAACTACGCCCTGCCCCCGGGCGAGATCGAACTCGACGGCGAGCTGACCGGCATGGGGGAGCACACCGACTACGGCATCGTGACGGTGCTGTGGGCCGACCAGGTCAGGGGTCTCCAGGTCCTCGACCAGGGCGGTGTATGGCACGACGTGACCCCCGCCGACGGTGCCCTGCTCATCAACCTCGGTGACCTCATGGCGCGCTGGACCAACGAGCGCTGGACGTCGACCCTGCATCGGGTGAAGCCGCCGGTTGTCGACGGCACGGTGGAGCGGCGTCGATCGGCGGCCTACTTCCACGACGGAAACCTCGACGCCATGATCACGACGCTGCCGTCGTGCGTCGGAGCCGGCAGTCGCTATTCGCCGATCACCGTCGGCGAGCACATCGGCGCCAAGCTCGCCGGCTCGCGCGCGGGGCGTCCCAATCCGCATGCCAGTCGTGAGGCGGGCCGCGTCCGGCAGGCGATGCGCCGGAGTCAGGGGCAGCAGTAGACGACAGGTCGGGGCGTCTCAGTCCGCAGTGAGCACACCCGGGTACGACGCTCGCCGCGCGGCTGTCACCGGGCAATAGTGCATCGGGTTGTCGCGTTCGGTGTCCGGCGGAAGATTGCGTTTGGGCGTGTGCACGATCGGTGCATCCACGGCGACCTTGCCGTGCACGCGATCCCACGCATCGCGCGGTCGGGGGTGGCGCAGTGCCCGCTTGGGTAGGAGCTTGTGCATCACGAGGTTGATGCCCTTACCCACCAGACGGAATCGACGTTCGTCCTTGTCGGTCCACTCGAGCCCGAGGATCTCGCGGATCGGCTCGTCGTAGAACCCGGTGGTCAGCCACATGAACAGTTTCTGGTTCTGCGGCACCAGGTACCGGTCCCACAGCCACGTCGGGATGAAGCTCAGGAACGGCGGGGGCGGCAGCTGGGTGATGTCGAGGACCGTGCGGACCGACACGTGATCACGAAGCACGTTGCGGCACATGTGGTTCCAATACTCCAGGAAGTCCTCGTAGGTCTCCGGGACGGGACGCATGGAGACGCCGTACTGGGCGTACCATGCTTTGGACTCCTCGAAGAGCTGACGCTTCTGGTCCTCGGTGAGGAAGGGGCCGAAGCGTTCGCACAGTCGGACGTTGCCGTACCAGAACGTGGCGTGGGCCCAGTAGAAGACGTCGGGATCCAATGCGTGATAGCGGGACCCGTCCTCCATGGTGCCCTTGACGGTGAGGTGGTAGTCGCGCACCTCTTCCCCCGTCCGGGCACCCGGGATGACGGAGTCGAAGACGACGCCGCTGATCGGGTACAGGGAGCGCATCAGGCGCTGCCACCGTTCGCCGAAGAAGTCCGAGTGGTCCCACACCGCCGCACCCAGCTTGGGATGCATGTTCTGGATCGACCCGGCCCACAGACCTTGGAACATCCCCGTCCAGGTCCCCCAGATCTGCCAGGTCAGCGAATCCGGGCCAAGGGGTTCGTAGCCGTGTGTCGCCGACGACGCCGCGCCGGCCGGGCAGGTGGCCTCGGCCGACGCGGCGTCGACGGGACAGGTGTCCTGGGAAGCGTGCAGAACCTCGGCCATGAGACGAAACGATAGGTTCGTCTCACTCGGGTGTCAACCGAGGTCTACCGGGAGTCACTCCGGATTCTCGTGGGTCACCGCCCGGTACCCGCGCGCTCCGGCGCGGTCGACGGCGGCGCGAACGAGACCGAACACGAGTCCTTGCAGCGCGGCGGCCACGAGAACCTCGGTGTTGCTGCGCTCGAGATCCTTGGGATCGGGCGCCGACTCGTCGTCGGAGATCCGCTTCCAGATCTGCCCGAACACCGCGCCGGCGGCGATACCGCCGAGCACGCTGGTCGCGAGGGACATCGGTTTGTACATCGCCTTCGATACGGCACTCATGACAGCTCCTTGCTCTTGGCTCGACTACAACCGCCCTACGGCGGACTCTCAGCGACGACGGCCGGTCAGCGACGACGGCGGCGGATCACGATGAACGCGCCCAGCGCCACCACCGCGGCGACGGCCGCACCGATCAACACGGTCTGGTTCTCCTGGGCCTTCACCTGCGCGGTATGCGCGGTTTTCGACGCCGCCTCGTTCACCCGCGCCGGGACATCCAGCTTGGCCGCGAGAGCGTCGACCGTCTCGGCCAGCTCCTCCCGCTGGTGTTCGATCGGTGGCGGATCGTCGGTCGGATTCTGGTCGGGATGTGTCTCGCTCATCTACAGGTGCTCCTTCACAGTCGCCACGTCACGCTGGACACTCTCGACGGTTCGCTCCGGTGCCGGGGGCACAGCGGATTTCGCGCGCTTGGCGCCGATCGCCGCGGCGGCCCCGCCGATGACCAGCAGCACGACGCCGACGATCACCGCTGCCAGCCACGCCGGCACGGCGTTCGCCAGTCCGAGCACGGCCGCCGCGACCAGCGTGCCGAGGCCGAACAACACCAGCAGCGTGCCCGCGCCGGAAATCCCCGCACCCACCCCGATCCGGGTGCCCTTGCCCTTCATCTCCGCGACGGCGTGCTGCAGTTCGGTCTTCACCAGGGTCGTCGTCTGCTGTTGCAGACGTTCGACGAGTTGCACGGTCGACAAGTCGTTCACAGACGGATCACTCACGCTCGTACCTCCTATCGGGACGCTCGTATGCATTCCCGCGGCGGTCGAAGCCGAAACGTCGTGTCCGCGCGATCAGCACCGACGGAATCGGATCTCCGATCAGCATCGACGAAATCGGATCTCCGATCAGCTCCGACGAAATCGGATCTCCGATCCGGGCACCAGCTGCGCGGCCAGGTCCACCGCGCCCGCGGCGAGGACCGCCACCACGGGGTAGCCGCCGGTGACCGGGTGATCGGCGAGGAAGATCACCGGACGGCCGCTGGGCGGGACCTGGACCGACCCGTGGGCGATCCCCTCCGAACGGAGCTCGGCGGCGCCGGCGCGATGGGCGAGGAGCGGCTGCGCCGATCCCTCCGCGCGGTCGATCCGCACCCCGACCCGATTGCTGTCGGACCCGACCAGCCACGTTCCGACGAACAGGTCGGACGGCAACTCGAGATGCCCGGCCCGCGGACCCTCGTGGCACTCCAGCACGACGACACGCGGGTGCTCGCGGTCGGCGGGGGCGGACAGAGCGGTGGGCCAGTCGCCGGCCGCATCGCCCACGGGCAGACGGTCGTCCGTGCCGAGAGGTGGCGGTCCGAGCCCGGACAGCGTATCGGTCGACCGGGAACCCAGTGCGGGCTCGACGTCGATCCCACCCCGCACGGCGATGTAGTTGCGCAACCCCCAGCCAGGGGTGTCGAGCGCCAGCTCGTCACCGCCGCGCAGTACCAGTGCCGCGGCGAGCCCCGCGGGGACCCCGTTGTGGCGCACCACGGTATCCGCCCCGGTGACCGCCACCAGGACGTCGGCGTCGACGCATGCCCGGAACCCGCCCAGCGTCGTCTCGACGACTGCCGCCCACTCCGCGTTGCCCACAAGGCGATTGGCCAGCGCGAGGGCCCCACGATCAGCTCCGCCGGAACCGGGGACACCGAGATCGGCGTAGCCCGGTCGGCCGTGGTCCTGAACAGTCGCGAGGGGTCCCGTCGCGAGAACGGTCAGCGCGGTCATGTGCCGTCGCGTCCGGCGTCGACGAAGCGGACCACCCGGCCCGCAGTGAGCCGGGCGGGGGGATCGGCACCGGCATCCCACAGCCGAACATCGGTGCGGCCCAGCAACTGCCAACCGCCGGGACTCGACCTCGGGTACACCGCGCTGTACCCGGCGGCAATCGCGACCGACCCCTCCGGGACATTCGTGCGGGCCTCCCGGCGTCGGCCGACGGCGTCGAACGGATGCGCTGCCTCGTCGTCGGCGACGAGATACCCGAAACCCGGTGCGAAGCCCATGAACTGGACGCGCCATCGGGTGCGACAGTGCAGCCCGATCACCTCGTCGGTCGTCATCTCCAGTGTTGCAGCGACATCCGGGAGGTCGGCACCGTCGTAGACGACCGGGATGACGATCTCGTGGGTGCTGTGGGTGTCGGGATCGCCCGCGCGCTTCCGACGCCGGAGCGCCCGGCGGACACCGAGTTCGTCCAGCCCGCGGCCGGGACGGGCCTGGACCAGGACGGTGTGCGCGCTGGGCACGAGGTCGGTGACCTCGGGGAGTTCACCACCCCGGATCGCTTCGCGGAGCGCCGCGACCGCGCTGAGTACGGCGGCCGACGGTGAGTCGTCGGCCGAGAAGTCGAGGACCACCGCGTCGGGGCCCGCCGGCAGTTCGTGCATCCAACGAACTTACCCCGCGCGACACGGTGTCCCACCGATTGAACTCGGGCGGAGGGGCCTGCGTCCGGTGGCAGACTCAGAGAGGACGGGCGCGGGATGGCCGACGCGGAACGTGAGGAGAGACAGTGAGAGAGATCGTCGTCTGCGGTGAGGCGCTCGTCGATGTCGTACAGCAGGGCGGTGGCCGGCACGACGCGACCGCCGGCGCTCTGGCGCCGTTGCAGCCCGCCCTCGGGGGTGGCCCGTTCAATGTGGCAATCACGCTGGGCCGGTTGGGGAGTGCGGTCTCTCTGCTGTCCGCGGTGTCCACCGACACCTATGGCGATGCGGTCCTCGACGCACTCCGGGCCGCCGGCGTGGGAACCGCGTTGGTCCAGCGTCGTGACGAGCCCACCTCGTTGGCCCTGGCGACCATCGCCGACGACGGTTCGGCGCACTACTCCTTCTATGTGGAGGGCACCGCGGATCGCGCGATCGGCGATCCCGGCGCACTGCCGCCGACGGTGGCGGCGGTGACCTTCGGGACCCTATCTCTGGTCCTGGAGCCCGGTGCCACGGTGTACGAGAACCTGATGCGCAGATGCCGGGCCGAGGGCCGAGTCGTGGTGTTGGACCCGAACATCCGGCCCGCGGTCATCGCGGACCCCGAGGCCTATCGTCGGCGCTTCCGGAGCTGGATGTCGTCGGTGGACGTGGTCAAACTGTCCGACGAGGACGCGGCCTGGCTCAACAAGGGGTCCGCGGGAAGTTCGACGACAGACTGGCTGGCCGACGGCGTCGCCGCGGTGGTCACCACGGCGGGAGCCTCGGGCATCACCGTCCGGACCGCGGTCGGTGAGGTGAGTTCGCCGGCGCCGGCCGTCGACGTCGTCGACACGATCGGTGCCGGGGACAGCGTGCTCGGGGGCCTTGTCAACCACCTGGATCGGCGTGGTCGACTCACGCCCGGAGCAGTGCGATCCCTGACCCTCCAGCAGTGGCGGGAAGCGGCTGAATTCGCAGCTCACGTGGCTGCGGTGACGGTCTCGAGGCCCGGCGCCGACCCTCCGTGGGCGGGCGAGCTGAGAAGCGACTAGGTTGTACCTGTGTGTCCTACCCGGTCACTGTAAAAATCTCTGATCTGAATAAGGGGTTCGTGTGTCTGCTGAAACAGTCCCAGCCGACCAGGCGTCCGACACGGCCTCAGCGACCTTCACCTACCCCGGTGGACAGCTGGAGCTCCCGATCCTGAAGGCCACCGAGGGCACCGACTCGGTCGCGCTCGGCAAATTCCTGGCCGAGACCAATCTGACCACCTTCGACGGTGGCTTCGTGAACACCGCGTCGACCAAGTCGGCCATCACCTACATCGACGGTGACGCCGGCATCCTGCGCTACCGCGGAATCCCGATCGACCAGCTGGCCGAGAAGTCGACCTTCATCGAGGTGAGCTACCTGCTCATCTACGGGGAGCTCCCGACTCCGTCGCAGCTCGAGGACTTCACCACCAAGATCCAGCGCCACACCCTCCTGCACGAGGACCTCAAGCGCTTCTTCGACGGATTCCCCCGCAACGCGCACCCGATGCCGGTGCTGTCGAGTGCGGTCAACGCGCTGTCGGCCTACTACCAGGACTCGCTCGATCCCAAGGACGACGAGCAGGTCGAGCTGTCGACGATCCGCCTCCTCGCGAAGCTGCCGACCATCGCGGCGTATGCGTACAAGAAGTCGGCGGGACAGCCGTTCCTGTATCCCGACAACTCGCTGAGCCTCGTCGAGAACTTCCTGCGGATGACCTTCGGCTTCCCCGCGGAGCCCTACGAGGTCAACCCCGAGGTCGCCAAGGCCCTCGACATGCTGTTCATCCTGCATGCCGATCACGAGCAGAACTGTTCCACCTCGACCGTCCGCCTGGTGGGCTCGTCGCAGGCCAACCTGTTCACGTCGATCTCCGGCGGCATCAACGCGCTCTGGGGCCCGCTGCACGGCGGCGCCAACCAGGCCGTGCTCGAGATGCTCGACGACATCCGGGCCGACGGTGGCGACACCAAGGACTTCATGAAGCGGGTGAAGAACAAGGAGGCCGGCGTCAAGCTGATGGGCTTCGGTCACCGCGTCTACAAGAACTACGACCCGCGCGCCGCCATCGTGAAGAAGACCGCCGACACGATCCTGGAATCGCTTGGCGTGCAGGACGACCTGCTCGACATCGCCAAGGGTCTCGAAGAGGTCGCCCTCAACGACGACTACTTCATCGAGCGCAAGCTGTACCCGAACGTGGATTTCTACACCGGTGTCATCTACCGTGCGATGGGCTTCCCGACGCGCATGTTCACCGTGCTGTTCGCGCTGGGACGCCTGCCGGGATGGATCGCGCACTGGCGCGAGATGCACGAGGACCCGACCACCAAGATCGGCCGTCCGCGTCAGCTCTACACCGGCTACACCGAACGCGACTACGTGCAGATGGGCGATCGCTGAGCGACCGTTCCGACGCACCGCCTGACCGCCGAACACCCGACTCAAAGGAGAGTCCAGTGACCAGCACCGAGAAGCCAGTGGTCGAGTTCCAGGCGGGACCCCCGCCGGCCGACCTCACCATCTCCGACCTCATCGTCGGCGAGGGCGAGGAAGCCGCTCGCGGCGGCATCGTCGACGTCCACTACGTCGGGGTCGACTACGAGACGGGCGAAGAGTTCGATTCGTCGTGGGATCGCGGCCAGTCGGCCAACTTCCCGCTGGACCGGTTGATCCCGGGCTGGCAGGAGGGCATCCCCGGGATGAAGGTCGGCGGACGCCGCCAGCTGACGGTTCCGCCCGAGCTGGCCTACGGCTCCGCCGGTGCCGGACACCGTCTCTCGGGACGGACCCTCGTGTTCGTCATCGACCTGCTCGGAGTGGGCTGACGTCCGCCACCGAACTGGTCTGGCTCAGGCGCGATCTACGCCTGAGTGACCTCCCGCCGCTCGCCGCGGCCGCCTCGAGGACCGATTCGTCGGTCCTCGTGTGCTTTGTGGTGGACCCGCGGCTGGAGAAGTCCGCGGGCGAGCGGCGGCTCGCGTTCCTGTTCGACTCCCTGCGGGAACTGGACGACAAGCTCGACGGCAAGCTGCTGGTCGTGCGGGGCCGACCCGAGGTCGAGATCCCGAAGCTGGCCCGGGCGGTCGACGCCGAACGGGTGCACATCTCCGAGGACTTCGCCCCGTTCGGCCGCCGACGCGACGAGGCCGTCGCCGACGCGCTCGGCGACATCGAGCTCGTGGCGACCGGGTCGCCGTACCTCGTCTCACCCGGTCGCGTCACCAAAGACGACGGGGAGCCGTACAAGGTGTTCACCCCGTACTTCAAGCGGTGGCGTGACCACGGCTGGCGTGCGCCCGCCGACTCGTCGGTGCCTGCGAAGAAGATCGTCGACCCGTCGGACCTGACGAAGACCGGGCGCATCAAGGTACCGAAGTCGCCGACCGGTTTGTCGTTGCCCGCCGGTGAAGACGCGGCGCTCGAGCGGTGGGCCGAGTACGTCGACAACGGTCTCGCCGACTACGACTCCGGCCGCAACGATCCCGCGGGTGACAGCACCAGCCGGATGTCGGCGTATCTCAAATACGGCAACATCCATCCCCGCACGATGGCCGCCGATCTCGGCAAGGGCAAGGGGCCGCAAGCGTATCTACGCGAACTCGCCTTCCGCGACTTCTACGCCGACGTGCTGTTCCACTGGCCACATAGCTTGTGGCACAACTGGAATCGACAGTTCGACGGCATCGACCTCGACACCGACAAGAAGGCCTACGAGCGTTTCGACGCGTGGAAGGCAGGGCGTACCGGTTTTCCGCTCGTCGACGCCGGGATGCGTCAGCTCGCGGAGACCGGGTACATGCACAATCGGGTGCGCATGGTGACCGCGTCCTTCCTCGTCAAGGACCTGCACCTGCCGTGGTGGTGGGGAGCGGAATGGTTCCTCGAGCAGCTCATCGACGGTGACATGGCGTCGAACAACCACGGCTGGCAGTGGGCCGCCGGTACGGGAACCGATGCGGCGCCGTACTTCCGGGTGTTCAACCCCGAGGCGCAGGCCAAAAAGTTCGATCCCGACGGCGAGTACATCCGACGCTGGGTCGGTGACGTCGACGCCGACGACTATCCCGAGCCGATGGTCGATCACAAGGCCGAGCGTGAGGAAGCGCTCCGGCGTTTCGGCCAGATCTAGCTGACCTCAGAGGACAAGTCCGTCAGAATGGTGGCGGGTTCTCGAGGAAGTCGCGACGGTCGGCTTCGAGTTCGGCCTCGCGTCGTTTCTTGTTTCGGGCGCGTTCTTGTCGCCGGCGGGCCAGTTTGGCGTCCAGTCGGCTGTGCGTGCGCTCCGGGTTGTCGTCGGAGGTGATGACGTGTGGTGTGGGTGGGGCTTGGGCGGCTTGCTCGAACCGGATCCGCCGCAGGTTCGGGAAGGTGTCTTCCAGCGTTTCGGCATCCCCGGGCAGGGTGACCCCTTCGGGGGTCTCGTAGTCGGTGACCAGGCGGCCGTCGTCGTCGCGGTACTGCACATCAACCCAGTCCCCGTGGGTCTTCATCAGGTGACCGGGACGGCATTTGGCGTTGAGGTTCTCACTCGACGTCGCCCCACCGCGGGCGGGGTCGGTGTGGTCGTACTCGGTGACGTGGTCGAGATCGCACGCGAACGCTGAACGAGTACAGCCGGGTTCGGTGCAATACCCGTCCCGCACCCGCACGAAATCGGCGCACGACGTGGTGGGCCGGTACCCGTTGCCGGGATGGGTCGCCGGGTAGACCACTGCGACCGATGCGGCGGTGGCATCGGTCGAGTCGCCGAAGTGCGTTGCGGTGGAATGATTCTCGCTGTCGGCTCGGGTGTCGTCGGCTGGTGCCGGGCGTTGCGCGCTCCGCCGCTGGTCATCGTCGTTGGTGCTGGGGGCGACGTAGGTGGGTTGGGTGCGGGCGGGGGTGACCGGGGTCAGGGTGGCGTCCGGGCGGGCGGCGAGGTCACGGACGTGTTCGTCGCTGATGATGCCGTGTTCGTCGAGGAACCCGACCCCGGGTGCCCCGGCCAGGGTGGCGGCATCGGTGACCACGTGGATCACGATCTCGGCGCGGACCGCGTCGAGGACGCTCTGTGGGTCCGGGATGTCGGCAGTGCACGGCTGTTCATCGTCGCACTGGCAGTCGAAGCTGGTGCGGGTCAACAGCGCGAACATCGCATCGGATCGTCGTATCCCCTGGGTGCGGGCATCCCGCTTGCAGACCGTGTCGGCGAGGATGGCGACGGCTTTGGCCGAGATCCGCACGTTTTCCGCCGACATCACGGCGGTGAGTTCGGCGGTGCCGTCGGGCAGTTCGTGGGTCCACACCCCACGTTGATCCATCGCGTCTTGGCGGCGTTGGCGTACCGCGTCGGGGTCGTGGCGGAACACGAGGCGGTCGACCATGTCCCGCAGGCGCGCCCGATCCCACACACCTGTTCGGCGACGCACAGTGTCGGCGATCTCGGCATCCAACGCGGGGGTGATCGGGTCATCGGTAGGGATCAGTTCGGTGCGGGAGATGACCAACCGGATCTGCCACTGCGACAGGACCCCGTCACGCAGGGTGTCGGCAACCTCGGGGAGCCGATCCCGCAGCGCGATCGCCTCATCGATCAGGGTTTCGGCATGCCGTCGCGACACCCCGGCCTGGCGGGCGATGCGGGCCGCGCAATCGGCATGGCCGTCCATCACGAACCCGGACGCGCTGGTGGTGATCAGGCGGTCGGTCATCGCTGCGATCGTCTGATACTGGTGCCAGGCGAGGTAGGACTCGCCGCGCCGGGTGGCGTCGAGGCCGGCCATCAACATGACCATGTCGGACTCGGCGGCGTGGGCAGGATCGACCCCGGCGACGAACTCGCCCGGTAGATCGATCCACGCCTTCACCACGCCCCCCGACGCCTGTCCACCCACCCGCTGCGACCAGGTGATCCGTTGAAAAACAATGTAAACCCGACCACCGACAATTCCGGATGAGTCTCCACAGGAGTGACATCGTTGTCGACGAAATAGATTCTGGGCGTTGCGGTATGGTGCCGCCCGGGTTGTCGATGGCTGAGATCGTCGGGTCGCCGAGTGGTTTCGACACGGCGACTCGCCTAGCGGCTCGTTGCCGGCTCAACCAGCGGGGGTGGGCGACTCGCCTAGCGGCTCGTTGCCGGCTCAACCAGCGGGGGGCGACTCGCCTAGCGGCTCGTTGCCGGCTCAACCAGCGCAGGGGGGGTATCGGCTCGACCAGCGGAGGGCGCGGCGAAGGGTCCTGTCACGCATCGCAACAGGACCCTTCGTGACGCTCGCAAGCTCGCTCCTCAGGGATCGGAGGGTGACGCTCGCAAGCTCGCTCCTCAGGGATCGGAGGGTGACGCTCGCAAGCTCGCTCCTCAGGGATCGGAGGGTGACGCTCGCAAGCTCGCTCCTCAGGCTCAGCGGGCGAGCTTGAGTACCTCGCCCCAGCCGATCCGCGAGCCGGTGCGCAGGATGGACCGCTGGTAGATCCGCGCGGCGATCCAGGTGGCGGCCGCGCACGCGGCGCCCATCAGGCCGAAGGTGACGATGATCTGGACGGCATCGGTGTCACCGGTCGCGATGCGCATCGGCATGAGTGCCGCGCTGAACGGCGGTATCCAGCTGAGCACCTCGATCAACGTCGAATCCATTGCCTGCACACCGAAGATGCCGGAGTACAGCACCGCGACCGCGAGGAATGTCAGCGGCGCGGACGACGAGTTCAGCTCCTCCTGCCGGGAGACGATGGCCCCGGTTGCCGCGTAGAGCGAGGAGAAGAACAGGAAGCCGAGGAGGAACCAGGCGATCACCGCCGCGAACATCCCGATGGCGGCGCCCGGAAGGGTGAGGATTCCGGTCGCGGTGCCCGCGATCAGCGCGGTGGCACCGAGCAGCACCACCTGCCCGAGGGCGACCACACCGATGCCGATGATCTTGCCCCACAGCAGATGCAGCGGCTTGATGGTCGCCAGGAGCAGTTCCACGACGCGCGACGTCTTCTCCTCGACGACGCCGACGGCGACCATCGTGCCGCCCATCATGATCGCGGTGACGAGCAGCACCACCCCGACCATCGCGATGAGCAGGCGCTGTCCCTCGTCGGGGTTGTCCGGTTCGGTCTGCGAGACCGAGATGTCCACGGTCGGCAGGGTGGCGGAATCGACACCGCGTTCGGCCAGTGCCGCAGAGAGATTCGCCTGCGACACCGCGGTGCGGATCGGGCCCTCCACAGCCGGTTCGAGGCTGTCCTTGGTGATGATCACATACGATCCCGGCGTCTCTCCGGGCACCAGCGCGGCCTTCACGTCGCCGCTGTTGACCCGATCGCGTGCCTGTTCGACGGTGTCGGCCGGCTCGGTGGCGATCGTCGTGCCGGAGGCCTCACCGATGGAGACGATGGATTCGGTGACGGCGGCCGGCTGACCCACGACGGCGACCTTCTCGACGTCGTCGCCGCCGGAGAACAGGTTGATGATGATGGACCCGGCGACGATCACGATCATCAGCAGCGCGGTACTGACGACGAAGGACTTGGTCTTGGCGCGCGTGGTGATCTCGCGGCCGGCGACGAGTCGGATCGCCTGTGCGGCAGATGCTCTCGGATCGGAACCGGTGGTTGCCACCGGGGTGTCGGGTAGCGTGGTCATGCGGAAACCACCTCTCGGAACAGGTCGGTCAGGGACGGGGTCGAGGTCGCGAACCGGTGCACCGGCCCGTTCCGGAGGGCGGTCGCCAGGATCAGCTGATCGTCGGCGATATCCGGGTCGATCAGCAGGCGGGTCGTCTCGCCGTAGTCGACGCCGCGGACACCGGGCAGGGAGTCGGCCCACGCGACATCGGCACGCGGCCCGGTGATCTCGAGGGTGATGCCCTCGCGTGCACGCAGGTCGTCGACCGTGCCGAGGGCGCGCATCTCACCGCGCGCGATGATGCCGACACGGTTGCAGAGCCGCTGGACGAGGTCGAGTTGGTGCGAGGAGAAGATCACCGGGATGCCCTCGGCTGCCTTCTCTTTGAGCACGTCGCTCATCACGTCGACCGCGACGGGGTCCAGGCCGGAGAAGGGCTCGTCGAGTACCAGGACGCTGGGATCGTGGACCAGGGCGGCGGCGAGCTGGACCCGCTGCTGGTTGCCGAGGCTCAGGTCGGCGACGTTGTCGTCGTGGCGGGCGCCCACGCCGAGGCGGTCGGTCCACCGCTTGACGGAGTCCTGCGCCTCGGCCGCCGACATCCCGTGCAGCCGTGCGAGAAAGGTCAGCTGTTCGCCGACTTTCATCTTGGGGTACAGGCCTCGCTCCTCGGGCATGTACCCGATTCGACGACGCAGATCGAGGTCGATCGGCTGGGTGCCGAGGCGAACCTCTCCGGCATCGGCGGCCAGCACGCCGAGGATTATGCGCATGGTGGTGGACTTGCCGGCGCCGTTGCTGCCGACGAACCCGAAGATCTCACCCGGGTCGACGGAAAAGGTCATGTCGCGCAGCGCGATGAGGTCTCCATACCGTTTGTGGAGCCCGTCGACGATCAGTGGTGCGGTCATTGCGCACTCTCCTCACTGGGAATGGTTGTCGTATCCGATGGCAGTGCTTCGAGATCCTCGGGGTCCGGATCCGCCATCCACCAGGCGGTGAGCATGGTCGGTACGCAGATCGCGGCCAGGACGAGCGTGATGAGCAGGATGGCCGATCCGTAGACCGCCTGGCCGGACACCTGGTCGTCGAAGCTGAGGACGACCAGCACCGCGTACGGGATGAACATCAGGCTGTACAGAACGGTGAAACCGATGGAACGCGCCGAATTGCGTTGCGCCACCTGGATCTCATCGAGAGCGGTGACCGGCGTGTCGGCGATCGACCCGGTGACGATCCGCGTCAGGTACAGGGTCGTGATGATGCCGGCGAGTCCGATCAGGAAGGGCACCAGAAAGATACCGGTGTCGAAGAACGCGAGAATCGAGCTGAGGATCAGCAGGATGGCGAAGAACGCCTGCACGAGCACGAGTCGTCGATAGGTTCGCCGGGTGCGCCACGAGGTGAGGCGGTGTGCGTTCTTGTCGTTGAACTCCTGGTGCCGGCGGCCCCGCCACTCCTCGTAGCGGCGCCAGAGGGCGGGTGTGGCCTCCTCGGGGATGGCCGAATTGGGGTCGTTCATCGTTCACCTCCGGACTCGTCGGTGTGGGTGGCTGGGTGCAGTTCTTGACGGGGCGACGATTGGCGCCGGTACAGCGCCGACGACATCGCCTCGAACTCGTGCCGGCTGAACACCGCCTCCACCGGTAAATCGAAGACGTCGCAGATGCGGAACGCCAGGTCGAGGCTGGGGTAGTTGTCGCCGCGCTCGAGTGCGCCCACCGATTGGACGTTGATGCCGACGACTGCGGCGAGTTCGGCCCGCGACATCCGACGCTCCGCCCGCAGCACGCCGATGCGGTTGTAGATGGGGAGCTTTTCCCCACGGCGTATTGGACTCACCTGACTCAGTGTTGTGAAAACACAACACCTTGTCAAGTGGTGACAACTACGCCGTGTTCCCAGAAGAGCGTAAGGGCACCCCGAGCAGCTCGGCCGCGACCCGTGCCGCCTCCCGCCCGGCGCGATTGGCCCCGATCGTCGAGGCCGACGGGCCGTAGCCGAGCAGTTGGATCCGGGGATCGGCGTCGACGACCGTCGCGAGGCGGCCGGCCATCGTGATGCCGCCACCCGGCGCGCGCAGGCGTAACGGGGCGAGATGGTCGATGGCGCTGCGAAAACCGGTGTTCCAGAAGATGACGTCGACATCCAGGTGCTCCGGGACGTCCGGGTGATCGGGGGAGTCGCCGGATGGTCCGTCGCAGTCCCAGCACACCCCGGTCTCGGTGATGCGTGTGAACATCGGGCGCCACGCGAGGATTCCGTCGCGCTGCGCGGCCGCGATCGCGGGGGTGAGTGCCAGCCCGGTGACCGACACCACCGAGGTGGGTGGGAGCCCGGCGCGCACCCGCCGTTCGACGCGGGCGACGGCCTCGCGCCCCTGCTCGGGGGTGAACGGTTCCGGGTTGAAGACGGGCTCGCGCCGGGAACACCAGAACGTCTCGCTGCCGGGCGCCTCCCGGGCGATCTCGATCAACAATTGGATGGCGGAGATGCCCGCGCCGACGACCAGGACCCGCTTGCCCTCGAACTCCGCGGGCGAGGTGTAGTCGTGCGTGTGCAGCTGCCGGCCGCGGAAATCGGCGGCCCCGGGGATATGTGGGATGAACGGACGGTCCCAGGTGCCGGTGGCGTTGACGATGAGTTTCGAGGTGACCGACCCGCCGTCGCCCAGCTCGGCGCGGAAGCCGTCGTCCTCGCGGCGCACGGCGCGCACGTGCACGGGTCTATGCACGGTCAGACCGAACTTCTCCTCGTACCGCCCGAAGTACTCGGGGACGGCGGTGGCCGCCGGGAGCTCATCACAGTCCAGGCCGAGAGCCTCGACGAGGCCCCACCCCGGCAGGTCGTGGACGCGGTTGGCGGTGGCGAGGGTGAGCGTCGGCCACCGGAACTGCCAGGCCCCGCCGGGCCCGGGGGCGTGGTCGAGCATCTGGTAGCGATCGCCGAGGCCGAACCGCTCGAGAAAATAGGCCGCCGACAGTGCGGCCTGTCCGCCGCCGATGATCAACACATCCGAGTGCGGTGCGGGCGCTGCGCCGGCCGGGGAGATCTGCACGTCCCCACCTTGTCACGACGTGTCGAATGGGTGCGGTGGGTAGGTTGGGGCCCATGATTCACTCCACCACCGACGGGGCGGTCGTCACGATCGAGCTGGACCGGGCCGACAAGCGCAACGCCCTGAACGACGAGATGCTCGCCGGCCTGTCCGATGCGTTCGACGCCGCCCTCGCGTCCGGCGCGCGCGCCATCGTGGTGACCGGGCGGGGGCCGGTGTTCAGTGCCGGCGCCGACCTGTCCGGTCCCGTGTACGAGAAGGGCTTTCTCGACACCCTCGTCGGGACCCTGAAGAAGATCGAGTCATCCCCGGTGCCCGTGCTGGCGGCGCTGAACGGCTCCGCGATCGGCGCAGGATTGCAGCTGGCGATGGCCGCCGACCTCCGGGTGATGGCGCCGGATGCGATTGCGGGCATACCGGCGGCGAAACTCGGTGTCGCCGTTGATGAATGGACCATCCGACGCCTGGTGTCGCTGGTGGGGGCGGGGCAGGCCCGGGGGATGCTGATCGGGTGCGATCCGCTGACCGCCGACCGTGCGCACGCACTCGGGTTCGCCAACCGCATCGGCGACCTCGCCGACGCGCAGCATTGGGCGGACACGATCGCCGGCCTCGCCCCGTTGACGCTGCAGCATTACAAGCTCGTGCTGAACGGCGACGGTGCGCGCGACGCCGCGCCCGAGGATCGGGCGGCGGCGATGATGCGCGCGTGGGAGAGCGACGACCTGCGGGAGGGCCGTGCGGCCCGGGCCGAGAAGCGTCCGCCGCGGTTCACCGGGTCCTGACCCGGAGGGACGCTACCGGCGGTGGATCGGTCCGTCGCCGGCGTGCAGCGGTGCGCCGGTGGCGCCGTGCCGCTCGGCGATGAGTTGCGCCGAGATGGCGACTGCGACCTCGCCCGGGGTGTGTCCGCCGAGATCGAGGCCCAGGGGTGAGCGCAGCCGGGCGAGTTGGATGTCGTCGACGCCCGCCTCGCGGAGGCGTTGGTCGCGATCGGCGACCGTCCGCCGCGACCCGAGTGCACCGACGAAGCCGAGTTGCCGGCAGCCGAGTGCCACCTGCAGGGTCGGGACGTCGAACTTCGGGTCGTGCGTCATCACGCAGACCGCCGTCGACGGACCCACCCGGCCGTCCCGGATCTGTTCCGCCAGATAGCGATCCGGCCAGGAGACGACGACCTCGTCGGCGTCGGGGAAGCGTTCGGGGGTGGCGAACACCGGTCGTGCGTCGACGACCGTCACCCGCATGCCGAGGCCGGCCCCGATAGAACTGAGTGCACGCACGAAGTCGTTGGCGCCGACCAGGATCAACCGGGCCGGCGGCCCGAAGGTCTGCACGAAGGTCCGGGGACGTTCGTCGGACGGGGCATCGCAGTCGTCGACGCCGATGAGGCCGGTCCGGCCGGTGGCGAGGAGGTCGGCGACGTCGCGGTCGAGGCGGCGCCACGGCTGCTGTGAGGCGGCGGTGGCGAAGTACCAGTCGGTCTCGTCGGTGAGGGTCGTGGCCCACGAGACGGGTTCGCCGGCGTCGATCGCCGCCGCGAGTCGGTCGAGCTGGCCGCGCCGACCGCTGCTCGGTGCGACACGTTCGACGAGAACTTCGATCTGCCCGCCGCAGGTCAGACCCGGCGCGGGACTGTCGGGATCGTCGACGCCGTACTGTTCGACGATCGCGACCCCGTCGGTGAGGACGTCGCGGGCGGTGTGCACGAGAGCTGATTCGACGCAGCCACCGGAGACCGAACCGATCACGGTGTCGTCCTCGGTCACGATCATGGCCGCGCCGAGCTCGCGGGGTGCCGATCCCGACGCGCCGACGACCCGGCAGAGTGCGACCGGACGCGCGTCGTCGCCGTCGAGGAGTTCGGTCAGGGACCGCAGGACGTCGCGCATGTACTCCAGTGGACCAGAAGATCACCGTGCCGGCCAGGTGGCGGATGAGGACGTCGGAGTCGGCCCAGATCTCGAAACGTACGGGTCGGCTCTTTACGCAACCGGAGCGGCTCAGCGACGAACCCGAGGTGGCGCGGCTTGACACCCTTCTCATGCGAGTACCGCACGATAGCGACGTCAGACGACAGGACTGGCACTGTGAATTTTGGAACACTCTCGTTGCTGCGGCTCACGAGCACTCGCTGCTCGGGCTCACGGGCCTAATCAAGGAGGCCTCCGCGAGATGTCTGACGTTGGAGGCGTGGTGCAGGTAACCATTGGGTTGGTCGGCAAGTGCCCGACGGTCGTTCGCGTCTGCTGAAGGCGGGTCGCTGCCCAAGAACGAAGTAACGAGTCCTGCGTTCGCGCGAGTAGGTTCCGTGCGAAGCCAAAGGGAGCCGCGGTAGGACGACTCCCATATCTGTGTCCTCGCCGGGTACAGTACCAGTCACTCCGATTGCAGGGGATTGGCGATGAAAGGACGACTGTGCACCGAGTGGTCGAAGCGCACCTAAAAGACTTCGTCGAGAAGTTCGATGCCGGGGGAGACCAGTCGAAGCAGTTCGAAGCATTCGTCAATTATTCGATTTTTCGAAAGTACTGCGGGGATCAAATCGATCCCGGTGAGCTTGTGTACGAGGGGGACGATCCGGGGATCGACGGGTATATGACATTTGTCGATGAGGCGTAGGTGGCAAGTGTCGATGAGGTGGAAGACGCGCTAAAGTCGAGAAGGCGTGATGCAAGTGTTTCCGTCGTATTTACTCAGGCGAAGACCGCTGAGTCCTGGAAGAAGTCGGAAATATCCACGTTCCAGGCCGGTATCCTCGACTTCCTGTCAGATGATCATAAGTATCCCCATGCGGAATATTTGGAGAACGGGCGAGAAGTATTCGATGAGGTGTTGAGCAAAGTCGGGCGGATCCGAAATGGCAAGCCGAACGCTCGAATCTACCTTGCGACCACGGCCCGCGAATCTTCTGATCGTGAAATAATTGCGGCTATAGACTCATTGCGCACTTCAGTCGAGGACACCGGGTTATTCCACGAAGTCGATGCGGTTCTGATAGACCGAGATTTGATCGTCGAATTGTGGACGTCATCCGATGGATCCGTAGAAGCAACCCTTAAGCTGCTCGGAAACGCGCCTTTCCCGGCTACCTCAGGTATCGACGAAAGCTATGTAGTTACAGTGCGGGCGCAAGATTTCATAAGTTCTATACTGTCCGACAAGAACGGTAAACTGCGGCAACGAATTTTTGATGAGAATGTTAGAGACTTTATTGGCGTAGACTCGGACGTGAATGCTGAGATGGGCACCACCCTGAATGATGAGCCTAGGCAGAAGCGGTTTGGGATACTGAACAATGGGGTGACAATTATCGCTCCGGATGTTCGATTGTCGGCGTTCGAGATGTACCTCCGTGATTTCCAGATTGTCAATGGCTGTCAAACTTCTAACGTGCTGTTCCGCAACCGGGACATCGTTGACGGTGATGCAACTCTGGTGCTAAAGATTGTTGAGACCTCGGACCCTTCGGTGGTCGACGATATCGTTCGCTCCACTAACCGTCAGACGAAAGTTGAAGAGTCGCAATTCTTAGCCACACTGGATGCGATCAAGATGATTGACCGCTACTTTGTGGCCAGGGCGGAGGACGATGAATATCAACTATTCTTTGAACGTCGTACCGACCAGTTTAGCTCTCACGAAGATGTGAAAGCCATCAGAGTCTTCGATATCCGGGAAATTGCACGATGCGTTGCCGCCATGTTTTTGGATAAGCCAGATCTCGCTAGTCGATACCCCAATCGGTTGACAGGGGAGATGCGCGGTCTTGTCTTCGATAACACGTATCGCGAAGAAGTTTTCTATGTCGCAGCTTACACCCTATATCGCATCCGACTACTGCTTGCAAATCGGAAGATCGATGGCCGCTTCGTCAAATTGCGATGGCACATATTGATGGCGGTGCGCTACTACGTCTGCGGTGATTCGATTGCCAACCTCTCTTCCCCGAAGATTGAAACAAGTGCCCGAAAGATCCGAGAATTCATCGAGGACGGCAGTGACAAGCGTATCGCAGAACTGAATGCGTTGTGCGCAGCTATTGTCGATATCGACGAAATTACTCGCGACAAGGTAAAGAGTTCGGCGCTCACTGCAGATGTAAAGCGACGTGCAATCGAGTCGCGCAAAAACGCTGGGAAGCGACAATCGTTTTGAGGGGTGTGACACGGTTGCGAACTCTGGGCGCCCGAGCTGCCTCGACGATCCGACGATGCTAGTCATCATCAGGTGCCAGGCGGGTACGGCGTGCTGCCCTAGCGGTTACTGCGCGCTTTGCGAGATCGCTCCGTGAACGAAGAGTGAGACAGTTGTGCTGATCGGGCGCTGGATACGGGCCGCGACACCGTTCACTAGTCGCCCAGCACCCGCCGCAGGTAGTCGTTGGCGAACACGCGGGACGGGTCGTATCGGTCCCGGACGGAACGGAATTCGTCGAACCGTGGATAGACGCCGCGTAGATACTCGGCGTCGCGGGTGTGCATCTTGCCCCAGTGGGGCCGGCCGCCGAGACCGGTGAGGATGGCTTCGACGTCGGCGAAGTAGGCATCGGAGTCGGCGGGATCGTCGCGGTGATAACGGTGTACGGCGATGTAACCGCTGGTGCGTCCGGAGGCGGTGGAGAGCATGAGGTCATCGGCCGCGGCGGCGCGGACCTCGATGGGGAAGCTGACGAGGTGGTCGCGCCGGTCGAGGAGGGCGCGGATCTCGCGCAGCGCCTCCGGCACGGCCTCGAGGTCGACGGCGTACTCCATCTCGCGGAACCGGACGTCGCGGTCGGAGACGAAGACCCCGGTGGAGGAGTCGGTGAACTCTCGTGCGGAGAGCGCGCGACCGGTGACCCCGTTGATCGTCGGCACCAATCGCGGCGCGCGCGCACCGATCTCGCACAGCAGACGAAGGGCCTTGTTGCTCAACAGTTCGTCGTCGATGTAGCGCTTGACGCGCGACGGCCCGGTGACCGGGGCGTCGGGACCGACCCGCGTGTTCGTCTTCACCAGAGCGCAATTGGTGTGCGGGAACAGGTAGAACTCGTGGTGGTCGGTGGTCGCGACGCGCTCGTGGAAGGCGGCGATCGCCGCATCGGCCGTCTCGGGACCCTCGACCGCGTGCAGCCGGAACTCGTCGACACAGTCGATGGTCAGTTCCACAACGACCCCGAGCGCGCCGAGGCCGAGTGCGACGGCCTGCATGTCGGCGTCGTCGGCGGTCACGGTGACGATCTCGCCGGAGCCGGTGACGATGGTCGCGCCGACGATCTGGGTGCTGATGCCGCCGAAGGCGAGCCCGGTGCCGTGGGTTCCGGTCGAGGTGGCGCCGGCGATCGTCTGACGATCGACGTCGCCGAGATTGGTCATCGCGAGTCCGAAAGGTGCCAGGATCCCCGGGATCTCGTGCAGGTGCGTGCCGGCGCGCACGGTCACTCGATGGCCGTCGACCGCGACCAGACCACGCAGGCGCGACAGGTCGAGTTGAACGTCGTCGGCCACGGCGATGGGGGAGAAGCTGTGTCCCGCGCCGACGGTCTTCACCGTGCCGCCGCGCGCGGCCGTCTCCCGGACGATGTCGGCGATCTCGGCGGCACTCGCCGGGTGCCGCACCCGGTTCGGCGTGCAGGCCGCGGTGCCGCCCCAGTTGCGCCAGCCGGGCGCCGAACGCTCAGCGGTCCTGCTCACAGGAAGCACCTGCCCTCTCCTCGGTAGGTCGGTACGACCTCATCGACCACCGCGTGCCCGGCGTCGTCGCGGCCGATGATCGCGACCTCGCGCGCTCGTTCGCACACCTCGCCGGACTTGGTGTGCCGGAACCACACCCGACTCCCGACGTCGATCTCGTCCGCGACCGCACCTCGCAGCGGGGTCTGCACCTCGCCGGCGGCCTCGGTACCGACGTAGGTGAGTCCGTGCGGCCACACGGGTGTGGGCAACCGGTCGGCAGCGGGCGGGCCGGACGCGATCCAACCGCCGCCCGCGCAGGTCACGACGCCGGGCGCCGGGCGGCGGACGACGTCGAGACCGAAGGACAGCGCGGGGGCGGGACGGAACCGCGCGTACCCGTCGAACAGGTGGCCGCCGAACAGGCCGCTGCCCGCGGCGATGTCGGTGACCGAGCGGTCGCGCGCGGTCTCCTCGAGGGAACCGGTGCCGCCTCCGTTGACGAACTCCAGGTCGGCGATCCGGCGCACGTCGTCGATCACCTTGCCGCGGCGACGGCGCAACTCGGCCATCGAACGTCGTTGCATCGCGCGAATCGCCCGGTTGGCCAACGCCTTACCGGGCGCCGCATCGGCCACCCCGGCCACCTGTGCCTCGTAGGACATGACCCCGACGAGATCGAAGCCGGCCCGTGCCACGATGATCCGTGCCAGCTCCAGTGCGTCACGACGGGAGTGCACCGGCGAGCGGCGAACCCCGATGTGCACCCGCCCGCCCAGTAGACGGTACGACGCGTCGAGGTCGATCGCGACGCGGATCGGCGGCCGGGCGGACGGAGGCACGACGGCGTCGATGAGGTCGAGTTGGTCGACGGAATCGACGAGCACGCTCACCCGACGGGTCGCGACCTCGTCGGCGGCCAAGGCCGCCAGTGCATCCCGCCGCACACTGGGGTATCCCATCAGCACGTCGTCGATCCCCGAGGTCGTGGCGAGCCAGTGTGCCTCGGCGACGTCGTAGGCGAGCACCCCCGCGAAACCGGCGCGCGCGGTGATGTCGTCGATGACCGAGCGGACACGGACGGATTTCGTGGCCAGGCGGATCGGGACACCCGCCGACCGACGCGTGAGATCGGCGACGTTGTGCTCCAGGGCGGCCCGGTCGAGTGCGAGGACCGGTGCGTCGAGTCCCGCGTCGGCGACCGCTTGATCAATTGCCGCCCAATAGGATTCGGGATCACTCAGCCACGGCGCGGGCGTCGGCGTCACCGGTGCCGCGTCGGGCGCCTCACCCGAAGCTGACATGGGTCATGAGCTGATCGGTGATCGAGCGGATGATCGCGTCGACGACCTTGTCGTCGGCGGTGCTGAGGTAGACGAGCGTGATCGAGTTCGTCGCCGCGATGATCAGCGGACCGAGGTCCTCGACCGGCGTCATCCATTCCATGGGCGTCAGGTCGGCCATCGACTGCAGTCCGGCCGAGGCCACCCGGTAGAGCTGCTCGTACATGTGTTTGCCGACCTGCTGCAGCTCCGGGTGATTGTGCGCGTAGATGCCGAGTGCGATGGTCGCCTGCATCCGGCCGGGATCGGCTTTGAGCAGGTCGTAGAACGCGTGGAACTGGCTCACCATGCTCGACCGCATCGTCTCCACGCCCGGCTCGGGTCCGTAGTCGGCGGCGGGCAGCACCGCGTGCAGCATGCGCTCGATGTCGGTGGGGACCGCCGTCTCCATGACCGCACACAACAGTGCGGTGCGACTCTCGAAGGCATAGTGGAAACTTGCGAGCGGCATGCCGGCGTGGGCGCAGATGCGACGCGTGGTCGCGCCCTCGACCCCATGGTCGGCGATCACACGGTACGCCGATTCGAGAAGCGCGCTTCGACGTTGGTCGACGGACATCCGTGCCACTGCGGTATCTTCCTGACCACATGCGCCGGCGCATGCTCGGGTGGACAATACGCCGCAGCCTATCAGTGCCGGTGAGGCGCATAATGCCGTTCACCCGGAAGAAATCGCAGATCACACCGGCGACGGTCGGGAGGCGTGCGCCGCACGGCGCGACCGCCGTCTGCCCGGGGTGACGCCACCGAACGCACTACTGTGTGAACGTGACCTCCACGACCGGTAGAAAAGGCACCAACGACCTGCGCCGCGACGTCCTCGCGCGTGCGGGTTCGGCGGGAGTGGCGGTGTCCGACGCCGTCGTGGCGCGGCTCGCCGCCGAGGGACTCGGTCCCGCCCGCGCGCTGGGCGCCTCCCGCGACCAGATAGCGCCGCACGTGCGGCGGAGCCCGCATCTGCGGAACGGCGCCTTCGTCAACCCGGAACCCCCGTCGATCGCCGATCCGAGCCTGCAGGTCCTCACCGACATGGCCCGGCGGCCCGGCCGGCCGCGCCGACCGGTCATGGTGACGGTCCCACGCTTCGAGGCCCCCGGCGACCTCGCCGTCACCTGGCTCGGCCACGCCACCGCCGTCGTCGACATCGACGGCGCGCGGGTCATCACCGATCCGGTCCTCAGCCGCCGCTGCTCGCCCAGCCAACTCGTCGGGCCCGGACGCATGCACTCCGCCCCACTGGCGCCGTCACAGTTGCCGCCACTCGACGTCGTCCTGATCAGTCACGACCACTACGACCATCTCGACATGGACACCGTCGTCACGATCGCCGACACCCAGCCCGACGCGGTGTTCGTCACGACGATCGGGGTCGGCGCGCACCTGGCCTCCTGGGGGATCGCGGAAGATCGCATCCGGCAGGCGGATTGGTGGGATGAGGTGGTGGTGCCGACCGGCGCGGGCGAGCTGCGGTTCACCTGCGGTCCGGCGCGACACTTCTCGGGGCGGTGGCTGGAGCGGAACCTCACCCAGTGGGGCAGCTGGGCGATCACCGGACGGGAGCACAAGGTCTTCTTCTCCGGGGACACCGGCCACAGCGAGCGCTTCGCCGATGTCGGCGACCGACTCGGCCCGTTCGACCTCACCCTCATCGCCGTCGGAGCCTACGACGTGATGTGGCCGGACATCCACGTGAACCCCGAGGAGGCCCTGTCGATCCACCGGATGGTCTCGCCCGGTACGGGATCCGACTCGGTCTTCATCCCGATCCACTGGGGCACGTTCAACCTCGCGCGCCATCCCTGGGGGGAGCCCATCGCGCGGTTGCAGGCGGACGCCGGGCCGGACAAGCCGACGATCCTGGTGCCGCAACCGGGCGGTTCGATCGACCTGACAACGCGGACCGGTAGCGGTGTGGCACAACCCAATTGGTGGGAGGCTTCGGCGTGAGCTCGCCGACGGAGATCGCGGACGCCGGCCTGACCGCGACCGAGGTGGCGCAGCGGGTCGCGGCCGGCCAGGTCAACGCGCTGCCCGACCGGTCCGGCCGCAGTGTGGCCGACATCGTCCGCGCGAATGTCTTCACCCGGATCAACGCGATTCTCGGGGTGCTGTTCGCGATCGTGGTGTTCACCGGATCGCTCATCAACGGCCTGTTCGGACTGCTGATCATCGCCAATTCCGGGATCGGCATCATCCAGGAGGTCCGGGCCAAGCGGACGCTCGACAAGCTCGCGATCGTCGGCCAGACCCGACCCCGGGTCCGGCGCGATGGCGAGGTCACCGAGGTACCGCCGGACGAGGTGGTGCTCGACGACATCATCGAGATCGGTGCCGGCGATCAGATCGTCGTCGACGGCGAGGTCGTCGAGGCCATCGCCCTCGACGTCGACGAGTCACTGCTCACCGGCGAGGCCGACCCGATCGACAAGGACCCGGGAGACGCGGTGCTGTCGGGCAGCTTCGTGGTCGCCGGCGGTGGCGCGTACCGCGCCACCAAGGTCGGCGCCGATGCCTACGCGGCCCAGCTCGCGGCCGAGGCGTCGAAGTTCACGCTGGTCTCCTCCGAGTTGCGCTCCGGCATCGACCAGATCCTGCGGGTGATCACCTGGTTGCTGATCCCCGCCGGCGTCCTGACCATCGTCAACCAACTCTTCGTCAGCGACAACGGGTTGCGGCGGTCCCTGCTCGGCATGGTCGCCGCGCTGGTGCCGATGGTGCCCGAGGGGCTCGTCCTGATGACCTCGATCGCCTTCGCGGTGGGTGTGGTGCGGCTGGGTCAGCGACAGTGTCTGGTGAACGAACTCCCGGCCATCGAAGGGCTCGCGCGCGTCAATGTGGTCTGTGCGGACAAGACCGGCACCCTGACCGAGAACGGGATGCGGCTGGCCGAGGTGCGTTCCCTCGGAACGGTGCCCGCCGAGACCGCGGGACAGGTGCTGGCCGCGCTCGCCGCACACGATCCGCGGCCCAACGCCAGCATGATCGCGGTCGCCGAGGCGCATCCGGTCGCGCCCGACTGGGCGGTGACGGCCATCAAACCGTTCACCTCGGCCACCAAGTGGAGCGGGATGTCGTTCCGCGGGAGCGGGGCCGGCCCGACCGCCGGGATCGACGACGGGCACTGGCTCATCGGTGCGCCCGACGTCCTGCTCGACCCGCAGGGCGAGACGGCCCGTCTCGCCTCCGACATCGGCGCCGCCGGACTCCGTGTCCTGCTGCTGGCGTGCACCGACGTCCCCGTCGACACCGAACCCGCGCCGGGTCAGGTCGCTCCGGGAACCGTCTCCCCGGTCGCACTCGTGGTGCTCGAACAGCGGGTCCGGCCCGATGCGCGCGACACGATCGACTACTTCGGACAGCAACATGTCGCGGTGAAGGTCATCTCCGGGGACAACGCCCGGTCGGTGGGGGCGGTCGCCGCGTCGCTCGGGCTCGGATCGGCCGAGTCCTCGGTCGACGCGCGCGAGTTGCCCTCAGAAACAGGCGAACTCGCCGACGTCGTCGAACGGGGCGTCACGTTCGGGCGGGTCCGGCCGGATCAGAAGCGGGCCATGGTGAAGGCGCTGCAATCGCGGGACAACACCGTCGCGATGACCGGCGACGGCGTCAACGACGTCCTCGCGCTCAAGGACGCCGACATCGGCGTGGCGATGGGCTCGGGCAGCTCCGCCGCCCGGTCGGTGGCGCAGATCGTGTTGCTGGACAACAAGTTCGCGACCCTGCCGTATGTGGTGGGCGAAGGTCGGCGTGTGATCGGCAACATCGAGCGCGTCTCCAACCTGTTCCTCACCAAGACCGTGTACGCGGTGTTGCTCGCGCTGTTCGTCGGCGTCGGCGGACTCCTCGGCGCGCTGTTCGGGTCCGACCCGCTCAGTTATCCGTTCCAGCCGATCCACGTGACCATCTCGGCGTGGTTCACCATCGGCATTCCGGCGTTCGTGCTGTCGCTGGCCCCCAACAACGAGCGGGCCCGGCGTGGTTTCGTACGGCGGGTGCTGCTCAGCGCGGTGCCCAACGGCATCATCGTCGGCCTGTGCACCTTCGTGACCTACGTGATCGTCAACCCCGGCGGCGCCGGGGTCGAGGTCGGCGGGGATGCGGTCGACCTCTCGCCGGCGCAGACCCAGGCCGCCACCGCGGCGTTGATGACGCTGATCGCGGTCGCGGTCTACGTGCTCGCGGTCGTCGCGCGGCCCTACAACTGGTGGAAGATCGTCCTGCTGGCCGTCTCGGCCGGCGCCTATGTACTGATCTTCGCGTGGCCGTTCACCCAGGACCTGTTCCGGCTCGACTCGTCGAACTGGGGGATGAACACGGTGGCCCTGCTCTCGGCGGCGGTCGGCATCGCGTGTGTCGAGGTCGTCTCACGGGTGGCGCCCCGATGGGTCGCCACGCATGACAACGATCAGCACGGGGACGAAGCGCAGGTCAGCGGGGTGCTCACGTCCGACCGATAGAATCTGCGGCAAGTGGCCGGAAGGTGTCCGGCACGTCGATCAGAGGAGACGTCATGGATCTCAAGGGACTCGTCAACAAGGCCAGGGCCACGCTGCAGAAGAATCCGAGCCTGATCGAGAAGGGCGGCGACGCCATCGACAAGGTCACCAAGAACAAGTACTCGGGTCAGGTGGACAAGGCGCAGGATGCCGTGCGCAAGGCCGTCGGCGCGCCGGGACAGGGAAACCCGGGACAGACTCCGCCGACCAATCCCACCAACCCCGGGGAGCCGCTACCGGGTCAGCAGAGCCCGCAGCCCCAGAATCCCCGGCCGCAGAACCCCCAGCAGCCGCAGCACCCGCAGCGGTAGTCCGAGTAGTTCTCAGAGCTGCGCCCGCGGATGTCGGCGATACGCCGACACCGTGGGTTCGGCGTCGATCCAGAACCGCCACGCCAGGTCGGCAGCGCGGCGGACCCCGACCCGAGGCCCCGCGACGACGCGTTCCCCCGGAAGCGGTGCCCCGGGGTCGA
This sequence comes from Gordonia sp. AC31, assembly GCF_031844505.1. Taxonomy (NCBI): domain Bacteria; kingdom Bacillati; phylum Actinomycetota; class Actinomycetes; order Mycobacteriales; family Gordoniaceae; genus Gordonia; species Gordonia sp. AC31. The sequence continues at coordinate 128,324 of NZ_JAUZVK010000006.1, forward strand.
GGGTGACCGGGGTCGACGGGTCGGCGAGATCGGTGTCGAGGTCGGCCATCGTGATCCCGAGGGCGCGGCACAGGTTGCCCGGCCCGCTGGCGAGCTTGGCGTCGGGGACCGGCTCCGAGCGCGTCGCACCGCGCCGGGCGCGTGCGAGGTCGACGCCGTCGACCACCGCGCCCGCGCGCAGCAACACCGCCGCAGCGGGTCCCGGCCCGGCGACGACGACGTTCGCGCAATGGTGGCCGTGGATGCGATAGACGTACAACCGTCCCGGGGGCCCGTACATGATCTCCGAGCGGGCGGTTCGGGTGTAGGCATGCGACGCCGGGTCGTCGGGACCGGCGTACGCCTCGACCTCGGTCAGCCGGATCGTCACCCCGTGCCCGGTCACCCGCGAGCCCAGCAGCGAACGTGCCTGTTCGGCGGCGGAGGCGGGGGCACTACTCTCTTGGGTCATGGCGAAGACGAGTGACTCCATCGGCGTTGATCTGTCACCGGAAGATACCTGGGCCGCGGCATCGGATCTCTCGCGGTACAGCGAATGGCTGGTGATCCACGAGACGTGGCGCAGCCCGATCCCGGCGTCCGCCGACCTTCGCAAGGGCACCGAGGTCTCCTCGATCGTGCGGGTCAAAGGCACCCGCGTCCGCTTCGACTGGGTGGTCGAGAAGTTCGAGCCGGTCTCGCACGTCCGCCTCAAGGGCAACGGCAAAGGCGGGGTCAAGGCGAAGCTGGATCTGGGCATCGCTCCCACTTCCAGCGGATCGGAAGTAACCTTCACTGTTGATCTGGGTGGGCTGCCGCTGATCGGGCCCGTGGGTAAGACCGCGGCCATGGCGGTGTCGGGGGATCTGCGTAAGTCGCTGCTGAAATTCCGCGAGGTGTTCGGCTGAGCCACGCGTGAACACGCGGGCCGCGACCGCCGATGCGTCGATGTGTCGTGCGGCGACCACGCGAGAGGCGGGTCTGCAGACCGCCGCCGTACGAGGGGAACGGGAAAAGAACAATGGGGCGTCACAGCTCCGGCGCCGATCGCGCCGGAAACGAGTGGAACGGGAACGACCGGTCGGGTGGGGCGGTTCCGCCACGCGCCCAGACTTCATCGGACAGAGGCAGGTCGAACGATGCCCGGTCGGGAAGCGATGACGACTTCGGCTTCGAGCACCGCAACACCGATGGGGGCCGCCGCGGGGGATGGCTGTGGGCGGGTGCGGTCCTGCTGGTCGTCGTAGCCCTGGTGACCGGCGTCATCATTTGGCAGACGGGTGCGGGTGGCTGCGGGGACCGGACTCGGGTCGCCGTCGCGTCGGACTCGGCGATGACCGGTCCGCTGCGCGAGGTGGCGCGGCAGGCGTCCGCGGACTCGTGTTTCGACTACGACGTGCAGACGGCCGCGGGTGCGGATGTGCCCGGCCTGCTCACCCAGGGTGCAGCGGCTCCGGACCTCTGGGTCGCGGACTCGCAGGTGCAGGCTCGCCGGGTGACGACCCAGGTGCGTCGTGACCTCGATATGGTGTCGCCGTCGATCGCGTCGACCCCGACCGTCGTCGCCGGCACCGACGTACCCGAGCTGGGCACCTGGGTCGAGGTCATGAAGTTGCCTGATCTGCGAACCGGCAGCCCGGTGGACACCAGCACCGGCGACGCCCCGATCATCGGTGCTCTCGCCGCGGTCGACTCCGGCGAGCTCGCCGACGAGGACTTCACCGAGGCGATGACCATCCTCGCCATCCAGCAGAACAATGCGCGCCTGGCCAACGACAACGAGGGCACGCGTCTGAACCTGGCCAACACCTCGGGCGTCCCGGTGGTCACCACCGAGCAACAGTTCGATCTGTTCATGCGCACGCACCAGGGTTCGCAGTTGACGTCGACGATCCCCGCGGCGGGCACGGTCATGCTCGACTATCCGCTGGTCAACACGGCTCCCGCGGCGCGCCAGCAGGCGGCCGCCGACGCCGGGGCGGCCCTCGTCACCGCGCTGAACACCGATGCCGGTCGCGCAGCGCTGGCCGACTCGGGATACCGCGACACCGACGGAAACGGTGTCGGTCAGCCGGTCAAGGAACTGGAGCTGCGCGACCCGTCGTCCGTCGACAAGGCATTGCGGCAGTGGCAGGTACTTGGTGTGCCGATCCGCTCGCTGGTCGTCCAGGACACCTCCGGCTCGATGGAGACACCGGCCGGCGGCACCACCCGGGCGGACCTGCTCATCGACGCCTCCCAGACCGGACTCAAGCTCTTCCCCAACAACACGATGATCGGCGGCTGGGCGTTCAGCGTGAACAAGGGCGGGCCCGGACAGGACTGGGAGGAGCTCGCCCCGATCCGCCGCCTCGATGCCCGCTCGGGAAGCGGTACGCATCGGGACGCGCTCGGCCGGGCCGTCGAAGAGGGGTTGTCGGACCTCGGGGGCGGGACGGGTCTCTACGACACGACCCTCGCGGCATTCAAGAAGGTGCAGGACACCTACGACCCGAACTACTCCAACAGCGTCATCATCATGACCGACGGTCAGAACGAGGACCCGGACAGCATCACGCTCGACAATCTGCTCGCCGAACTGAAGCGCCTGGAGGATCCGGCACGACCGGTGCTGGTGCTGACGATCGGTATCTCCGACGATGCCGACTCCGATGCGCTGAAGCAGATCGCCGAGGCCACGGGTGGCACCACCTACGTCGCGGAGAACGCGGCCGACATCCGCACCGTCTTCGTCGACGCCATCCAGGCGAGGGTCGCAGCCGCGGGACGCTGAGACCGTTCGGAACGCGCCGCGGCCGTCGCCGGGACCAATGGCCGCGCAATCGGCACAATTGGCGCATGACGCACACCCCAGAGCCAACCGAGACCCTCGACCCGAGCACGATCGCCGAACCGGGCCCCCGTTCTTCGCGCCCGTCCCGCAGCCCGCGGGGATCGTCCGTCCTCGCCCGCACCGGCGGGGTGGTCGCGGCGATGGCGGTGGTCGGACTCGTGGCGGGCGCATGCTCGTCCGAGGACTCCGGGTCGGACGACTCGGCCACCGGCACGACGACCGGCGCCGCGACGGGCAGCTCCGCTGCCACCGAGGCCGCCGACGCGGGCTCCGGCGAGTACGAGGACGGCGAGTACACGGCGCGCGGTGAGTACATCTCGCCGGGTGGTCCGCAGAGCGTCGGGGTCACCGTCACGTTGTCGAACTCGGTCATCACCGCCGTGTCGGTGGACACCAGCCAGACCAAGGGCCCGTCGCTCGAGTACCAGGGCAAGTTCGCCGGCGGCATCTCCGACGTCGTGGTGGGCAAGAACATCGACGAGATCGAGGTCGACAAGGTGTCCGGCTCGTCGCTCACCTCCGGCGGTTTCAACGAGGCGATCGAACAGATCAAACAGGAGGCGCAGGCCTGACCTCCGTCGGCACCGCGCACCACTGGGCGTTCGATGCGATCGGCACCCGGTGGACGATCAGCACCCCGGAAACACTTCCCGCCGATGTCGTCGACGCGGTGAACACCGAGATCGACCGGATCGACCGGGCCTGGTCACGGTTCCGGGACGATTCGACGGTCGCGCAGATGGCCAGAGAGGCGGGGCGATACCCGATCGCCGACTCCGACCAACCGCTGGTCGACTGGTACCGCCGTCTGTACGGCCTCACCGGCGGCGCGGTGTCGCCGTTGGTGGGGCGCACGCTCGCCGAGGCCGGTTACGACGCGGCGTACACGCTCCGCGCGTCGGCGCCGGTGCCGACGGCGCCGGCCTGGGAGGCGGTGATCGGTGAGCACGTCGGTGCGCTGGAGATTCGCGAACCGGCTCTGCTCGACGTGGGTGCGGCCGGAAAGGGATTCGCGGTCGACCGGGTGGCGGACATCGTCGGCGGCCACGTCGACGACTTCGTGGTCGACGCAGGTGGGGACATGGTGATATCGCCGCGTTCCCGCGGACTGCGGGTGGCGCTGGAGCATCCGCTGGACACGACGAAGGCGATCGGCGTCGTGTCCGTTGCCGGCGGCGCGATCTGCGCCTCGGCGAGCAATCGGCGGGTGTGGACCGACTGGCACCACATCGTCGATCCGCGTACCGCCTCGCCCGCGCGGGAGGTGTTGGCGACCTGGGTGATCGCGCCGTCGGCGATGGAGGCCGACGGCCTGGCGACGGCGCTGTTCTTCACGCCTGCAGCGTTCCTGCGCGGCGATTTCGACCATCACCGTGAGGGCTTTCATCACGTGACCGTCCGACGCAACGGGAGCGTCGAACACACCGCCATCCCCGGATTGGAGTTGTTCCTGTGACAACGCTTCTGCCGCAGCTGCTCTCGCCGATCGACGCGGCCCGGCGGCACCTGACCCCGTATCGGGCGGTGCTGTGCGGGCTGGTGGTGCTGGCCGCAGTCGCTTTCGTCGTCTCCGCGACCGATGCCGACTTCGGTTACGGGCGGGACGAATTGGCGGTGTGGCTGGTCGTCGCGGTCGGGGTCAGCGGGGTCGTGAGCTACGTCTGCGCCGGCGTGCTGCGGGTGCCGCCGAACTCGGATTCGTGGCTGATCACGGGACTGATTCTGTTCTTCGTCCTGCCCGGCGGCTCGGAGGACACCGCGGTCGCCACCGTCGCGGTGGGCGCCGCGATCGCCGCCGCGTCGAAATATGTTCTCGCGTGGCGTCGTCGGCTGGTCGTCAACCCCGCGGTCGCAGGTGCGGTCGGGTGTTATGCGCTGGCCTACGCCGGTGTCGAGGGCATCAGTTTTCCGTTCTGGTGGGTGGCCGCCGAACCGTTGCTCGTGCCGATGATCGTGATCGGCGCGGTGGTCGTGACGCTGATCCGGGAGTGGCGGTTGGCTCTCGTGTTCATCGGCGCCTCGCTGGTGACGATCGGGATCGTTGAGCTGGTCCGGGGTGGGCAGGATCTGTCGACGTGGATCGTCTCGAGCCCCATGTTGTTCGTCGCGGTCATCATGCTGCCCGAGCCGCTCACCTCACCCGCCACCGAGATCCACCGGCTCGTCTACGCGGCGCTGGTGGGTGTGTTGATGCACTGCCAGTACACGATCGCGATCACCGACGCCTACACGCTGGCCTTCGTGCCCGAGGTCGCGTTGCTGGTCGGATGTCTGTACGCGTTCCTCGTCCGACTGGTGTCGGGCACTGCGCGCCGGGTGCCGCTCGACGTCGTCACCGTCCCGGTGGCCGACCGAACCTACGCGGTGCGCGGTGAACCGGTCGGTGGCGCAGCGGTGTTCCGGGCGGGGCAGCGGTCGAGTGTCAGTGTGCCGCGGTGGTCGGCGCCGGTGTGGTCGGGTTCGCGGCGGGTCTTCTCGTTCGTGTCCGCGCCTCGGCAGCAACCGGTGGAGTTCGGCTTCAGCGTCGCCGCGGCGCCGTCGACCTACAAGGCAGCGCTGGTCGACGGCAGCGTACGCCGGGTCTACGTCGACGAGATCGGTGGGGACTTCGTGCTGCCGCGGTCGTTTCCGGCGACCGGATCGGTGGTGTTGATCGCCTCCGGGATCGGGATCACTCCGTTCGTGTCGATGGTGCGGGAGCTGGTGCAGTCGGGCCGCGATCTCTCCGGCCTGACCATCGCGCACGTGCTGCGAGATCAGGGGCGCGCCGTATACGCCGATGACCTGGAGAGCGCCCGGGCCGCGAACGCGCGCATTGCGGCCGTCGAGGCACCGGAACTAGCCGACGGGATCGACGATCCCGCCCGGCTGGCCGAACTCATCGGTCCCAGCGCTGCCGGCGCCCACTACTACGTGTCGGGTACGCCTGCGTTCGTCGAACGGACGTCGGCGGCGATCCGGCGCTTCGACCGTTCGACACACTCCCGGCCGTGGCGTGTCCACACCGACTCGTTCTCCGGATACTGAACGCGACTGATGGAGTTCGAATACCACTGCGAGATAGTCACCTTCGTCGTCTCGCCGAAGCATGCCTACTTCGGCAGACCGAAGGACGGCCCGGCCGACGAGGTCGAGACCCGCACCCCCGAATCGGTGGAGATCGTCGCCGACAAGGGGATTCGTGGTGATCGCTTCTACGGAATCCGGGCCCACACCGAGGCGGCCGTGACGTTTCTGGCGCTCGAAGCATGGATGGCGGCGGCGGCTGAGGCCGATCCTGTTCTGGCCCGCCGCAACGTCGTCGTGCGTGGTGTCGAGCTCGATCCCTTGCGGGGACGGGAGTTCGAGCTGGACACCGGGTCGGGTCCGATCCGGTTCCGCGGCGGACGCCCTGCTCATCCGTGTTCGTGGATGGACACCGTTGCCGGGGACGGGGTGCGCAAAGCCCTGATCGGACGTGGTGGACTTCGGACGCAACCGCTGACGTCGGGGACGCTGAGCGTCGGTCCCGCGGTCTTGCGCACCGACGTCGAACTCGACGCCGCCCGCGCCGCCGACCAGGTGCGGCGGGCGCAGCCGATGTAGCCAGGGGGCGACGATGGTCTGCCCCGCGGACTCCGTTCCCCTCTACATGTTGAGGGGAACGGAGCCGACTGCTATGTCTCTGTGGAGTTGTCAAGGGACGGATGCGGTCCCGGGGTGTGGCCCGGGTTCGGAAGGTGCTACGCGAAAGTGTGTGTCGGACGGCCGGTCAGGCGGCGTCGTCGAGTCGCATGGTGCGGCGGTTGTAGGCCGGTAGCGGTCGGCGGTGCGGGTCGATATTGGCGGGCGGGACGAGCCACGGGTGGCGGTCGAAACCCATGACAATGTCCCAGCCGTGATGGTGGACCTGGGTGTGGCAGCGTTGGCAGAGCAGGCAGCCGTTGTCGAGGTCGGTGGGTCCACCCTCGGCCCACGACTTGATGTGATGCACCTGCGTATGGGACGGCGGTGCACCACATTTGACGCAGCACGCGTCGCGGACGATGATCGCTTTGCGTAGGTGTGACGGATACAACCGGCGGGTGTGACCCATCTGTAGTGGTACGCCCTCACTATCGAGGATGATCTCCGTGAGCGAGCCGTCGCACGAGACCTGTTTCGCGGTGGCATGGCTGACCGATCCGGTCCACGGCAGCGTTGCGAGGTCTCCGGTCGCGGGGATGGTCAGCATCAATTGAGTGCGCGGGGAACCAACGGTATCGAGGGTAGCGCCGATCGCGGCTTGGTCGAGGATCAACTCGAAGGCGTCGGCGCGGCGTTGCTCGGCGGTGCGTCGATCTTCGGCGCCGTCGGGTTCGGGCCTGGGGCACGAGCGCTCATCGATCATCGTCAGGAACTTCTCGCCGACCACCTGGGTGAGCTCGGCGCGGACTTCGACGCGGCCGTCGTCGGTGGTGTGTGCGTTCACCGAGTTTAGCGATGAGTCGTCGGCGGCGGGGATTCCGGCGTCGGAAGCGTCGGCAAGGTCGTTGGCGATCGCGCGAGCATGCTTGAGTACTTGCGCCGGCGCCGCCCCGGACAGTGCCTGGGCGACGAGTTCGAGCTCATACCGTGAGCGCTCGCCCTCGGAAAGCGCCTCACCACAACGCTTGTCGATCTGGTGCATGCCTCGGACGATGGCGTCGACGATCTCGCCGGCCAGTCTCCCGTCGGCGGCGTGACGCGCCACCACGGGCAGCGCCGGTAGGGCGTTGACCCATCGCACGGTGCGAAGAGCAGCGGCCGGTGCGTGGCCGCTTTCGATTAGCAAATTCTTCGTGGTACCGCCGGTCTTCTGTGCGACGCCAAGTTCGTCGAGTTGCGCTGCGTGCGTAACGATCTGATGATCGGCGAGGTTGCGGATCAGACGCCAAATGTCGAGGGCGTCGAATGTCGCTCTGCCGGTTGGGTCGTCGGCGGGTGGGCTGATTTCGACGAGCTGATCGAGGAGCGTGGTGAGCTCTGGCATGACTTCAAGGTACAGGAACATTCGTTCGATTTCGAGGGTTTTCCACAGGCGCGAGACGCGAATTCATCCACGGTGCAGTGTTTTTCGTTGACTGCGCGTCGATTCGCATTGACTGTCCAGCAATCGTCGACAGTGGTCGCACTTCAGTCAGTCACGCATGATCTCGGATCCTGGCTCATATTCGATCGAGGCAGTTTGAGGGGATTCGGGCTGAGTTTCGTCGCGCGCCGGCGGTGTGGTGCTGCCAAGGAGCGCACTGGACCTCAGCCGGCAGGACTGTGTCGCGTATCTGCCCGAATTGTGACCGACAGACTTCAACTCGACTCCCAGACCTCGATCGAAGTCTGCCGGTCGAGTTGAAGTCTGGCGGTCGCCGGCCCACCGCTCTCAATAGTTGCCTGCTCGACCCGCGGGGCGGCTTTCCGCACTCCGGCAACCGCAGATCCAGCGGTTCGGAACAGGAAGCAGTGGCCCACTGCCGCACAGTCGACGGGTCGGGGTCCTCACCCGGCCAGTGCGCGCAGAAAGAACCCCAGGTTCGCCGGACGTTCGGCCAGGCGTCGGACCAGGTACCCGTACCACTGCTCGCCGTAGGGGATGTAGACCCGGACGCGTGCGCCGGCGGCTGCCAACCGGCGCTGCTCGTCGGCCCGTATTCCGTACAGCATCTGGTGTTCCCAGCTGTCCGGCGCGCGACCGAATTCCTCGGCGAGGATTCTCGCGGCGTCGATCATCGTGGGGTCGTGGCTTGCGACCATCGGATAACAGGAGCCCTTCATCAGTATCCGGAGGCACCGCTGATAGCTGTCGTCGACCTGGCGGCGGTCGGTGAACGCGACCGCGGGCGGTTCGGCATAAGCGCCTTTACACAACCGGATTCGGGCGCCCGACGCCGCGAATTCGGCGCAGTCGTCCTCGGTGCGGCGCAGGCAGGCCTGCAGCACGGTCCCGGTCTCCGGGAACTCGGAGCGCAACGACCGCACGATCGCCAGCCGCTGGTCGACGGTGGTGTGATCCTCGGCGTCCACGGTGACCACGACGTCCAGGCCATCGGCCGCCTCGACGATCGTGCGCGCGTTCTCCTCGGCGATCTTCGCGCCGTGCTCCGGCAGTGCGAGACCGAGCGCGGTCAGCTTCAGCGACACCTCCAACGACCCGGCAGGTGCCGGACGGCGTCCCGACAGAGACTCGAGCAGAGCCAGATACGCGGTCACCGTGGCGTCCGCCTGGGATTCGTCGAGGGTGTCCTCGCCCAGGAAGTCGACCGAGACGGAGAGTCCGTCGGCGAGTTCGGCCCCGACGGCGGCCATGGCGGCGTCGAGCGACTCGCCCGGCACGAATCGGCGGACCACTCGTCCGGTGACCGGCCACCGCTGGGACGCGTCCTTGATCCGCTCGCTGCGCGATGCCGCGACGATCGCGGGCCGCAGCACGGTGTCGAAGACGGACCCCATCACAGCGCCGTCCAGTCGGCGACCATGTGCGGGTACGACGAGGTCGTGGGAGGTGAGAACGTCTCCTTGATCGTGCGGGTCGAGGTCCAGCGCATCAGGTTCTGCTTCGACCCGGCTTTGTCGTTGGTCCCCGACGCCCGGCCGCCGCCGAAGGGTTGCTGCCCGACCACCGCGCCGGTGGGCTTGTCATTGACATAGAAGTTGCCCGCCGCATTCCGCAGCCGGTCGGAGGCAAGGGCCACCGCGGCGACATCGGTCGCCATGACCGACCCCGTGAGTGCGTACTGCGCCGTCGAATCGACCAGGCCGAGAACGTTCTCGTAGTCGGCGTCGTCGTAGACGTGAACCGCGAGGATCGGACCGAAGTACTCTGTGGCGAACGCCTCGTCGGTCGGGTCGTCGGACACCAAGACCGTGGGTCGGACGAAGTAACCCTCGGTGTCATCGCAGACGCCGCCGACCGCGACGGTCAGCGACGCCGACGACTTGGCCCGGTCGATGGCCGCGACCTGCTTGTCGAACGCGCGCCGATCGATCACCGCACCACCGAAGTTCGTCAGATCTCGGACGTCGCCATAGGTGAGTTCGTCGGCCTCGCCGAGGAACTCGTCACCCATCCGCTCCCACACCGACCTGGCGACATACGCGCGCGACGCCGCCGAACACTTCTGTCCCTGATACTCGAAAGCGCCACGGGTCAACGCCGTTCGCAACGCATGAGGTTCGGCTGAGGCGTGCGCGACGATGAAGTCTTTGCCACCGGTCTCGCCGACGAGGCGCGGGTAGTTCCGGTAGTGCTCGATGTTGGCACCGACCTCACGCCACAGATGACGGAACGTCCTCGTCGACCCGGTGAAATGGATTCCGGCCAGATTCTCGTCGGCGAGAACGACATCCGAGACCGCGGCACCGTCGCCGTGGACGAGATTGATCACCCCGGGCGGCAATCCGGCGGCCTCGAGCAGCGCCATCGTCAACTGCGCCGAGTATGCCTGGGTGGGGGAGGGCTTCCAGACGACGGTGTTGCCCATCAACACGGGGGCGGTGGGCAGATTGGCGGCGATGGCGGTGAAGTTGAACGGGGTCACGGCGTAGACGAACCCGTCCAGTGGACGGTGGTCGAGCCGGTTCCACACCCCGGGCGACGACTCCGGTTGCTCGGCGAGGATCTCACGCGCGAAGGCCACGTTGAACCGCCAGAAGTCGACGAGCTCGCATGGGGCGTCGATCTCGGCCTGCTGCACCGACTTCGACTGGCCGAGCATCGTCGCCGCCGCGATCCGCTCGCGCCACGGCCCGGCCAGCAGCTCGGCGGCGCGCAGGATCACGGCCGCGCGGTCGTCGAAGCTCGTGTGAGCCCAGTCGGCGGCGGCGGCGCGGGCGGCGTCCACCGCGGCGCGGGCGTCATCGTGGGTGGCATTGGTGATGAAGCCGAGTACCTCGCGGTGTGCGTGGGGCTGGACGACGTCGATCTCCTCACCCGCCCCGAGGCTCAGGTGGCCGCCGATGATGTGCGGGAACTCGCGGCGGCCGGCATGCGATTGTCGCGCCAGCTCGTCGACGATGCGCGCACGCTCGGGCGAACCGGGGGCATAGCTGTGGACGGGTTCGTTGGACGGTCGAGGGGGAGTGGTGATGGCATCCATGACCTCAGTCCACCGTCCCCTTCGACGTCGCGATATGGCCGATCAGCCGAGGTGGGTCTCGTAGTCTTGTCCGTATGGACAAGACCGCCGGTATCGCGCTCGGGCGGTTGGTCCTCGCTCTTGACCAGACCGTCGCGACCCTGGTCTCGTCGCCCCGCGGTCTCGACACGCCGGTGTCGACGATGGCGATGGTCGACGCCGACGACGTGCACTACGGGCTCGGGCATGCCGCCCGATCGGCCGACCTGTTCCTCCTGGTCGGACTCGCCGATGACGTCGTCGTGGAGTGGCTCGGCGGCCTCGGCGCGCACCGCCCGGTCGCCGTACTGGCCAAGAACCCCGCACAGACCCTGGTCGGCCTCACCGATCGACTGGGCATCGCGGTCATCGCCATCGATCCGCACGCCCGCTGGGAACGCATCTACAACCTCGTCACCCGGGTGCTCGACGCGACACGCGGCGCGGTCGGGAGCGGCGAGTCCATGGAGTCGGGAAGCACCGGCGACCTGTTCGAGCTCGCCGCGGAGGTCGCCCGCCGGACCGGTGGTCTGGTGAGCATCGAGGACGAGCACGCGCACGTCCTGGCCTACAGCTCGGCCGGTGAGGAGGCCGACGAGTTGCGCAGACTGTCGATCCTGGGCCGCGAGGGGCCGCCGGAGATGCTGGCCTGGTTGCGGGAGTGGGGCGTGATGGACGCGGTCCGGAAGTCGTCCGGCGTCGTGACGGTCGAGGCACGCACCGATCTCGGACTTCGGCCGCGTCGCGCGGTCGCCATCCGTCCGGCCTCGGGCGCACACGGCGATCGCTCCGACGTCCTGATGGGGGTCGTCTGGTTGCAGGAGGGGTCGCGCCCGCCGACCCGCGACACCGACGAGGTACTCGTCGGCGCCGCAGCTGTTGCGGCCCGGGTGATCTCGCGACGGCGTTCGGTAGGCTCCGACCACGATCAGCGGGTCCGGCGACTCCTCGGTGTCGGCGGAGTCCCGGTCGACACAGACCACCTCGCCGCCCAGCTCGGCATCGCGCCGACCGCCACGGTGACGGTCGTGGGGTTCACGGCGCCCGATGGCATCCGCGTCGGACAGGTCTCAGCACTCATGCTGCACGCCAGCGCTTTCAGTCAGCTGTCGGTCACGGTCACGATCGGTGACCGCGCGTACGTCGTGCTCCCCGGCGTCCCGCTCGACGACGCCGTCACGTGGGCGCGGATCTCCGTCGATGCCGCCGACCGCCAGTTCGCCGTGTCGGCACGCGCAGTCGTCGCCGGCCCCGACACCATCGCCGCCGCATCCGATCTGCGCTCTGCGATCGATCGTGTCCTCGACGCCGCCGGTCGCGACGCCGACCTGATCGACGACGTCACCACCGTCGAGCGATCCCGCACCGGGGTGCTGCTCGCCGAGATCATCGGATTGCTCTCGGAGAACCCCGATCTCGTCGACAGCCGGGTCGCCGGGCTCGCGGATCTCGACACTCGCAGCGGCAGCGAGTTCACCGCGTCGTTGCGCGCCTACCTCGACCATTTCGGTGACGTCCGCGCGGCAGCGGCGGCGCTGCACGTCCATCCGAACACCTTGCGCTACCGCATCCGTCGAGTGCAGACCCTGACCGGGATGGATCTCGACGACCCGGCGACGCGTCTCGTCGTGGCGCTGTCCCTGCGCGTTCGGTGAGAGTCGCTGCGCCCCCGAGTCCAACCCCGGCCGAGTGCCACCCCGCCCGGCCGGCCGGTGGGTACCGTGGCGCCCATGCCCTCATCGTCGAAGTCCCTGTCCGACCTGACCGGCTCGCGGGTCGTCGTCACCGGTGCGACGAACGGTATCGGGATGGCCACCGCCCGCGCGCTCGCCCGGGCCGGTGTGCAGGTGGTCCTGGCCGTCCGCGACACCGATCTCGGCGCCCGGCGCGCACGGGAATTCGGCGGTGACTGCGAGGTGATCCGGCTCGATCTCGCCGACCTCGCCTCGGTGCGGACCTTCGTCGAGGAACTCGACGGCTCGATCGATGTGCTGGTCAACAACGCCGGCATGTTCCCGCATCAGCATCGGACGACGCGGGACGGATTCGAACTCGGGATGGGCACCAATTTCCTCGGGCCGTTCGCCCTGACCAATCTGCTCCTGCCGCGCATCAGGCGGCAGATCGTGTCCGTGGGTTCGGAGGGGCATCGCCGCGCCCGCATCGACCCCGCCGACCTGGACCTCCGACGCACCCGGTGGTCGTCGCCGCGGGCCTACACCGGGTCGAAACTCGCGGTGATGCTGTGGGGTCTCGAACTCGACCGACGGTTGCGCGACGTCGGGTCGCCGGTGACCTCGATGCTCACCGATCCCGGCTGGGCCGCGTCGAACATCTCGAACAAGCCGGGCCTGGGCGTTCTGCACCGCGCGGCGCAGGGCCTGGCGGGTGTCGTCGGCAACGATCTCGACGCCGGCGCGGCACCCACCCTGCATTGCCTGACCGAGCCGATCCCGCCGGGCAGCTACGTGGGGGTCGACGGACCGTGGGGACTGCGCGGCCGACCGGTGCTGTCGGGCCGGTCGCTCACGGCGTGCGACTACGAACTGGCCGGTCGACTGTGGACGGAGGCCGAGGCCCGCACCGGTACCCGGTGGCCGCTGGGGTAGTGCTTACGTCGCCCTACCGGCGGACGCGGGATCGGTCAGTCGATCCGACAGCTGGGCGGTGAGTTCGTGCGCATATTCCAGTTGCCGCTCGAGCTTCTCGCACGCCAGTCGTGCGCGCTGCCGGAACTCCGCGACCTCCTCGAGTGCCGCCCGCCGGTCCGCCGGAGCCGCGTCGGTGTCGTCGAGGACACTCTCGGCGTGCAGGAGTGCGCGCATGTCGTCGAGGGTGAAACCGAGTGGCTTCATCCGCCGGATCACGAACAGCCGATCGATGTCGGCCCGGGTGTACAGCCGGAAGCCCCCGGCCGAGCGGGCGGACGGGACGACCAGACCGACCTCGTCGTAGTGGCGGATCGTCTTGATGGACAACCCGGTTTCCGTTGCCACCGCGCCGATCTGCAGGTGCTCGGCGGTGTCGGTCCTGTCGTCGGTCACGACCTGTCCTCTCTGCCCGGTCAGCCCTCGCCGCCGAGCTGCCCGCTGAGACGTCGATGACGTTCGGCGCTGTGGTCGTCGAGGCCGACGATGGTGGCCGTCTTGCCCTTGGCTGCGTACTTGGTGGTGACGGCATCGAGCGTAGCGACCGTCGACGCGTCCCAGATGTGTGCGCCGCTCATGTCGATGACGACGTCGTCCGGGTCGCCGACATGGTCGAACTGATATACGAGGTCGTTGCTGGACGCGAAGAACAACTCGCCCCGCACCGCATAGACGCGGGTTCCGGGTTCGGGATCGGCGACATCGACCACCTCCGTGAAGTGGGCGACCCGGCGCGCGAACAGGACCATCGCCGTGAGGACGCCCACGATCACCCCGTACGCGAGATTGTGGGTGGCCACGGTGACGACGACGGTCGCGACCATCACCGCGGTCTCGCTCTTCGGCATGCGCCGCAACGTCTTCGGGTTGACGCTGTGCCAATCCAGGGTGCCGACCGACACCATGATCATGACGGCGACGAGCGCGGCCATCGGGATCAGCGCGACGATGTCGCCCAGCCCGACGACCAGGATGAGCAGGAAGAGTCCGGCCAGGAACGTCGAGATGCGGGTGCGGGCCCGGGACTCCTTGACGTTGATCATGGTCTGGCCGATCATCGCGCACCCGCCCATGCCGCCGAAGAGACCGGTCACGATGTTGGCGATGCCCTGACCGGTGGCTTCACGCGTCTTGTCGGAGTGGGTGTCCGTGAGGTCGTCGACGAGCTTGGCGGTCATCAGCGATTCGAGGAGGCCGACGAGTGCCATGGTGAAGGCGTAGGGGGCGATGACCGACAGCGTCTCCCAGTTCAGTGGGACGTCGGGAAAGAACAACGTGGGCAGACTGTCCGGCAGGTCGCCCTCATCGCCGACGTCGGGGACGGAGAACCCGACCGCGAGCGTGACCGCGGTGAGCAGCACGATCGCGACGAGTGGTGATGGGATCGCCGTGGTGAGCCGCGGCAGACCGACGATGATCGCAAGCCCCGCCGCGACGAGGGGATAGACCAGCCACGGCACCCCCAGCAGGTGGGGGAGTTGAGCCGTGAAGATGAGGATGGCCAGTGCGTTGACGAATCCGACCATCACGCTGCGCGGGATGAACCGCATCAGACGGGCGACACCCACTGCGCCGAGGACGATCTGGATGACCCCGGCGAGGAGCACCGCGGCGATCAGGTGATCCAGGCCGTGACTGGCGACCAGGGGGGCCACCACCAGCGCCACCGCCCCGGTGGCGGCGGAGATCATCGCCGGACGGCCGCCGACGATGGCGATCGTCACCGCCATCGTGAACGAGGCGAACAGGCCCACCCGCGGGTCGACCCCGGCGATGATCGAGAACGAGATGGCCTCGGGGATGAGCGCGAGCGCCACCACGAGACCGGCGAGGACCTCGGTACGCAGGCGCCGCGGGGAGCGCAGGGTCGCCAGCACCGACTGTTGTCGGGCAGGAGTCAGCACCTCGGCCGTCATCGGCGTCTCGACTTTCGTGAGGTAACGGAAACGTCTGTCGCGGAAGGGGTCACCCACCCTCGCGGGCGTCGGGCGATTCCGACGGCCGACGCCGCCCCGCAGGACGGACCAACTCTACCCTCACGGGAGGGTAGAGATACAAATGCGGGTGTGCGGCTGGGCGTCACGCCACACAACTCCAGGCGCGCAACAACACGCCCCCTGCGCGATGCGCAAGGGGCGTGTCGACGATGCGGGATCAGAGAATCGTGAGCATCTCGTTGTAGGTCGGCAGCGGCCACAGATCGTCGGCGACGATGGACTCGAGGGTGTCGGCGACCTCGCGGACCGCGGCCATGGCCGGGACCAGTTTCTCCAGCGCGTACTTCGACTCCTCGAAGGTGGACTCGCCGTGCATGCCGGCGATACCGGCATCGAGGGCCGTCAACCCGTCGTGCAACGTGCTGATCAGTCCGGTCAGTTCCTCGAGCAACGGTGTGGGAGCCTCGATTCCGGCCATCTTGAGCGACGCCGCCGTCCCGGCGAGCTCACCCTGGTACCGGATCGCGGCCGGCATGATCATCGTCTTGGCGATCTCCGCGGTCTCCTTGGCCTCGACGAGGAGGGTGAGCGCGTAGTACTCGAAGATGACGTCCTCGCGGGCCTCGAGTTCGCGGGCCGACAGCACGCCGTACTTCTCGAAGATCTCGACGACGTCCGGCGAGGTGTACTCCGTCACCGCGTCGACCGTCGTCCGTAGGTTCTTCAGTCCGCGGGCGGCGGCCTCTTCCTGCCATTCGTCGGAGTAGCCGTTGCCGTTGAAGATGACCGAGCCGTGGGCATTGGCGATCTCCTGCAACACCTTCTGGACGGCGTCCGCGAGTTCGAGACCGTCGGCGAGGAGCTTCTCGAGGTCCGAGGCGATGAAGTCGATGGAGTCGGCGAGGATCGTGTTGATGGCGACCATGGGATCGGAGATCGACTGATTGGAACCCGGTGCGCGGTACTCGAATCGGTTGCCGGTGAACGCGAAGGGGCTGGTGCGGTTGCGATCCCCCGGATCGGCTTTGAGGGGCGGCAGGGTGTCGACCCCGAGTTCGATGACCCCCGCGGCCTTGGAACCGGTGGCGCCGCCCTTGGCGATCTGCTCGAAGACGTCCATCAGCTGGTCGCCGAGGAAGATCGAGATGATCGCCGGCGGAGCCTCATTGGCGCCGAGACGATGATCGTTCGACGCCGACGCGACCGCCGCGCGGAGGAGCCCGCCGTAGAGGTGCACCGAGCGGATGATCGCGCCGCAAAAGGTCAGGAACTGCATGTTCTCGTGCGGGGTGTCGCCGGGATTGAGCAGGTTGCCCTGATTGGCGTTGCCGAGCGAGAAGTTGACGTGCTTGCCCGAACCGTTGACGCCGGAGAACGGCTTCTCGTGCAGCAGGCATTTCATACCGTACTTCTCGGCGACGGCCTTCATCGTGGTCATCATCAGCTGCTGATGGTCGTGGGCGAGGACCGACCGCTCGAAGACCGGTGCGATCTCGAACTGGCCGGGCGCGACCTCGTTGTGCCGGGTCTTCGCCGGGATCCCCTGCTTGAACAGCTCGCGGTCGAGTTCGATCATGAACGACAGCACGCGTTCCGGGATGGCACCGAAGTAGTGGTCGTCGAACTCCTGGCCCTTCGACGGCGGTGCGCCGAACAGGGTTCGGTTGCAGGTCATGAGATCTGGTCGCGCATAGAAGAAGTGCTCGTCGATCAGGAAGTACTCCTGCTCGGCGCCGGCGTAGGAGACGACGGTGTCGACGTCGTCGTGGCCGAAGAGGCGGAGCAACCGCATGGCCTGCTTGCTCATGGCCTGTTGGCTGCGCAGGAGCGGGGTCTTCTTGTCGAGGGCCTCGCCGGTCCACGAGATGAAGATCGTCGGGATGCAGAGGGTGTTGCCGTTCGGGTTCTCCAGGATGTACGCGGGACTGGTGACGTCCCAGCCCGTGTAGCCGCGGGCTTCGAAGGTGCCGCGCAGACCGCCGTTGGGGAAGCTCGACGCGTCGGGCTCGCCCTGCAGCAGCGTCTTGCCCGCGAACTCGGCGAGCGATGCGCCGGTGGAATCGGGTTCGAGGAACGAGTCGTGTTTCTCGGCCGTGAAACCGGTGAGCGGGTAGAAGACGTGGGCGTAGTGGGTGGCGCCCTTCTCGATGGCCCAGTCCTTCATGGCCACCGCGACGTAGTCGGCGAGGGTGGGGTCGAGCGCGCAGCCGGTGTCGACGGTCGCGGCGACCGCTTTGAAAACGTGCTTGGGCAGCCGCTTCTTCATGACCGACAGGCTGAACACATTGCGCCCGAACGTGTCTGCGAGGGGTTCGGTGAACCCCGGCGCCGACACGTCGTAGGTCGTCACGGCCTCGATCGCCTGTCGGCGGGACATGCTGCCACTCATGGACACTCCTGGATGATCTGGGCCCCCTGTGCGCGGGGGCGCACGACGACGTCGGTACGCCGTTTGTCGCAATTGCGAGCGCTTCGACGCTATGAGCTGGGTGTATGCGCCCGATTGCCCCCATGTGACGCCGAGGAAAACTAGTGCCCCTCGGAACCGGTCGAGGCAACGCCGTTTCCCGAAAACCCGTGGCGCGATGGTCTACCGCAGCGTCGCGTTGTCGCCCATCACCGCGCCCTCGCGGCGCGGATCGGCGCCGCCGATCCAGCCGCCGCCTTGTCGCAGCAGCGCGCTGAGTCCGCTCGACTGTTCGTCGACCGACACCTCGGCTCCGCGTTCCCGGAGGCCACGGACCAACGGATCGTGTGCGCCGTCGTCCGTGGTGTCGACGAGCGGGTGTTCGCCGCCCACATTCGAGGTCGGGGTGTTGGCCGAGCCGAAGTCGATCATCGACACGGCCTGCTGGGGATCGAGGCCCCAGTCCAGCATTGCGACGATCGTCTTGACGACGAACTGGATGATCACCGACCCGCCGGGCGAACCCAGGGCCGCGACCACCTCGGCCGGCGCTCCGTCGGCGCCGGGCTGCAGAACGAGTGTGGGCGCCATCGACGAGCGCGGCCGCTTGCCCGGCGAGACCCGGTTGGCGAGCAGCGTCCCGTCGCCGTCGCGGGGTTCGGCGGAGAAGTCGGTCAGCTCGTTGTTGAGCAGGAAGCCGTCGACCATGTGGTAACTGCCGAAGGCGGATTCGATGGTCGTCGTCATCGTGGCGACGTTGCCGTACCGGTCGGCGACGGTGATGTGACCCGTTCCGTGTTCGGTGCCCGGATGCGACCCCAGGGGCACCGGCCCGAGGTCACCCGCCGGCGCCTCGCCGAGCGAGGAGTCGGGTGAGATGAGCGCTGCCCGGGACCGCAGATAGGCCGGATCGAGGATGGTCGCGACCCCGCGCCCGGGCAGCGGGACGAAGTCCGGGTCGGCCACGTACTTGTCGCGATCGGCGTAGGCGAGGCGTTCGGCCTCGGTCACGAGGTGCGCGGCGCCCGGGTCGGGACGCCCGCCGTCGGCATCGAGATCGGACGGCGGCATCGACGGCAGATCGAAGTTCGCCAGGATGCCCAGCGCCGACGCGACGGCGATCCCGCCGGACGACGGTCCGGGCATGGCCACGATCTGTCGTCCCCGATAGGTGGTGACCACCGGCTCCCGGGCGATCGCACGGTAGGCGCGTAGATCCTGCTCGGTCATCAGGCTCGGTGTCATGCCGCCCGCGGTGCTGCCGGCCTCGGCGACGATGGCTCGGGCGAGCGGGCCGTCGTACATCGCGCCCGCGCCGTCGGCGGCGAGGGTGCCGAGCGTCTTGGCGTACGCGGGGTTGACGAGCCGGGTGCCGGCCGGCTTCGCGTCGCCGTCACTGGCGAGGAAGTAGGAGCGGGCCTCGTCGTCGGCACCGAGTTCGGCCGCCGACGCGGCAATCGCGGTCGCCAGCCGCGGGCTGATGTCGAACCCGTTGTCGGCCAATTCGATCGCCGGATCGAACAGATCTCGCCACGGTTGTCCGCCGAAGTCGGCGTGGACCATCTCGAGCATGCGCAGCACGCCCGGCACGCCGATGGACCGTCCCGAGGCGCGGGCACTCGGCACGGGTGGGGTGGGATCGTCGGGGGCGATCCGGGTCAGGTAGGTCTCGGTGGCCGCCGCCGGCGCCGTCTCGCGACCGTCGAAGGCCCGCACGCTCTTCGACCCCGCGTCGTAGTAGAGCGCGAAGGCGCCTCCGCCGATCCCGGAGGACTGCGGCTCGACGAGTCCCAGCACCATCTGCGCGGTGACCAGGGCGTCGGCGGCCGTCCCGCCGTCGCGCAGCACCTCGCAGGCCGCGCGGGTCGCGAGCGGATTGGCGGTTGCCGCTGCGTAGGTGTCGGTGACGACCGGTCTCATCCCTGTTCGGAAGCCGGACGCGACTTCCGGTCTGGTGGCGATGTCGGTGGGTGCGGCCGTCATCGTCTGGGCGTCGATCATCTCCCCGTTGGGGATCTCGGCGCAGGTGACCGGACTCGCCCCCGGCTCGGCTGGATCCGAGCCGCAGGCAGTCGCGAGGAGGGCGGTGGCCGTCGCGACGACGAGGACACGTACCACTCGAGAGACTTCGGACCCGGCCGTCATCGGCCAAGCGTACTGACCGAGTGGCCGTTCGCGACGCGAACTGGGTCGAATGTTCAGGACAGCGGCCGTGACCGCATAGGGTCGAGGCGGAGGGCCGCACCGACATGGTCGGCCGGACGAGACGAACGGGGAGAATCGTGGGAGTGGTACGGCATCAGGCGAAGATCGACAGGCCGCGCGAGCGGGTCTTCGACTACATCGACGGTTACCAGAACGTCCCGGAGTACCTGCTCGGGGTCACCCGGTTCGAGCCGACGACGGAGAAGACCAGCGGACTCGGCGCGAAGTTCGCGGTCTCGATGGACGTCGGGCCGAAGACACTGAAGTCGGTGGTCGAGTGCACCGAGTACGTCGAGAACGAGCTCATCGAGCTCAAGGCCGTCGAGGGTTTCGACGCGAACACGACGTGGCGGTTCGCCGACGCCGACGGTGGATCGGGCACCGAACTCGACGTCGAGATCAATTACAACCTCCCCGGCGGTATGGCGGGCAAGCTCCTCGGCAAGGTCGTGGGACCGTTCGCCGCTCAGGCGGTGCGGCACACGGAAGCGACGATCAGGAAGAAGATCGACTAGGAGCCCGATTTCGGCTCGGGCTCGGCCGATTGCCGTTCGATCGCCGGGCCGGGTTCCGGTATCCGGTTGGGCAGGTGCCGCGAGAACAGCAATGCCAGTACGAGCAGTCCGAAGACGACGAACAGCGACTGCTGCAGGGCCGCGATCTGCGAATCCGAATAGGCCTGTGACACCGCCTGTGCGGACTCCTCGGAGCCGCCCGCGTCGAGGACGAGGGTGCGCGCCTCGTCGGCGGAGATGATCGGCACTCCCTGGTCGTCGACGGCGGCGATGATGCGTTGCTGGTCGGTGGGGGAGAGGGGCTCGGCGTCGTCGACCGCCGACACGAAGCCCGACGACAGCATGAGCAGGAAGACCGATCCCGCGACCGCGGTGCCGAACGACGACCCCAGGTTCTGGAAGGTGCCCTGCAGGCCACCGACCTCCGAGGTGTCCTTCTCCTCGACGGCGGACATGTTGACGTTGCCGAGCTGCGAGGCGAGCAGACCGAAGCCGGCGCCGACCACGAACATGCCCGCGGCGAACGCGGCGGTGCGCAGATCGATTCCCACGGAAGCGATGACGAGGAGCGTCCCCAGCGCCATCGTGATCTGTCCACCGCGGGCGATGAATCGTGCGGAACGCCGTGCGGTGAGCCAGGATCCGAGGATCGAGAACAGGACGAGCCCGACCGAGAGCGGCAGGATCTTCACCCCGGTCTGAAGTGCGTCGCGTCCGAGCATCGTCTGCAGGTACACGGGGACCACGAAGAAGAGGGCGGCGATCGCGAAGTACTGGGCGAGAAATCCGCCGAGTCCGCTTCGGAGAGCAGCGATACGGAACAGTTCGACGCGCAGCAGCGGTTGCCGGCCGGACTTCGCCAGTGCGCGCTGCCGCAGGACGAACAACCAGAGCACGACGACCCCGGCGAGCAACAGGTACGCCACGGGGGAGACACCCAGCGGGGCGATCTCGTCCCCGCCGATCTCCGGCGGATGCTGCGGCTTCAGCCAACCCCCGTCTTGGACTGCAGGACGCCGTAGACGATCAGCGACAGGCCGCCGGCGGATGCCACGACGCTGAGCGGGTCGATGCGAACGTCGGGGTCGCGGGGTACGTCACGAATCAGCTTGGCCGCGAACAGGACCGCCACCATCACGACGGTCTCGGCGACGAACACGTAGCGCCACGACAGGTAGGTGGTCATCACGCCACCGAGCAGCGGGCCGACGGCGGCGGCCAGCCCGGTGACCGCGCCCAGGATCGAGAAGGCGGTGACCCGGGCCTTCCCGTGTAGTTGATGGCGGCCAGCGATGCGATCGCGGGGATGACGAGCACCGCGCCCAGCCCCTCGACGAGTGACCAGCCGATGAGCAGAACGGTCAGGTTGGGACTCAGCGCCGTGGTCAGCGAACCGATGCCGTAGATGACCGCACCGATCTTGAATGCCTTTGCGCGCCCCATCAAGTCGCCGAGCTTACCTCCGGTCAGCATGAAGGCGGCCATCGTCAGCGCATAGAAGGTGATCGCGGCCTGCATGCCGGTGATCGAGGTCCCGAGGTCGTCGGCCACCACCGAGATGGACACGTTCATCACGGTGCTGTCGAGCACCATCACGAACTGTGAGACGGCCAGGATGATGATCACAGACCAAGAGCGCATCGTCAGTCTCCTCAGATGTGGTGAGCGCTCTGATCTTTACAGGTTCGGCGGTTTACTGCGCGGGATTGAGCATCGGTACGAGGAACTGGCGCGCCACCGTGGCGAGCTGCGCGTCGTCGGTGATGTCGACGACGCGGCTGGGCACGGTGAGGAACGACGCGGAGATGCGGACCATCATCTCGGCCACGAGATCGACGTCGAGTTCGTCGGAGATGTTGCCCGCCAGTTGTTCCCGGCGCAGCTGGGCGGCGACGAAGTGCTGGACCGTCGCGAGCAACATGCCGTCGCCGCCGATCATCGATTCGATCAGCATGCTGGGCTCGGCGTCGCTGATCTCACCGATCAGCGGGTTGCCGGAGATCGCCCGCAGCGAACCGACGAACCCGACGACGACGCGGTCGGCCACGGTGTCGGCGCGGGGGATCTCCGCGCGGAACCGGTCGAAGTACCGGCGGAACTCGCGGAGCACCACCTGGTCGACCAGGGCGTCCTTGGTGGCGAACTTGCGATACAGGGTGACCCTCGTGACGCCGGCGCTCTTCGCCACCTTCTCCATCGGCGTCCGTTGCACGCCCAGCCGGCAGAAGAGTTCGAAGGCCGCGTCGAGCAGACGTTCGGCGGTGGGATCGGCGGCCTCGTCAGACTGAGCCGCGGATTCGAGAAACGCCCGCTGAAGAAGCGAGCTGGACAGCGAAGCGCCGGACGGCTGCGTGGTCACTCGCCTCACCCCCTTCCTCACATCATGACCGCATGAGCTTCCATGATCGCAAAATTCGCGAAAGAGGTGTGTTCTGGACCACGCGGTGGTAACGATGATACAAGGATACGTTGTTTGTTACATTGATACATGGAAGTGATGGGACGGGGTCATGGAAGATCTGAACAGGCGGAACCTGATACGCGCGGGCGGTGTCGTCGGCGCAGCCGGTGCGGTCGCGGCGCTCTCGCAGACGACGCCGTGGACGTGGTCGCCGGCGAACTCGGTGCCCGGCCGCGGGCGCGGCGCGGACCCGCGGCAGCTGTGGGACGACGAGGCCGACCCGGTGATCGCCAAGGTCATCGACAGCGGGCAGGTGCGCAACGTCAATCGCCTGCTGCGCACGTGGCATCGTAACTCGCAGCCGCTGCCCGCCGGTCTGCCCTCGGAACTGCGCGACTTCATGGAGCACGCTCGTCAGCTGCCCTCGTGGGCCGACCAGGCCAAACTGGCCGACGCGGTCCGATTCAACCAGAAGCGCGGAACCTACCTCGGCGTCCTGTACGGCTTCGCCAGCGGCATGATGAGCACCGTCATCCCGCGCGAGGCGCGGTCGGTCTACTACTCCAAGGGCGGATGGGACCTCAAGGACCGCATCACCAAGACCGCGAAGCTCGGATACGACATCGGATCGCTAAACGCTTATCAGCCCGGCGGCGAGATGATCGTGACCTGCGTGAAGACCCGTATGGCGCACGCCGGCGTGCGCCACCTCCTGCCGCAGTCGCCGCACTGGGTGCACGGCGCGACGGAGAAGAAGCCGATCAGTCAGGCCGACATCATGGTCACCTGGCACAGCCTGCCGACGACCGTCATGCGCAACTTCGACAAGTGGAACGTCCCGATCGCGGCCGACGAATCGGCCGGATTCCTGCATTCGTGGCAGATCACCGCCCGCCTGCTCGGCGTCCAGGACGAGTACATCCCCGCCTCCTGGGCCGCGGCCGACTCGCAGGCGCAACAGGTCCTCGACCCGATACTGGCGCCGACCCCCGAGGGTCGCAAGCTCGCCGACATGCTGCTCGACCTCGGCATGAACCTCGACCTCTCGCTGATCTCGCGCGGCGTCCTGGGGGCGCTCACGCGATTCGTGCTCGGTGACCAGGTCGCCAACTGGTACCAGATCCCACGGGAGCCCGTGTGGAGCCCGCTGCTCGAGACGGCGTGGGGTCCGTACGTACAGATCCGCGAGGGCCTGCTCAACGTCGGCATGCCGCGTGAGGCGTACTGGCTGTTCGACGAGTTCCTCCGCCAGTTCGTGCTCTTCTACATGTCCGAACTGCGGATGCCGATCAACATCGAGATCCCGGTGATCAACAACCCGAAATACAACTAGCCCACCTGGTGGTATGTCTCAGAATCAGGCGGCTAGTCTCCGGCGTTCGATCGGCGCCTGGCTGCGTTGTCGTCGGTCGAGATAGCGATGCTATCCCTCCCTCCTCCGCCTTGCCAGACACCGATCGCTCCGCCGGATACTGGCCACCTACTCCTGAGACACACCACTAGTCGGCGGACTCCTTCTCAGCCCCCGCCGACTCACCGACTTCCACCGCCCGGTCCTGCTTCTTCTTGTTCCGCTTCGGCAACATGGGGATGCGGGGCCGGGCGGTGAGCCATTTGCTGAACGGTAGGCGTAGGAGGAGGTCGACGAGCGCCAGCGAGGCCGTCAGGACCAGCACGACCAAGATGATCGAGCGCAGGATCGCCGAATGCGGGAACCAGTCGAAGAGGCCACTCAGGAAGCCGACGCGACCGAGGACGTCCAGGATCAGCGGGTGGACCGCGAAGACCCCGAAAGCGCGCAGGGTCGCCTGGGAAACCAGTTTTCCGCCGGCGGGCCGGCCGGCGGCGCGTCGGTCATCCCAGACGAGGCCGATCAGCCACAGCAGGACGAAGCCGCCGATGTACCAGGGGAGCGACACCGGGTTCCAGGCCGTGTTGGCCTTCCAGGGCACGTTGCCCGGCGACGTCGCAAGCAGGTATCCGGCAACGGTGAAGGCCGCGCAGCCGGCCGCGACCAGGACGACCGTCGCCATGTGGTCGCGGAGCCAGCGGTCGACCGCCTCGCGGTGCTGCGCGGCCAGCACGCCCATGGTGATGAAGAGCGCGTACATCGGCAGCGTCTTCCACAGGTGCTGGTAGGCGACGTCCCACGCATGACCCGACGGTCGGGGTAGGTACTGGTAGATCACGAACACCAGGAGCTGGATCGCGGTCCCGCCGGCCAGCATCAGCCACGGTCGGCTGCGGCCCCGCTCGAACAGCCACGAGATCAGCGGGAAGAACAGGTAGATCTGCATCGAGATCAGCAGGAAGTACAGCTGGTACTTGCCCTCGCCGACGAGGAGGTCGTGCGCGAGGCGGGGCGCCATCTCACTGATCGGCGGGAACGGATTGTCGGCGATGATGATGTGGTCGGTGATCGTGTAGATCAGCGTCCACGCCAGGTAGGGACCGACGACGAGCCCGAAGCGGCGTCGCCAGAACTGCCACGGCGACATCTCCCGACCCTGCATGCTCAGCACGAGGACGTAGAGGGTCACCGCCACGAAGCCGTAGCGGGTCAGGTGGCACAGGGTACCGACGAGATTCGCGCCCCTGATCTCGTCGGCCCCGCCGTTGATGGCGTTGATGCTGTGCGCGACGACCACGAAGGTGAACAGGACGACCCGGACGAAGTCGGCGGTGTGCGCCCGACCGCGGGGCTTGGCCGTTGGCGCGGGAGGGGCGGACTCGGCGGGACGGGGTGCCGCGGAGTCCGCAGACCCCTGCGCGCTGGTCGTGGTCTCGTCGTCGGCGGTGGGTGCCGATCCTGATGCCGCGTGCACCAACGAAAAGACCTCCCCGGGTGAAACGGTGGAACATATGCCGTAGGCAGTGTACGGACACAAGCTGGCAGGAACCTCAACGCCGGGGTGTCCTCAGTGGTGACGATCACAGCCGGAAATGTCCGGTTCGCGTCGAGGTTGATCGTACCGGCGCTCGCATTCCGAGGCCGGGCGTCACACATCGTCGGGGATGTCCCGCCGGCTCCCGATGCCGAGCTTGCGGAAACTCCGGGCGACGTGGTTGCGCACCGTAGTGGTGGCGAGCCCGAGTTCAGCGGCGATCTCGTCGGCGGTGAGTCGCCTTGCGTACATCCGCAGCACTTCGCGCTCACGACCGGTCAGACCGGCGACCCGGGGGTCCGAGGATCTGCGATCGCGGAGCTGCCGCACGATCCGCGCACGTGCCGGCGTGGCGGTGGCGGTGTGGAACGCGGCGAGGTGGCCCGGCGGCGGCGCCACCAGTCCGGCGACCACCCACAGCGACACCGGATCGGCGATCCCGTGCCGTGCCGCCCGGTCATAACCGGCGGCGACCCATTCGGCAGCCGTTCGGGGTCGGCCGCGGTCCCATTCGATCAGAGCGCGGGCCGCGTCACCGTGGTGGTCCCCGATGACCGCGGCAGCGGGCAACCGTTCGGCATCGGCGAGCGCGACCTCGGCATCGTCGAGGGCGCCGGACGCCGCCAGGGTCAGTGCGAGCCAGTACCGGGCGATGCGTTCGTCGCTGCGGTGTCTGCTCCTGGCGAGAAGACCGGCGGCCCGCCCGGCCTGCGTCGCGGCGGCGGGAAAGTCCGCGTCCTCGAAGTGCAGCTCGGAGCGGATGGTCGCGAGCCACGCGCGCATGCGGAGGTCGCCGAGTGAGGTCGTCGACGCGGCGAGCGCGAGTTGCCGCCTCGCCGGGTCCCGGTCGCCGCTCGAGAGCAGGGCGCGGGCGCGCATCGCGTGGAGCTGCGCCTCCGCCAGCCCTTCCGCGGCGGTTCGCCCGGAGTTCGGCAGTCGGGCGTCGAGGTGCGGGTCCCCGGCCAGATCAGACGCGAGGAACCACGCGGCCCAGGCGGCGCCGCGCGCGACCGGGTCGGCGCTCTCCTGCAGTACGTGCCAGGGTGTCTCGGCGTCGGGCCGGCCCGTGTAGGTGTCGACCAGGGCTTCGGCCACCTGGCCGAGCGGGTGGTTCTGT
This sequence comes from Gordonia sp. AC31, assembly GCF_031844505.1. Taxonomy (NCBI): domain Bacteria; kingdom Bacillati; phylum Actinomycetota; class Actinomycetes; order Mycobacteriales; family Gordoniaceae; genus Gordonia; species Gordonia sp. AC31. The sequence goes on from NZ_JAUZVK010000006.1 coordinate 155,359, forward strand.
CCGCGGACCGTCCGCAGTTGTCGTCGTGCGCCGTCCGGATCCGCATCTTTCAGGAAGGTCGAGACCGCGGCGGCCACGGCGATCGCCGGCGTGTCGAGTGGAAGGGTCGCGAGTATCCCGACGAGTCGTGACCGGATCTCGTGGCCGGGCCGAGTGCCGAGCGCGAGTGCGTGCGCCCAAGCGAACCCGGTGTCGGGGGTCGGATCCGATGCCCACGCGGCGCCGGCGAATCGTTCGGCCGCGTCGGGATCGCCGGATCGGAGATGAAAAGCACTGGCGGCCAGTAGATCTGCGGAGGACACCGGTTCGCCGACGTCGAGACCCCAGGTGGCACGCATGACGGGTGTCGTGGCGGCCGCATGGAGACGTTCGGCGCATCGACGACGGCGTGCGGGCGTCAACGACCGCTCGACCGCGCCCGCGACGAGCGCGGACACCGGGCGGGCGCCCATCGCATCGGTGGCGACGAACTCGTGACTCTCGAGGACGCTGATCGATTCCAGTGCGTCGAGACGGGCGATGCACTCCCAGTCGAGCAGACCTTCGAGGACGACGAGCGCCAGGGTGTCGGCGCAGTCCCGGGGGAGAGCGGACAACCGGCGTCGAACGGCATCGACGACACCGAGTCCGGGCTCGTTCTCGCGCGCCAGGGCGCAGATCAGCTCGGGGTTCCCCGCCGCGGCCGCGACGTCCGATGGGGCGCCGACCATGCGGCCCAGGACGGCTGACGCCGAACCGTCCAACGGCCCCAGCGCCAGGTTCGCCCATCGGCTGGTCCGCAGATGTCTCGTGATCGATTCGGGCACGGCATCTTCGGTGGGAGCGGCAGCGAGGAGTCGCACCGGACCCAGATCGGTGAGCGCCATCAGGAACTCGAGGACGGTGGGGTCGGCGCGGTGGATGTCGTCGGCGACCACGAGGGTCGGCAGCTGTTCCCCGGCGGTCAGGTCCTGCCGTAGCGCCTCGACGGGATCACCTGCGCCAGAACGCGCGTGGAGCGCGTGGAGTGACGTCGGTACGGTCACGATCTCGCGGCGCCACGGCTGCCTGCCCCCGCGAGATGACAACTCCGCGAGGAGCCGGGATTTGCCGACGCCGAACGATCCGGTGACGAGCACCGCATCGTGTGTGTCGAGCAGGCGGGTCAGCTCGTGGATCTCAACGTCGCGTCCGACGAACGGCGGCGGAATGTGACCGGGGCCGGCCAGCCCGGTGAGGCGGATGCGCCCGTCGTTCTGGTGTAGGCAGTCCGCGGGGAGGCGTTCGCGGAGGCGACTGAGGACGGTTCGTAATGCGGCGTCTGGGTGTTGCGGCCCCGTCATGGGCCAGATCCCGGCAACCAGGTCCTCGCGGGTGAGGCCGGTATGCCGGTGCCGGAGCAGCAGGACGAGCGCTCGATGCGCGGCGGGGCGTAGCGGAACCGGCCGACCGTCGGCGTCGAGGAGCGTCACGACCGGCGTCGTGCTGAACGCGACGGCTCGGCGATCGGCGACCATGGGTGTCCGTACTCCTCGGAGGCGTTTCCGGTGGGGATTTCTTGTTGATCAACAATTGATCATGACACCCGTTCCGCCGTCCCACAGGGTGACCAGTATGAGAAAGATGATGATCTTCATGGTGTGCGCCGGACTCTGTGCGATCGGTTGCATCGTCGGCGCGGGACTGGCTCTCACCTGGAACAGCGGGCAGTCGGCGCTGATTGCCGGGGTCGGCGCGCTGGCGGCGGGTGCGCTCGCGGTCGGGTTCGTCGGCCGGGTACGCGCCGAGAACCGGCGACAGGGGACGAACTACACGATCTTCACCATCTGAGGTGCGTGGTGTGGCCGGGCTGGGTCGCTCGCGTAGACTCCCGCTGTCGGGGAGCCGCGCCAGCGGGCTCTTCGCGGTCCGCCTTCGTAGCTCAGGGGATAGAGCAACCCTCTCCTAAAGGGTAGGTCGTAGGTTCGAATCCTACCGAGGGCACCAGCACGGCGGTTCCACCGCGCGAGTCCCGTCGTGCGGGGTTTCGGCCTACGAACTGGCGCCGGATTTCGCGAACCGTCGCCGGTAGACGAGCGGCGAGACGCCGACACTCGCGGCGAAATGGTGTCGCAGCAGCGTCGCCGACGTGAAGCCGACCTGGCGTGCCACCTCGTCGACGCTGGCGCTGGTCGTCTCGAGCAGGTTCTTCGCCGAGAGCACTCGCTGTTCGGTCAGCCAGCGGCGTGGCGAGATGCCCACCTCGTCGACGAAGCGCCGGGCGAAGGTTCGTCCCGACATGTGCATCCGGGACGCCATGTCTTCGATGCTGATGTCGCGATCGAGATTGGCCGTCATCCAGGCCAGGAGCGATCCGAAGCCCTCGTCGGTGCACGCCGGCATCGGGGCCTCGACGAACTGGCGTTGTCCGCCGTCGCGGTGCGGCGGCACGACCATGCGCCGCGCGATGCGGTTGGCGACGGCCGGTCCCCAGGATTCGCGGACCAGGTGCAGCGAGGCGTCGATCCCGGCGGCCGTGCCGGCGCTCGTGGTGACGGGTCCGTCGTCGACGAAGAGGACGTCGGTGTCGACCTGCGCCTGGGGGAACATGCGCGCGAGATGGTCGCCGTAGCGCCAGTGGGTGGTGCACCGACGACCGTCGAGGAGTCCGGCCGCGCCGGCGACGAACGCGCCCGAGCACACGGTGAGGACACGTCCGCCGTTGTCGACCACCGCACGGATGGTGTCCAGGATCTCGACGGGATAGTCGCCGCTGACGCTTCCGCCGGGGATGACGACGAGATCGACGTCGCGGCACTCGTCCAGGGTGTGCGACACCTGGATCGACACCCCGTTGCCGACGGCCAACGCGGTATCGGGATCCGGTGTGGCGACCCGGAAGTCGAAGGCGGGGACGTCGTCGTCGGTGCGGTCGAGGCCGAACACCTCGTGCACGACACCGAATTCGAAGAGCGCGACGTGTCCGTGCAGGAGGACACCAACCGAATGCAGCACCTGACCAGTATGGCAGATAATTTGCGAACATTGGCTCTACTGCCACTGGTGGCGGAATCGATGTGGGCGAAGGATAACTGCCATGACACTTCTCTTCGTTCTCGCCCTTGTCGTGGTCGCCTCGGTCGCCGGCGCAGCCGGACTACTGAGTCTCACCGCGCGACGTACCCCGGTCGGCCAGCGGACGCCGGGCCAGCGGATTGCCGACTGGTTCACCCGGAATCCGAGGCGCCCCTACGGTCCTGACACCGAACGGGTCGCCGCGGAACTCAGCATCCTCACCCGCCGGTACGACAAGCTCATCTGACCCGTCGGCCGCTGCGCTACCGTTGCGGTCGTGAGTTCACAGACTGTCCTCGTGACCGGCGCGACCAGTGGCATCGGGGCCGAGGTCGCCCGCCAGTTCGTCGCGAGGGGACACCGGGTCTACGGCACCACCCGCAATCCGGATTCCGTGCGCAACCCGATCCAGGGCGTCACCTACGTCCGGCTCGACAACGCCGACTACGAGTCCGCCGAGTCCTGCGCGGCCCTCGTCGGCGACGTGGACATCCTGATCAACAACGCCGGCGAGTCCCAGGCCGGTGCGCTCGAGGACACCTCGATGGCTGCCGTCGAGGATCTGTTCCGGGTCAACGTCTTCGGGCCGGTCGCGCTGACCAAGGCGGTGTTGCCCGGCATGCGTCTCCGGCGTCGGGGCACGGTCGTGATGGTCGGGTCGATGTTGTCCAGCTTCCCGGTCGCTTTCCGGTCGAATTACGCCGCGACCAAGTCGGCGCTGAAGGCATTCGCGCTCGCGTCGCGACGCGAGTTGGCGCCGTATGGGATTCGGATGATCAGTGTCGAGCCCGGCACGATCGCCACCGGTATCGGTGATCGCCGGAGCATCCACATCGGCGACGACTCGCCCTATCGCGCCGAGTACGAGACGCTCGCCGCCGCCACCCGGCGCAACGAGGACGCGGGCATCAGTGCGGCGAGCATGGCCACCCAGATCGTCGACGCCGCCCTCGCCGAGCATCCGAAGCCGTTCTACGCCAAGGGCAATCAGGCGGGGGTGGTTTTTCTGCTCCGGCGTCTCGCGCCGCGACAGCTGATCCTGGACATGACCGCGCGTAAGCACGGACTCCCGAAGGTGAAGATCTGACCGTGCGACTCACGTTGCGAGTCATCGGGATCGGCCCCGGCGGACCGCGTCAGATCACGCTGCAGGCGATCGACGCGATGGCCGACGTCGATGCCTTTCTCGCGCTGGAGAAGGGCACGGCGAAAAGCGGCCTGCTCGACGCACGCCGCGCCATCCTCGACGAGCATGCGCGCCAAGGGCATTCGCTGGTGGAAATCCCCGATCCGCCACGCGACCGGGAACCGGCCGACTACGACGCCGAGGTCCGGCGCTGGCACGCCGCGCGCGCCGAGCTGATCGCCGGCGCACTGCGCGGCGAGGTCGGCGACGGGGGAGTGGCCGCGTTCCTCGTCTGGGGCGACCCCGCCCTCTACGACAGCACGCTGCGGATCGTCGACGATCTCGCCGCCCGCGACGACCTCGAACTCGCTGTCGAGGTCATCCCCGGCGTGACCAGCGCGAGCGCGCTCACGGCGGCCCACGGCATCGTCGCCAATCGCGTCGGCGAACCGATCCACACGACCACGGGCCGACGCCTCGCGGAGACGCCCGCGGGCGCCGACGCGAATCAGATCGTGATGCTCGACGCCGACCTCACCTTCCGGCACACCGCCGACCCGGACGATCACATCTGGTGGGGCGCCTACGTCGGCACCGAGGACGAGATCCTGATCAGCGGCAAGGTCGGTGAGGTGACGGACCGGATCGTCGAAGCGCGCGCCGAGGCCCGGGACCGGATCGGCTGGATCATGGACATCTATCTGCTGCGCAAGAATCGCCCCTAGCTGGACCCTTCGTGGCAGTGAGAATGGGTGTGGGTGGTTGACCGGGTCTGGGTCTGACTTACTTCGTGGCTGACGGTGCTGTCATGGGCGAGATGTGTCGGCCCGGAACCTCGGTCGGCTACCCGCACCATGTGACCTGTGAGGGCCGGGGCGGGTGTGACTTGATTAGGACCCTGTCTGGCTGGTGGGCCGTGACTCTTCACTGTCCTGTCCACCCGCCCCGGCGAGGTCATCCATCACCGCAAGTGAAGGAGACACCGCCAGAATGGCTGAGACAACAGTGACCACGCAAGTGGTCGTACTCGGAGTCGATACCCATCAACAGACCCATCACGCCGCGATCGTCGCCACCGACGGCCGACCGCTGGCTGATCGGGAGTTCCCGACCAGCACCGCCGGCTACACCGAGTTGTGGCAGTGGGCGTGTGGCTTCGGCCGAATCGAGTCCGCCGCAGTGGAATCGAGCGCCTCCTACGGGGCCGGTCTGGCACGCATGCTCACCACCGAAGGGGTGCGGGTGATCGAGGTCAACGCCCCGGACCTGCCGCGCCGCTACGCCAAGGGTAAGACCGATCAACTTGATGCCTACGCCGCGGCGATGGCGGTCATCACCGGCCGTGCGACCGCGGTCGCCAAAGACACCCGCGGCACAGTCGAATCGGTTCGAATGCTCACCGTAGCAAGGACTTCGGCCGTTGAGGAAGCCACCCGGATCGGTAACCAGATCCGGGATCTGTGCACCACCGCGCCCGTCGAGTTCGCCGATCAGACCCGCCAGGCACGCACCGTGGCCAAGCGGGCAGCGTTCATCAAGGGTCTACCTGTGCCGGCTGAGAAGGCTGATCTGTCGGCGCCGGCTGCGGCGTTCGTGCGTGCGGCGCGTTCGCTGCTCGACCGACACCGACTCGCCCAACAAGAAGTCCGTGCCCTGACCCGCGAACTCAACAGACTGCTGGCAAAGCTGGTGCCGACTTTGTTGTCGCGACCGCAGATCGGGCCGGTCACCGCCGCCCGCCTGGTACTCACCGCCGGGCACAACGTCGAGCGGATGGGTACCGAGGCGAGGTTCGCCAAACTTGTCGGCGCCGCGCCGCTACCGGCATCGTCAGGCAAAACCAGCCGCCACCGGCTCAACCGGGGCGGGGACCGACAAGCCAACAGTGCTTTGCACATGATCGCGGTCGGACGGATGAAATCCCATCCACCCACCCTGGCCTACGTCGAACGCCGTTCCGCGGAACACAAGACGAAGAAAGACATCATCCGCTGCCTCAAGCGATACATCGCCCGCGAAGTGTTCCGCGACCTCACCACCGACCTGGGAGCACTTGACAAGCTATAGGACCGTCTCGCTTCGCTCGCACCTCAGGGAGCGAGGTGGGTCGCCACGTTCGCTCGCACCTCAGGGAGCGAGGTGGGTCGCCACGTTCGGTCAACCTCAGGGAGCGGGGTGGGGCGCTACTTTCGGATTAGGGAGCAGGGGTTCACAGGTGTTCTCGCGCCACCAGTTCCACCGTCACGAGCATCGCGATGGAACTCACCGCGAGCAAGGCGATCAGCACGAACATCTGCATCGCCGCGGCCGCCCACACCGACGCCCCGCCGAGGACCATGCCGACGAACGCGCCGGGGATCGTGACGAGTCCCACCGACTTCGTCTGATCGAGGCCGGGGACGAGCGCGGTCGCCGAGGGCGGGCCGGCGATCTCCATCCGAGCGTCCCGCGGGTCGAAGCCGAGCGACAGCGCGGCTTCCACCTCGCCGCGACGGACCGACAGCTCGTCATGCGCCCGGCGTCCGGCGAGCGAGGCGGTGACCATCGCGCCGCCGAGCATGATGCCGGCGGTGGGGATCACGGCGATGCCGCGAGCGGGAAGCACACCGACTGCCACCAGAGCGGTCACGATCGCGATCGTCGGCGCCGCCACCGGCCCGGCACACCACGCGGTTCCCGCCAGGCGGGGACCCCCCGGTCGCACGCGTCGGGCCGAGGTCCAGGACGCGGCGGTCGCCATCACCGCGACGAACAGCGCCGAGGCCCACAGGTGGGGGATGACGGCGGCGAGCACGGCAGCCAGCGCCGCGAGTTGCGCGCCGGCCCGGAGCGTGGCGACGACGGTCTCCCGGGCCAATCCGCTCCGACGGTTCACCAGCACGGCGACCACGGCCAGCAGTACGACGGCCACCACCAGTGCGGGCCCGATGCGCACCACCGCGTCGCCGATGCCGTTCACCGGTTCAGTTCACCAGATCTGACGCAGCGCGCCGAGCATCTCCTCGCGGATCTCGCTGCGGCAGATGACGAAGTCCGGCATGTACGGATGCCGGTTGTTGTACACGATCTCCGACCCGTCGAGGCGACTGCAGTGCAGTCCGGCCGCCAGCGCGACCCCCACCGGCGCCGCGTTGTCCCACTCGTACTGACCGCCGGCGTGGACATAGGCATCGGCATCGCCGCGGACGACGGCCATCGCCTTCGCGCCGGCCGAACCGACCGGCACCATCTGCAGACCCAGTCGGTTCGCCACGTAACTGGTCTCATACGAGCCGCCCCACCGGGAGGTGACGAGACGCCGGGTCAGTTCGCCGGTGGTCTCCGCGACGGTGTCGGAACGGAACAGTTCACCCGTCGCGGGCAGCGACACCGACGCCTCGGTGACGATCCCGCTCTCGGTCAGCGCGACGTGTACGGCCCAGTCCGGCGAGCCGCCGGCGAATTCCCTTGTGCCGTCCAGGGGGTCGATGATCCACACGCGCGACGCGGTGGCCCGGTCGCCGACGTCGGCGGCTTCCTCGGACAACACCGCATCGCGTGGCCGGTGTTTGCGGAGCACCGTCGAGATCCAAGCCTGCGCAAGCGCATCGCCCACATCGCCGAGCATCGCGCCGCCGAGCAGGTCGCCCGAACGGATTCCGAGGAGTACTTCGCCGGCTCCCTGCGCGATCCGGGCGGCCAGCTCGGCGTCGGAAAGTCGGGAGTTCATCCCACAACTAGAGCACACTGGTGGCATGCCTGAGCTCCCAGAGGTGGCCGCCATCGCCGACTACGTCGACGGCCGTGCGGCCGGACTCCCGATCCGCCGGGTCGACGTCGCGTCGTTGTCGGTGCTGAAGACCGCGGACCCGCCCTACACGGCGCTGATGGACCGGATCGTCGAATCCGTCGGCCGGGTGGGGAAGTACCTGGTCATCCGTACCATTCCCGGTTCGGCGGCCACTGCGTCAGAGCCGTTGCTGCAGCTGGTCATCCATCTGTCGCGGGCGGGCTGGGTGCGGTGGAGCGAGGATCTGTCGCCCAAACCCCTGCGGCCGGGCGGGAAGAGTCCGATCGCCCTGCGCGTGCACTGCGGTCTACCCGGTGAGGGGTTCGACGTCACCGAGGCCGGGACGCAGAAACGACTCGCGGTGTGGCTGGTCCGCGACCTCGCCGACGTCGAGCGGATCGCCGGTCTGGGACCCGACGCGCTCGAGCTGACGTCCGAACAGTTCGCCGAGATCCTCGCCGGCACCACCGGCCGGATCAAGAACGTGCTCACCGACCAGCACACCATCGCCGGGATCGGCAACGCCTACTCCGACGAGATCCTGCACACCGCACGCCTGTCGCCGTTCGCGTCGTCGAAAACACTGAAGGCCGACCAGGTCGCGACACTCTACGACGCCATGCGCGGCGTGCTCACCGACGCGACCGGGCGTCTGGAGGGGCAGGCCGTCGCGCGGCTGAAGTCCGAGAAGCGCACTGGTTTGCGCGTGCACGCCCGCACCGGCCTGCCGTGTCCGGTGTGCGGCGACATCGTCCGCGAGGTGTCGTTCGCGGACCGGTCCTTCCAGTACTGCGCCACGTGCCAGACGGGCGGGAAGGTGCTGGCGGACCGTCGGATGTCGCGGTTGCTGAAGTAGGTCGCGCCGGGCGACCGGGAAGGCAGAACTTACCGGCCGGTAGCCTGGTCCTCGTGACGACACGGCAGAGGATTCTCATCACGGGTGCGAGTTCGGGGCTCGGGGAAGGCATGGCCCGACGCTTCGCCGCCCAGGGACGTTCGCTCGCCCTCGCGGCGCGCCGCCGCGAGAAGCTGGATGCGCTGGCCGGCGAACTGCGGCCCACCGCCGCACAGGTCGAGGTCGCGACGCTCGACGTCACCGACGTGGACGCCGTCCCCGAGGTCTTCGGGAGGCTGGCCGACGGTCTGGGCGGTCTCGACCGGGTCATCGTCAACGCCGGACTCGGCAAGGGCGCACCCCTCGGCACCGGCAAGGCCGCCGCGAACATCGAGACCGTGCAGACCAATCTCGTCGGCGCGCTGGCCCAGGCCGAGGCGGCGCTGGAGATCTTCCGTGCGCAGAACGCCGGGCACCTCGTGCTGATCAGCTCCATCTCGGGTGTTCGCGGCATGCCCAAGGCGCAGGCCGCCTATTCGGCGTCGAAAGCCGGGCTGACGGCGCTGGGGCAGGGACTCCAGGCCGAGTTCGCGTCGTCGCCGATCACGGTGTCGGTGGTCGCGCCGGGCTACATCGAGACCGATATCAACCGGGGCGTGAAGACGTCCCTGATGGTCGAGACCGACAAGGGCGTCGACGCGCTGGTCAAGGCGATCGAGGCGGAGAAGGACTGGGCCCCGGTGCCCGCGTGGCCCTGGACACCCATCGCGGCCGCGCTGAAGTTCCTGCCGGCGTCGGTCAGCCGCCGACTGGTCTGACCTGTGTAGTTCGTTCAGACAGTGGATGTTTCGCGTTCGACCCCGGCGACGGGCTACCGTCACGGGATGGGTGTTCATCGGTTCGAGCGGCTGACGGCCGTCCTCGCCGCGTGCGCCGCGGGGTCCGGCGTTCTCGCGGGTTGTGCGCCTGCGGCACCGCACGATCGCGATCCGATCCCCTCGCCTCCGGCGTCGACGTCAGCGCCGCCGCCCTCCACCAAGATCGTGACCGCCGGACCACAGCGCGACGAGGGGCCGGTGATCAGACGGTTTCCGCTCCTGCAGGGTTCGGTGATCGAGGGTTGGACGGCCGGCACCCTCGGTGGCAACTCGTCGGACAGGGTCCCCGGACCATCCACCTACTGGTTCGACGCGGTCGTGAACGTCGGTACCGAGCGCGCGGCAGCATGGGCGGGGCAGTACGACGCCGATCCGGTGGCCCCGCCTGACTCGGTGGCGGGCGCGTTGCGCGACCTGGTGCCGCCCGGCGGTTTTGTCGGCGGGCCCGCCCTCGACCGTGCGTTCTCGTCACCGGAGTGGCGCGCGACCGTGTACCTGTCGCTGACGACGGGTCGCGTGGTCGTCCTGGGTATCGACGACTGACCTGCGTAAGGTGGCCGTCGTGGCGAACAAGCAGGGACAAGTGGTGGCCTCGGGCGCGTTTCAGGTGTTCGGCGCTCGACAGCGGGATCAGGTCGGCGAACTGCTCGGCGAGATCTTCGACCGCACGGACATCGCGGCCTTGGGCTCCGACTGGCGGGGCATCGTCTACTTCACCCTCTCCGACGACGAGACCACCACCGCCGACACGGTTCTCGGCTTCGACCCGTCGAGCGGGACCTCGGGTGAGCTGGCCACCGTCGACGAGGTGTCCGACGCCGTCCGGACCGGTGACGTCGCCGAGGCCGTCGACGTGGCGAGCTTCGATGCGTGGCGGGAGGCGACCGGTACCCGCGCCCTGGACATGGGTGCCTGCGTGCCACCCGCCCTGTATGAATTCCTCGGCGGTGATCCCGCCGAACGAGACGTCGAGCCAACCGATCTCGTCACCTACGTGGCGACCGCGGCCGCGATCATGGGCCGCATCCAGTCGCTCGGCGTCGAACCCGGGGACGAGATCCCCGATGCGGTCTTCGACGAGGAGTATTGGACCTAACCGCCGGTTGAGCCGCCCTTGTGCCGGTTGAGCTTGTCGAAACCCCCTCAGACCGCGCGGCCTCGTCGTTCCCGATACCACGCGACGAGGGCGTCGGTCGACGAATCGTCGTGCGTGTCAGGCGCTTCCGACTGGATGATGGTGCCGAGCAGTTCCTTGGCCTGGGTCTTGCCGAGTTCGACACCCCACTGGTCGAACGGGTTGATGCCCCAGATGGCGCCTTCGACGAAGACCTGGTGCTCGTAGAGCGCCACGAGCTGGCCGATCACCGACGGGGTGAGCTGGGGGGCGAGGATCGAGGTGGTGGGGCGGTTGCCCGGCATCACCTTGTGGGCCACGACATGTGCGGGCACGCCCTCGGCGGCGATCTCGTCGGCGGTCTTGCCGAAGGCGAGCACCTTGGTCTGGGCGAAGAAGTTGCTCATCAACAGGTCGTGCATGGAGCCCGAGCCGTCGGGAGCGGTCGGCAGGTCGTCGGTGGGTTCGGCGAAACCGATGAAGTCCGCGGGCACCATCCGCGTGCCCTGGTGCAGCAGTTGGTAGAAGGCGTGCTGGCCGTTGGTTCCCGGTTCGCCCCAGAAGATCTCGCCGGTGTCGGTGGTGACGTGGTGGCCGCCGGCGGTGACCGACTTGCCGTTGGACTCCATCGTCAGCTGCTGCAGGTAGGCGGCGAAGCGGGCCATGTCGTTGCTGTACGGGAGCACCGCGCGGACACCGACATCCCAGAAGTTGTTGTACCAGAGGCCGATCAGGCCGAGAACGACCGGCGCGTTGCGTTCGAGGGGCTGGGTGCGGAAGTGCTCGTCGACCATGTGGAAGCCGTCGAGGAACTCGGCGAAGCGTTCCTTGCCGATCGCGGCCATCACCGACAGTCCGATCGCGGAGTCCACCGAGTACCGGCCGCCGACCCAGTCCCAGAAGCCGAACATGTTGTCGGTGTCGATGCCGAACTCCGCCACTTCGGCGGCGTTGGTGCTGACGGCGACGAAATGCTTTGCCACGGCGTCGGAGTCGGCGTCGAGCGCCTGCAGGAGCCAGGTGCGTGCGGCGGCGGCGTTGGTGAGTGTCTCGAGAGTGGTGAAGGTCTTCGAGGCGATGATGAACAGTGTCGTCTCGGCGTCGAGGTCGGCGAGGGTGCCGACCAGGTCCGCGGGGTCGACGTTGGAGACGAAGTGGCAGCGGATCCCGGCGTCGACGTAGTGGCGTAGTGCCTGATAGACCATCACCGGACCGAGGTCGGAGCCGCCGATGCCGATATTGACGACGTCAGTGATGGGTTGTCCGGTGTGTCCCTTCCACTCTCCGCTGCGGAGGCGGTCGGTGAACTCGCCCATCCGGGTGAGGACCTCGTGCACGTCGGCGACGACGTCCTGGCCGTCGACGGTCAGTGTCGCATCGGCCGGCAGGCGCAGCGCGGTGTGCAGGACGGCGCGGTCCTCGGAGGTGTTGATGTGGGCGCCGGCGAACATGTCGTCGCGGATCTCCTCGAGACCGACCTCGCGGGCCAGGCTCATCAGGAGTTCGAGCGTCTCGCGCAGCACCCGGTGCTTCGAGTAGTCGATGTGCAGATCGCCGACGTCGACGGTGAGTTCGCGCCCGCGTGCGGGATCGATCGCGAACACCTCACGCAGGTGCATGGCGTACACATGCGGCTGATGAGCCGCGAGCGCCTGCCAGGACTGCGTCGCGGTGATGTCGCCGTGGTCGGTGCCGGTGAAGTCGCTGCCAGGTGCCTGGGTGCTCATGACCACCAACCTTATGTGCTCGGCGTCGTGGCCGCGACGGTCGTCACACGTGGCGCGCAGGCGTCACCGGATCACCGCGTCGGTGTGCGAGGGGCCGGCGGGTCAGCGGCCCAGTGGCCCTCGCCCCAGACGCAGCAGCAGCATCGCGAGGGTGTGCCCCTCCTGGCCGAGATCCTGGAAGCGCTCGAGCACCTTCACCTCGCGGCTGTGGACCAGGCGGGGGCCGCCGGAGGCCATGCGTGCGGCACCGATCTTCTTCGACACCGCCGACCTGCGCTTGATCGCGGCGAGGATCACGGCGTCGAGCCGGTCGATCTCGAGCCGCAGCTGGTCGATGTCGTCGGGCAGGTCGCCGACCTCGGACGAGAGCTCGTACTTGTCGAGGTCGATCGAGTGCTCGAACGACGTGCCGCCGGAAGGGCGGGGGTCCTGAGCGCCGGGGCTGGGGCTGCGGTCGGTCACGCGCCCGATTTTGCCACGACGCCCCGCGACGACCCGCATGCGGCCGAGTCGCCCGACCCGACCACGACGCCGCTCGCGGCACATGGAAACTGGAGCGCATGCCCAACGCGCGGATGGTGTCCCTCGTCGCCCTGTCCCTGATCGTGGGTCAGCTGATCATCCGCGGCTGGCTCGTCGCGACGGGCAACTTCTACTGGGACGATCTGGTCCTCGTGGCACGCGCGTCGTCGAACCCGATCCTGTCCTGGGAGTACCTGGGCCACAGTCACGACGGGCACTTCATGCCGGCGGCGTTCCTGCTCGCCGGGGTGGCCACGTGGCTGGCACCGCTGAACTGGGCGCTGCCGGCGCTGATGCTCGTGGCGATGCAGGCGATCGCGTCGGTGGCGGTGTGGCGGATGGTGCGGGTCATCGCGCCGCGCGCCCGCATCGGTGCACTCGTCGCGCTCGCGTTCTATCTGTTCAGTCCGATGACGGTGCCCGCCTTCGCCTGGTGGGCGGCCGGCCTCAACACCCTGCCCCTGCAGGCGGCGATGGCGTGGATCGTCGCCGACGCGGTCCGCCTCGCGCGCGGTGACGTCGACGACGCGCGACGCCGGCTGGTGTGGACCCGCTCGACGATCGTCTTCCTGAGCGCGCTGGCGTTCTTCGAGAAGTCGTTGTTCATCCTCCCGGTGGCGCTGGTGGCCGCGGTCCTCGCGAACGGCGGTCCCCGCGCGACCACGGTGACGCTGCGGGCCGCCCGGGAGCTGTGGCTGGCGCTGACCGTCGTCGCCGCGTCGTGGGTGGCGGTGTACTTCATCACCACCGACCCGACGTCGGGTGAGCATTCGGTGGCGCAGACCGCGCGCCTGGTCTGGCGGTCGGTGACCGATGCGATCGTGCCGTCGCTCGTCGGCGGGCCGTGGGAATGGGAGCGGTGGACGCCGAGTCCGCCGACGGGTTTCCCGCAGATGTGGATGATCGTCGGCGGCTGGCTGGTCTTGGCCGCGGTGACCTGGTGGGCGGTGGCCCGCCGCCGCGGTGGCGCGGTGATCGTCGCGTGCGCGGCCCTCTACGCGGTCGCGGCGCAGATCCCGGTGATGTGGAATCGGTCGAGTCCGCAGACGGCGATCGAACTCGCCCAGCACATGCGCTATCTCCCGGACACGGCGCTGGTGTTCACCATCGCTCTGGCCCTGCTGTGCGCGGCGCCGGCCCGGACCACCGATGTGGGCGGACGGCATGCGCGCACGTCCGACGCCGAGGCCGGGCGCGATGAGGAGCGGTCGGCCGCGCTGCCCGCGTTCGCGTCCGTCGTCGGTGCGCTCGTCGTGGTGTCCGCGCTGGTGTCGCTGGTCTCGTTCTCGTCGTCGTGGCGGGACAACCCGACCGGCGACTACCTCGAGACCGCGACCGCATCGCTGCACGACGCCGCGACGCAGGGGCCGGGCGGCGTGACCATGCTCGACCAGTCCGTGCCCCTGGAGATCCTGCAACCCTTCGTCTACCCCGACAACCAGGTCAGCCGCATCTTCGGCCGCGTGGAGCCCCGGCCCGACTTCGGGGTGGCCACCGACCGGTTGTTCGTGCTCGACACCGCGGGAAATCTCGTGCCCGGCGGCGTGACGCAGCGTCGCACCATCTACGCGGGGGCGGGGACCTGCCGGACCCCGGAGGTCGACGGACCCACCCGACTGCGACTCGACGGTCCGCTCTTCTCCTGGCCCTGGACGATCGCGCTCAGCTACTGCGCGACCCGGGACGGCGAGATCGAGATCGCGCTCGCGGACGGGGAAGCGGTCCGGGCACCGGTCCGCGCGGGACTGGGGTCGGTGTATGTCCGGATCAACGGTGGCGGCGACCACGTCGATCTGCGGCCCCTGACGCCGGGGCTGCGGCTGCACACCGGCGCCGGCCGGGTGGGCGAGGCCGCCGAGGCGCGCTTCGCGGGCGGCTGAGGGCACGCCACGACGAGGGCGGACACCCACTAGTCGTAGTAGAACGCGGAGATGTTGTCGCTCTGGTTCTCCGCGGCGATGAGGGCCCGCAGCGCCGACGCGGTCTCCTCCTCGGCGACGAAGTAGACGACCTGCGCGTCGCCCGCCGCGGCGACCTGCTGCTCCATCTGCTTGCGGAGCACCTCGGTGCCTTCCCAGGACGGATCGAAGGTGCCGCCGACGATGTGGTCCTGATATCCCTCACCGAAGGTGATGTGCATGTTGCCGTCGGTGCCGATGCCGTCGAAGACGTAGTCGCCGCGCTTGATCGCGTAGTAGCTCGGCAGGCCGGTCACACCGGAGCCGAACCGGGCCTGTGCCGGTTCCTTGTTTCCGGTGCGGACGTAGACGATCTCGGTGTTGGTCTGCTTCTCGTTGTTGTCGATGAGATCGTTCAGTTCGTCTGTGGTCGCGTCGATGAAGGCGAGATAGGTGAAGGTGTACCGCGACGCGATGTTGGTGTCCGGCGGGAGGTTGGTCGCCGCGCAGCGGGTGGTTCCGTTGCGTCCGAAGTCGACCCGCAGGACCACCTTGCACTCACCGCCGACGGCGCCGGGCGGGCGGTTGCCGACCGCGAAGTTCAGCGTCAGGCCGTAGTTGAAGTGGCCGCGGACGTCGTCGGCGTACGGGCTGCCCTGCACGGTGTAGTCGAAGGCGCAGGACGAGGTGGTGCATGCACCCGTCTGGCGCGAGGACACCACCGGCTGCTCCATCCAGAGGCCGGGGGCGGGCACCGACAGCAGGTCCGAGACGAGTGCACGCTGGTTCGCGAACACCTTCTGGGCCTGGTCGGCCGGCTGCAAGCTGACCGCGGCGTCGATGTCGTAGGTGACCGGGCCCTGCACGCTCTGACCCTTGACGTTCGTGACGTTCTTCGTCTCCGGGTCGAAGGTGACCTCCCACGCTCCGATCTTCACCTTGTCGTCGCCGACGAACTCGATCGGCGGGTCGGTGGTGGGCCAGCGTCGGGCGTCGGGGGTGCCCTTGTTGGGCGCCGGGAGCTCGGCCCCGAGCTGCGGCGCGTCGCCGTTCTCGATGTTGCCGATGTCGCCGGCGAGGTTGTCCGGGCCGAGGATCGTGCCCAGGCGCGGCAGGCTGGTGAAGCGGGTGGAGGCCCACTTGTTGTCGAGCGGGGCGGCGTCGAGATTCGTCTTCTCGGCGTCGACGAGGAGTTCGTTCCACAGAGCGCCGGGGGCGCTGAGGAACGGGCTGTTGCCGATCTGCCGGTACTCGCCCTGCTGTGAGCCCAGGGTGATCGTGCCCTCGGCGGTGTTCGACGTGGTGACGATCAGGTCGTCGAACTCGACCGTCCCCTCGCCGCGCTCGTCGTCGTACTTGTAGGTGACCTTGCCGGTGAACTTCGCCGCCGGGCTCGTCGCCATCTTGAACAGCACCTCGTCGAGGCTCTTCTGCGCACGGAAGGCGGGGGTGGGCTCCACGGTGCCGGCGCTGCTGAACGGGACGAACGACAGGACGAGCGCGATGACGAGGGCCAGTGCTCCGACACCGAGGGCGATGGCGGCGGGGACGATGGACGGTCTCTTCATGGCGCCTCTTCCTGCTCGCCGGGGCGTCGTCGCCGCGTGCGAGTTGTTCGCAGACAGGGCACCCCGAGCCGGTGATACCGCGTCATATTAGCCGCGGGACACGGCGATCGGGGCCTCAACCCACGGGGCCGGTCGGCTGTTCGGTCGACCACGTGCCGGGGTCGACCGAACCGGCCGACGGGGGTCTGTCGGCGGTGGCGGGTAACCTGGACAACCGATGAACAGCTCTTCTTCTGCCCCTCTTCTCGCCGGTCGCGCGGGCGCCGCTCCCTCGGGTGCGGCCGCCGACGACCGGGTCGCGCGCCTGCTCGACGGTCTCAACCCGCAACAGCGCGCCGCGGTGCTCCACGCCGGCGCGCCGTTGCTGATCGTGGCGGGCGCGGGCTCGGGCAAGACGGCGGTGCTGACCCGCCGGATCGCCTACCTGCTCGCCGCGCGGGACGTCACGCCCGGGCAGATCCTGGCCATCACCTTCACCAACAAGGCCGCCGCGGAGATGCGCGAGCGGGTCATCGACCTCGTCGGCCCCCGCGCCGCCTACATGTGGGTCTCGACCTTCCACTCCACATGCGTGCGCATCCTCCGGGCGCAGTCGGGGTTGCTGGAGAAGATGAACTCCAACTTCTCCATCTACGACGCCGACGACTCGAAGCGGTTGTTCGGCATGGTCATCCGTGACCTCGACCTCGACCCCAAGAAGTTCAGCCCGCGCGGCGTTTCGGTGGCCGTGTCGAACTTCAAGAACGAACTCATCTCGCCCGACGAGGCGCTGGCCGCGGCGCCCGAGGACGACCCGACGTCGACGACGATCGCGCAGATCTACGCCGAGTACCAGCGCCGTCTGCGCGCCGCAAACGCCTTCGACTTCGACGATCTGATCGGGGAGACCGTCGCGCTGCTGCATCGGCATCCGCAGGTCGCGGAGTATTACCGGCGCCGATTCCGTCACGTTCTCGTCGACGAGTACCAGGACACCAACCACGCGCAGTACGTGCTCATCCGCGAACTGGTGGGGGAGCAGACCACCGCGAGTGGTCTGGAGCCCTCGGAGCTGTGCGTCGTCGGCGACGCCGACCAGTCCATCTACGCCTTCCGCGGTGCCACCATCCGCAACATCGAGGAGTTCGAACGCGACTTCCCGTCCGCCGAAACCGTTCTGCTCGAACAGAACTACCGGTCGACGCAAACGATCCTGTCGGCGGCCAACGCCGTCATCGCGCGCAACTCCAACCGGCGCGAGAAGAAGTTGTGGACCGACTCCGGTGACGGCGAACTCATCGTCGGCTACGTCGCCGACTCCGACCGCGACGAGTCGACGTTCATCGCCAAGGAGATCGAGGAACTCACCGACTACTCGATCGGCGGGTCGTCGAGTCACAAATACTCCGACATCGCGGTGTTCTACCGCACCAACACCGGTTCGCGTGCGATCGAGGAGGTGTTCGTCCGGCACGGGATTCCGTACAAGGTCGTCGGCGGCACCAAGTTCTACGAGCGCAAAGAAGTGCGGGATGTGGTGGCCTACCTGCGGGTGGTCGCCAACCCCGACGACTCGGTCAGCCTGCGCCGGATTCTCAACACGCCTCGGCGCGGTATCGGCGATCGCGCGGAAGCCTGCGTCGCCGTGCATTCGGAGAACACCGGACGGAGCTTCTACGAGTCGCTGATGGACGCTGCCGAGGGCAAGGTCGCATTGCTCAACACGCGGGCGGTCAAGCAGATCGGCGGGTTCGTCGAACTCATCGAAGGGCTCCGGTCGGACTTCCTGACCCACTTCGGCGAGGCCGGCTCGGAGGACGCGGATGTGGCCTTCCTCGACGCCACAGAGGAGTCGGCCGACATCGGCGAACTCGTCGACGCGATCGTCGAGCGCACCGGCTACCGCGCCGAACTCGAGGCGTCCAACGATCCACAGGACGGCGCACGCCTCGACAACATCAACGAACTCGTCGCCGTGGCACGGGAATTCAGTGCCGACGCCGCGCAGGTCGACGCCGATGCCGACGACCCCGAGGTCGAGGTGGACCGCGAGGGCGAGCCCGAACCCGGTTCGCTCGCAGCGTTTCTCGAGCGGGTCTCACTCGTCGCAGACGCCGACCAGGTGCCGGATGAGGGCGAGGGCGTGGTCACGATGATGACCCTGCACACCGCCAAGGGCCTCGAGTTCCCGGTCGTCTTCGTCACCGGTTGGGAGGACGGTCATTTCCCGCACATGCGCGCGCTCGGCGACCCGGCCGAGCTGAGCGAGGAGCGGCGCCTGGCCTACGTCGGGATCACCCGCGCCAAGCAGCGTCTGTACCTCACCCGGTCGGTCACCCGCGCCTCCTGGGGGCAACCGGTGTCGAACCCGGAATCCCGTTTCCTGCAAGAGATCCCGCAACACCTCGTCGACTGGCGCCGAACCGAACCCAAGCGCTCCATGCGCGGCTTCGGCGGATCGTCGGGCGGCGTGTTCGGCCGCGACGGGGCATTCTCCGGTTCGGGTGGTTCGTCGATGGGCCGTGGCCGCTCGTCGTACTCGTCGGATCCGGCCCGCGGACGCAACAAGCAGGTTCAGCTCGACATCGGCGACCGACACAACCATCCGAAGTACGGCATGGGCAAGGTCGTGGCCAAGGAGGGCAGCGGCGCCACCGAACGCGTCACCATCGACTACGGCGGCAGCGCGGGACGCGTCACACTTCTCACCGCGGGCGGGATTCCCGGGGACAAGCTCTAGGGCTGGGTCCGCAAGGAGCGCACGCCCCGCTCCCTGATCCGGAAGAAGTGACCCCCACTGCTCCCTGAGGAGCGCCCGGAGCTTGCGGAGGGCGCGTCACGAAGGGTCCTGGCAACCGAGACTGCGAATGCCCTTCGTGACGCGCGCGAGCTCGCCCCTCAGCAACCGCGCCTGACGGCCATCGTGGACTACGAAAGAACTCGTTGTGCTCGGAGCGGGCCCAACCACTGCTCCCTGAGGAGGCCGGAGCTTGCGGAGGCCGTCACGAAGGGTCCTGGTGAGACCGCGTCGCCAACCCCTCGTGGCTCGACGCGACCTGTGGGGCCCTTCTGCTAGCCGGTGTAACCGGAGAGCTTCACGCCCTTGGCTGCGAGCCAGGGCACAGGGTCGATCTTGGTGTTGCCGTTCTTCCACACCTCGAAGTGCAGGTGCGGGCCGAACGAAAAGCCCTCGTTGCCCACCAGGGCGATGACGTCGCCGGCGGTGACGCGCTGGCCTTCGGTGACCAGGACGCCCGAGGAGGCCATGTGGCCGTACATGGTGACCGTGCCGTCGGCGGCCTGGATCTGAACCCAGTGGCCGTATCCCGACGCGGGCTCGGCCTTGATCACGACACCGTCGGTGGCGGCGTGGATCGGGGTGCCGAGGGGAGCGGCCATGTCGATGCCGCCGTGCATGGTGCCCCAGCGCATCGCGAAGGCGGAGGTGAAGTCGTAGCTGCCGAGCGGGATCGGCGAGGTGAAGAGCGGGCGCCGGGCCAGGGCCTCGCGACGATCCTGGTCCGCCGCCATCTTGGCGCCCACACCCAGCTGATTGGTGAAGACGTTCATCTGGTCGGTCTGTGCGGTCGCAGCAGCGACGCCGGGGCCCAGCTCCGCGGGTGCGGCGCCCGGGGCGGTGGCGTCGTTGACGGCCGCGGCGTTCACGGGTGCAGGCGCCTCGTCGCTCGTGCCGACCTGAGCGACCGCGGCGACGGCCGCGCCGGCGGCCATGGCGATGAGAGCTGCGCGTCCGCCCTTGAGGGCGTTCGGCGGCGCCGCGATGCGGTGCTTGCCGCCACGCCGGACCCGTTGTCCGGCCGGATTCGTCCGGAAGGGGCGATGCTCGGTGTCGTCGTCGAGATCGTCGTCGTCGAGCGAACGGAGTTCGCCTCCGTCGAAGATGTCAAGCTCGGCGCCCTCGACGTCGAACGGCTCGTCGTGCTCGTACTGATCGAACTCGTGCTCGGGGATCAGGATGTCCTGAGTGATCTCCGAACGGGTGGGACGGTAGTAGCCCTGCCACGACGACGGCGTCCAGCCGGCGTCGGAGTGCTCGCGAGTGGAGGTGTCGGAGTCTGCGAAGTCGAACTCGTAGTCGGTGAGGTCGTACCCGGCCGCATCGTCGGTGTCGACAATGGGGATGATCGTGGTCATCTCTTCCGCTGTGACGTCATCGATCAACCCGCCCGATCGGACGCGGCCCGATCCGCGTGAGACACCGAGTCCCGCCAAATCGTCCACCTCATCTCTTCGCTACCGCATCTCGTCGCCGGCGGATCGAAGTCACCGTCCGTAATCCTTCTGTGACCACCGCTGAGAGCCGACGGTAACGAAATGATTGCGGCAAGTCCAACCGTAGAAAGCGACAAACCGGCATATTGTGAGCTGAGTCACATGGCTGGTCGCCAAGTATGGAAATTGCCGGATTTTCTGTTCACTACAGCAAATTCAACCTGTGAAGACCGCGCGCCGATGGATTCTGCGGTCGTCGCAGTTCATGGGGTCGGACCGACGCTGCGGACCTCACGTCACGACGTCAATACTGTGAGAACCGACCGAGCGAGTGATCTGTCGCACAAGCGCAGGGTGCGCGCGGGGTGGCGATTCCCGACAGGTTTAAAGTCCGATATGGCCCGCATTACACCCTTGCGCGGGCAAATCTACGAGATGGTGAGCTGAATGGATCTCTTCGAATACCAGGCGAAGGAACTGTTCGCCAAGCACGGGGTTCCCACCACACCCGGTCGGGTGACCGATGATGCCGCCGATGCGCGGGCGATCGCCGAGGAAATCGGCAAGCCCGTGATGATCAAGGCGCAGGTCAAGACCGGCGGGCGTGGCAAGGCAGGCGGCGTCAAGTACGCCGCGACCCCGGACGACGCGCAGTCCCACGCTTCCAACATCCTTGGCCTCGACATCAAGGGCCACGTCGTCAAGAAGCTGCTGGTCGCCGAGGCCAGCGACATCGCGGAGGAGTACTACATCTCCTTCCTGCTCGATCGCACCAACCGCTCCTACCTGGCCATGTGCTCGGTCGAGGGTGGCATGGAGATCGAAGAGGTCGCGGCGACCAAGCCCGAGCGCCTCGCGCGGGTCGCCGTCGACGCCGTGAAGGGTGTCGATCTGGAAACCGCGCGCTCGATCGCCGAGCAGGGCCATCTGCCTGCCGAGGTGCTCGACGCCGCAGCGGTCACCATCGCGAAGCTCTGGGAGGTCTTCGTCAAGGAAGATGCCACCCTGGTCGAGGTCAACCCGCTCGTCCGCACCCCGGACGATCGGATCCTCGCCCTCGACGGCAAGGTCACCCTCGATGCCAACGCCGACTTCCGTCAGCCCGGCCACGAGGAGTTCGAGGATCGCGACGCCACCGATCCCCTGGAGCTCAAGGCCAAGGAGAACGACCTCAACTACGTCAAGCTCGACGGCGAGGTGGGCATCATCGGCAACGGCGCGGGACTGGTCATGTCGACCCTCGACGTGGTCGCCTACGCCGGTGAGAAGCACAACAACGTGAAGCCCGCGAACTTCCTCGACATCGGCGGCGGCGCCTCGGCCGAGGTCATGGCTGCCGGCCTCGACGTCATCCTCGGCGACGAGCAGGTCAAGAGCGTCTTCGTCAACGTCTTCGGTGGCATCACCGCATGTGACGCCGTCGCCAACGGCATCGTCGGTGCTCTCGAGAAGCTGGGGTCCGACGCCAACAAGCCGCTGGTCGTCCGCCTCGACGGCAACAAGGTCGACGAAGGCCGCAAGATCCTGGCCGATGCGAACCACCCGTTGGTCACGCTCGCCGAAACCATGGACTCGGGCGCCGACAAGGCCGCCGAGCTGGCGAGCAAGTAAGGGAGCCACGGAATATGTCGATCTTTCTGAACAAAGACAACAAGGTCATCGTCCAGGGCATCACCGGCGGTGAGGGCACCAAGCACACCGCTCTGATGCTCAAGGCCGGCACCAACATCGTCGGCGGTGTCAACGCGCGCAAGGCCGGCACCACCGTGTCGCACGTCGACGCCGACGGCAACAACGTCGAGCTGCCGGTGTTCGCATCGGTCGCCGAGGCCATGAAGGAGACCGGGGCCGACACCTCGATCGCCTTCGTGCCGCCGAAGTTCTCCAAGGACGCCATCATCGAGGCCATCGACGCGGAGATCCCGCTGCTCGTGGTCATCACCGAGGGCATCCCGGTGCAGGACTCCGCCTACGCGTGGGCCTACAACGTGGAGAAGGGCGAGAAGACCCGCATCATCGGCCCCAACTGCCCCGGCATCATCACCCCGGGTGAGGCGCTGGTGGGCATCACGCCGAACAACATCACCGGCAAGGGGCCGATCGGTCTGGTCTCCAAGTCGGGCACCCTGACCTACCAGATGATGTACGAGCTGCGCGATCTCGGCTTCTCGACCGCCATCGGCATCGGCGGCGACCCGGTCATCGGCACCACCCACATCGACGCCATCGAGGCGTTCGAGAAGGATCCCGAGACCAAGCTGATCGTGATGATCGGTGAGATCGGCGGCGACGCCGAGGAGAAGGCCGGCGAGTACATCAAGGCCAACGTGACCAAGCCCGTCGTCGGCTACGTCGCGGGCTTCACCGCCCCCGAGGGCAAGACCATGGGCCATGCCGGCGCCATCGTCTCCGGCGGTGCGGGCACCGCGCAGGGCAAGAAGGAAGCCCTCGAGGCTGCGGGCGTCAAGGTCGGCAAGACGCCGTCCGAGACCGCCGCGCTGGCGCGGGAGCTCTACGAGGCACTGTAAGAAGTCACGAGAACCGAAGAACCCGAGCGGGTCTGCCCGCTCGGGTTTTTTCGTGGGCCGACCGACCGGATCGGCGCGTGCGATAATTCGTCGGTGAACTCCCCGGCGCGACGCGGCGCGATCTCCCAGCTGGCAGGGGAGTCGATGCGGTTCGCCGGGGTGGTGGCCGACGTCGCGGAACGTCTACCCCTCGCGGGCGGGGTCGTCGGGTCCGTCCGTGCGCGGCTGGCCGAGGCCGCCGACACCGCTGTCACCGTGGTGGTCTCGACGACGCGAGCCGTTCTGGGAGTCGTCATCCGGGAGGTCGTCGACGCATTGGTCGAGGAGGTCGACCTCACCGACCTCGTCCTCACCCACGTCGACCTGAAACGACTCATCAGCGAGGTCCTCGCACTCATCGACATCGACGAGGTGATCACCACGGTCGATCTCGATCGGGCTGTCGCACAGGTGGATCTGATGGCGGCGATCGATCTGGTGGACCTCGACAGGGTGATCGGCAAGGTCGATCTCGACTCCGTCGCCACCCGGATCGACATCGACGCGATCGCGGCCCGGATCGACATCGACGCCATCCTCGGGCGCGTCGACCTGATCGGACTCGCCGAGGAGATCATCGACGGTGTCGACCTCCCCGACATCATCCGGGAGGCGAGCACCTCGGTGACCGCCGATGTGATGACCGACGTGCGCAGCACCAGCGAACGTGCCGACGACGCGGTGGCCAACGCGGTCAACCGATTCTTGCGTCGCCGCGGTGCCGCGGCCATCGAGGCAGCTCCCGATGAGGAGGGGCCACGATGACCGCGGAACCGAAACCGACAGAGCTGCTGCAGAACTCGTCCCCGACGACGCCCGGTCTGCCGCCCGTGCACAAGGCCCATGCGGTGCAGGACCGGGACAAGAACGCGGGCATCGTGAGCCGGGGTGTCGCCTCGTTCCTCGACCTCCTCGTCGTGTGGACGATCCTCGGTGCCGCCTATGCGGGCCTGTCCCTGATGAAGTTCGTGCTCTCGGTCAGCGAATTCTCGTTGCCGGAGGTCGATCTGGTCTTCACCACGACCGGCTTCGTGCTGGTGGCGGTGCTCTACCTCGCGACGTGCTGGGAGGTCTCCGGACGCACACTCGGGTCGGTCGTGATGGGCCTGCGGGTGGTCAATTCAGAGGGTGCCCGGATTCGGCCGACCATCGCAGTGCTGCGCGCCCTGCTCTGTACGTTCTTCGCGATCGGTCTGGTGTGGGTGGTCGTCGACCGGCGTCGGCGGTCGGTGGCCGACGTCCTCCTGCGCACCCGGGTCATCTACTCTCGCTGACCGCCTTGAGCTGAGCCAGTCCCTTCTCGAAGTCCTTGCCCAGCATCTTGTCGAAGATGCCGAAGAACCCTGCCACGCGGCTGAACAACGTCTGTGCGCCGACCATCGTCCAGGACACCCGCGTCGCCTGTCCCTCCGGCGCGAGTTCGAAGGTGACGGTGTTGGTGGCCTTCATCGGCTTCTCGAAGGCAAGGTGCACCTCGACCTCGCGCGGCTCGTCGACGCGCGTGATCTCCATGGCGCCGCGTCCGGCCTTCTTGTTGCCCGACCACGCGTACTTCGCGCCGACACCGGATTCCGCACCGGAGTAGTCGCGCGTCATGTCGGGGTCGACGCCCTCCCACGGCGACCAGTGCACCCACTGGTGGAAGTCGACCAGGTACGGCAGCACCGCAGTGGGCGGTGCGTCGACGATGGTGGATCGGGTGATGCGGAAGGTGTCGGACATGCGGGCCCCCGGAAGAGATCGGTCGGTGGTACGGAACGGGTGTCGGGCTGACGAGAGTATGACACCGGGCGCCGACGGATATCATCCCGTCGGGGCGTCGCGGAGGGTGTCGACGTCAGGCCGGAGCCGCCCGGCCGCGGCGGGATACGGTGTGAGGCATGGGTGAGCGGGCACGGCTGACGGCGACAGACCTGCGCGTGATGATCGTCGACGACGATATGTGGGAATCGTGGGATGCGCCGGTCGGTGAGCCGGCCACGACGTCCGATGGTGCGGACGACACCTATGCCATCGAGCTCGACCGGGCACGCCGAAAGAGCGGTTCGGACGAATCGGTCACCACCGGCGCCGGCGCGATCGGCGGCCGGCGAGTGGCGATCGTGCTGGGGGAGTTCGAGTTTCTCGGCGGGTCGATCGGGCGCGATGCGGGGGCCCGGATCGTCGCAGCGGTCCGACGCGCGACACGCGAACGACTTCCGCTGCTGGCGTTTCCCGCCTCCGGAGGCACCCGGATGCAGGAGGGAACCGCGGCGTTCCTGCAGATGGTCGCCATCACGGGTGCCGTGACCGACCACAAGGCCGCCGGCCTGCCCTACCTGGTGTACCTGCGTCATCCGACCACGGGTGGCGTGTTCGCGTCGTGGGGTTCGCTCGGCCACATCACCTGGGCGGAACCCGGAGCGCTCATCGGTTTTCTCGGGCCGCGCGTCTACGAAGGCCTGTACGGGGAGCCCTTTCCGGCCGATGTCCAGACCGCGGAGAATCTGGTCCGCACAACGGTTGTCGACGACGTGGTCGATCCCGTCGATCTGCCGGCCCGCCTCGCCGCGGTGCTGCGACTGCTCGACGCGCGTGACCGGCCGTCGTCGGACGACTCGGTGACGGTACGTCCGCAGCGCACGCAGTCGGGGGAGCCGGAGGACACCTGGGCCTGTGTGCTCGCCACCCGCGAGGCCGGACGCGCGGGCCTGGTCGAGTTCCTGGCCGGCGGGGATTCGGCGCCACTGTCGGATGCCGGGCCACTGCGCTTCTCGCTCAGCGACTTCGACGGTCGGGTCGCGTTGGTCGTCGGCTACGACCGGACGTCACAGGCGGCGGGGGACCTCCCGGGGCCGCGACATCTGCGCGAGGCGCGGCGGGCGATCATGGCGGCCGGCGACCTCGGACTCCCGGTGGTCACCGTGATCGACACCCCGGGCGCGGAACTGTCGGTCGTCGCCGAGGAGGGTGGCCTCGCGGCGCAGATAGCGCGCTGCACAGTCGAATTGCTCAGTGTGCGCGTGCCGACCGTCTCGGTCCTCCTCGGGCAGGGTGCGGGCGGCGCCGCGCTCGCGCTGTTCCCCGCCGACGTCCGGGTCGCGCGCGCCGACGCCTGGCTCTCGCCGTTGCCGCCCGAGGGAGCGAGTCTCATCGTGCACCGTGATCTCGACCATGCCGGTGAGATGGCCTCGCGGCAGGGCATTCTCGCCGGGCGCATGGCCGCGCAGGGCATGATCGACCACGTCGTCGACGCCGGATCGGACGACGAAGCGCTGTCGGCGATCCGCGACTGGATCGGCCGGTATCTCGCGGGATCGCCGGTTCCGGACGACGAGGCACGAACACGCGTGCCGTCGAAAGACGCGCGATGAGCGCGCGCACCGTCGCCGTCGGGGCGCTCATCACCGACGAGTCAGGACGGATCCTGTTGATCCTGAGGCGGAACGAGCCGTCGGCCGGGCACTGGAGCCTCCCCGGCGGCCGGGTGGAGCCCGGGGAGTCGCTGGAGCAGGCGGTGGTCCGCGAGGTCGAAGAGGAAACCGGCTTGCGGGTGACGGTCGGCGAATTGGCCATCCAACTCGAGATCCCGGTCGGCGACGGACGGGTGTACGAGGTCCACGACTTCCGTGCCGAGATCCGTTCCGGGGAACTACGTCCAGGTGACGACGCCGCGGACGCGGCGTACTTCACACCGGCCGAGGTCCGTCGGGCGAAGGTCACGAACAGGTTGGTGGAGTACCTGGAGCAGGCCGGTGTGATGCCGCCGGAGTCGCCCTGACGGCGCACCCGCCGACGGTCCCGGCGCAGCGGGGCCGACGTGGTGCACGGACATGGTTTTGTGCAGGATGGAGGGATGACCGATCTACTGCCCCTGGACCCTGACCAACTCCTCACCACCACCCGCTCGGTGCGCAAGCGTCTCGACTTCGAGCGTCCCGTGCCGCTCGACGTGGTCAAGGAGGCGCTCGAGGTCGCGTTGCAGGCACCGACCGGCAGCAACAGCCAGACCTGGCACTGGATCGTGCTCACCGATCCCGAGCTGAAGCAGAAGGTCGCGGACTATTACGCGCAGTCGTTCGCCAAGTACTACTCGGGCCAGGCCCCGCGGGATGAGACCGGCAAGCGCGTCGCCTCCAGTGCCCAGTACCTCGCCGACACGATGGGTCAGGTCCCGGTGCTTGTCATCGGCGCCATCTACACCGGTGGCGACCTGCCGGCGGGTAACCAGGCCGGTGTCTGGGGTTCGCTGCTGCCGGGTGCCTGGAGCCTGCAGTTGGCGTTGCGTGCTCGCGGCCTCGGATCGGCGTGGACGACCCTCCACCTGAACTACGAGAAAGAGGTGGCCGAGCTCCTCGGCATCCCGGCCAACATCCATCAGGGCGTGTTGCTGCCGGTGGCCTACAGCAAGGGCACCGATTTCAAGCCCGCGCCGCGCAAACCTCTCGACTCGGTCCTCCACATCGACGGCTGGTGAGGGCGGGGTGCCGGGTCACGACTGATCCGGCACCTCACACCGGAGTGCCGCCAGCGCCATCGCGGTGAGGAGGCGGCGCAGTCCGTGCTGGTCGAACGCGGGCAGGCGAGGCGACGAGTTGAGCAACCCGAACATCGCGTGAACGCGCACGCGGGCTTCCTCGCGGTCGAGTGTGCCCCCGTTCTCGTCGACCACCGCGAGGAGCACGTCCACCCACCGTTCCACATAGCGGCGCTGCAGCAGCCGGACCCGGTGATTGGCGTCCGGGGTCATCGACGGCAGGTCCCGATCCTGCACCGTGATGAGGTCGGGACGGGTGACGAGGACGTCGATGTGAAAGCCGATGAGCGCCACCAGGGTTTCCGACGGTGAGCCGCCGCGGTCGGCGACCTCGCTGCCGCCGTCGTGCAGTCGCTGACTGATGTCGATGAGCATCTCGTCGAGAAGCTCGGTCTTGGAGGAGAAGTGGCGGTACATGGCCGGGCCGCTCACCCCGACGGCTCGGCCGATGTCCTCCAGTCGCACGCCGGCGAATCCGCGTTCGGCCATCTGGTGGGCGGCGGCGGACAGCAATTCGGCACGACGGGCCGCCTTGGCCTGGGTTCGGCGCGTCGGCGGACGATTCGTGATCTCCGATTCGTCCTCGCGCGGTTCATGCGTCGCGGACATCGATCCCGAACTCTACGCGTTCGCGCGTGCGGACGAGATGCAGCGTGTCCGACGTCGGCGCGCGGGGTGGGTGACCCGGTCGAATGAAAACTGCGCCGGCCGGTGCTCACGAGGCCGGGAAGGGCTTAGTCTTGCGCATGATCGCGCGCCGGACGGCGGGCGCAGAACAGTCCGAAAGGGCGGCGGGCCGAGTCCCGCAGCAGCGAGGAGGAGCGGATCGTGAATCCAGGCGAACCCCAGCACCCCGGCGGTCAGTGGTCAGGCGTTCCGCAGGGCCCACCGCAGACCGGGGGCTTCGCCGACAACCAGGATCAGACGGCCCACGTCCAGCACCCGGGCACCGGGAGTCTTCCTCCTCAGCAGTGGAACCCCGGCGCGCAGTACCCGCCTCCCGGTCCCGGCTGGGGACAGCCGGCACGCGGACCACGTGCGGACCTGTCGGTGATCTTCGCGCTGGCCTCCGCGGTCGCGGGGGTGGTCACGTACTTCATGGGCTTCCTCGGGTGGATCTCGGTCGGGGTCGGTGCCGAGGAGGAACTCAACCGTTGGGGAACGGATTTCGAGGAAGGGCAGGGCGGCATACCCGCGTACTTCTCCTACGAGATCGTCCTGAACCCCGGCAAGTTCTTCATCCTGCTCGGGGTCGTCGGCATCGCGGCGACGTTCGTGCTGGTTCCGAGCTATCGCAAGGCGCTGCCGTTCCTCGCGGTCGTCGGAGTCGCCGCGTGGCTGGCCCTGTTCGCCGCGGCACTGATCACGCCGCCGTTCCTCGACCTCGGCGCCGGTGCGATCGTCGGACTGATCCTGGGATTCCTGCAGGTGACGCTGCTCATCGCGGCGGCCTTCTTGTACGGTCTGAAGAAGGATGACGCGCCCAACCGGGGATGACGGCCCCGACGATCCGATCGTCGGCCTCCTACGTCGTGCGGGATGTGTCTTCGCCGACGAAGAAGCCGCGGTGCTTCGCGAACACACCACCAACGCAACCGAACTCGACGCGCTCTGTGCCCGACGCGTGGCCGGCGTGCCGATTGAGCATCTGGTGGGCTGGGTGCAGTTCGGCGAGTTGCGGTTGTCCGTGGGCACGGGCGTCTTCGTGCCGCGGCAGCGTTCCCTGTTGTTGGCGCGCACCGCGATCGCCGCAGCAGATGCGTGCCGGTCGCCGACCGTACTCGAGGCGTTCTGCGGCGTCGCACCCATCGCCGCGAGTGTTGCGGCCGCGGTGCCCGGCGTCGAACTGCATGTCGTCGATGCTGACGACACCGCCCTCGGCTTCGCGCGCCGAAACCTGCCGGGCGGGACCGGGATTCACCTCGGTGCCGGGCTCGTCCCGCTACCGGCAGCACTACGCGGCCGTCTGGACGTGATCGCCGCAGTACCTCCCTACGTGCCCGAGTCTGCGCTCGGACTGCTGGCGCCGGAGGCGCGGGATCACGAACCGCGCGGCGCGCTGCTCGGCGGCCGGGACGGCCTCGACCACATCACGGCCTTGATCGCCGACGCCCGGAGATGGCTCGCCGTCGGTGGCGAGTTGCTGATCGAGATGAACACCGCCCAGTACGACCTGGTCGGGGTCGCCCCGCCGACCAGAGCGCACTACGAGTGCGAGGTCGTCGCGGGCGACGATGGCCAGACCGCTGTGGCGCGTCTTCGGCGGGCACGCTGAGGCCGGCCGGTGTGAGCGAAGCGCTCCTATCTGCCTAGAGGTGTGAGCGAAGCGCTCCTATCTGCCTAGAGGTGTGAGCGAAGCGCTTCTAACTGCTCCCTGAGGTGTGAGCGAAGCGCTTCTAACCGCTCCCTGAGGAGCGAGCTTGCGAGCGTCACGAAGGGTCATGGTGAGCCGGGTTGTGAAGACCCTTCGTGACGCGCCCTCCGCAAGCTCCGGGCGCTCCTCAGGGAGCAGGGGCAGGTCGTTCTTTCGGATTGGGGAGCAGTTGTAACCAGGTGTTTCGAATCACGGACCGGTGCTCAGCCCTAGATCCCCAGCACCTCCCGCTGCCGTGCGACTGCTTCCCGGTAGCGCGCGACGTTGGCCATCTTGATCCCCTCGTAACCCCGGACCATGTCCGGTAGTTCCGCGAGGTCGACGACCGCGGGTACCTGGTCCGCGCCGATGCGCCCACTCGCGAGCGCATCGAGCGCGGCGTCGACGAGCTCCCGGTACTCGACGATCAACGCACGTTCGGTGCGACGGATCTCGCTGCGGCCGAACGGGTCCAGGCGGGTCCCCCGGAGGCGCTTCATCTTCGCGAGCGCGCTCAGCGGGGTGTCGGCCCACGATCCCAGCGCCAGCTTCTCGCGCATCCCCATACTCCGTAGGGTCGGTGGGTGGAGGCGTACCGCGACCTCGGCGTCGGCGCCGAATTCGTCGGCGATGCGCGCGGCGAACGCCGGGTCCTGCGTGAGCCGGGCGACCTCGTACTCGTCCTTGTAGGCCATCAGCTTGAACAGGTTCCGGGCGACGGCGGCGGTGAGCGAGGCGTCCGATGCGACGCGTCGTACGCGGTCGACCGTGTCGAGGTAGGTTCGCGCGTATCTCTCGTCGGAGTGGGCGGTCAGCTCGTCGTACCGGATCGCGATGGTGCGCCGGAGGTCGGCGTCGATATCCCCGAGCGCGCTGACCACCGCGAGGGCGTGGCGGCTCGGTTCGATCTCGGCGACCCCGCGACCGTGCAGTCCGTCGATGGTGCGAGACACGGAGTCGGGATCGGACACGACCTGCCGGCCGCGCCGGAACGCCTGGACGTTCGCGTCCACGGCCACGCCGTTGAGCTCGATCGCCCGCTCGATGGATTCCGCCGAGATGGCCAGCGCCCCGGCTTGATACGCAGCACCGACCATCAACATGTTGGCGTACTGCTCGTCGCCGAACAAGGCTGTCGACACCGCTCCCGAATCGAGGTACACGGTCCGCGCGACCCGGGAGTCGACCGCGGAGTGGACGGCGGAGTCCGCCGGGAACCCGACCGAGGTGTCGATGACCATCAACCCGGTCGGCACCTGGGTGGTCGAGACGATCGCGACCGTCTTCTCGGGAGCGGTGACCTTGAGGTTGACCGGGTCGGTGCCGACCAGCGGATCGCACACGAGGTACAGGTCGCAGTCCTCGGACGCCACCTTCGCCGCCTGCTCCAGCGGATACGGGGCCACCTTGATGTCGCTGACCACGGCGCCGCCCTTCTGCGCGAGCCCGGTCATGTCGACGGTCCGGGCCGAGTGGCCGTCGAGGACGGCAGCGGTGGCCAGGACCTGGGACACGGTCACCACGCCGGTACCGCCGATACCCGTGATGCGCAGGGAGAAGGTGTCGCGGATGGCGGGGACCGCGGGCATCGGCAACACGGTGTCCGCCAGATCGGCTGCGCGCGTGCGGATGCGGTCGGTGCCCGGGGTGACCGTGACGAACGACGGGCAGTCGCCCTTGAGACAGGAGAGGTCGAGGTTGCACGAACTCTGGTCGATGCGCGTCTTGCGTCCGAACTCGGTCTGGACCGGGTGCACCGAGAGGCAGTTCGACTTCTCGCCGCAGTCGCCGCACCCCTCGCAGATGCGTTCGTTGATCACGACGCGACGAGTGGGGGTGGGCATGGCGCCGCGCTTGCGCTTGCGGCGCTTCTCGGCGGCGCAATGCTGATCGTGCACGAGCACCGTGACGCCCGCGACGCCCGCGAGTTCGGTCTGTACCTCGAGCAGGTCATCGCGGTGGCGGACCTCGACGGTGTCGGGGAGTCCCAGCGTACGAACATGTTTCGGGTCGTCGGAGGTGACCACGACCCGGCTGACACCTTCGTCGAGCAGCAGTGACGTCAACCGCGGCAGGGTCATCCCGCCCACCGGGTCCTGTCCGCCGGTCATCGCGACGGTGCCGTTGTAGAGCAGCTTGTAGGTGATGTTCGCGCCCGACGCCACGGCCGCCCGCAACGCCAGCGACCCCGAGTGCGAGAAGGTTCCGTCGCCGATGTTCTGCACGAAGTGGTCCGCGGACACAAACGGGGCCATGCCCATCCATTGCGCGCCCTCGCCGCCCATCTGGGTGACCCCGGCGATGTCGCCGACCTGCCGGGGATCCATCAGCAACACCATCGCGTGACAACCGATGCCGGCGCCGACCAGGGTGTTCTCGGCGACCTTCGTCGAACTGTTGTGGGGGCAGCCGGAGCAGAAGTACGGGGTGCGCACCGCCAACGGGAGTTCGATGCGGGTGCGGCGAGCGGCTTTGCGGTCGAGCCAGATCCGCGCGGCGTCGACCCCGTGGCGGGCGAGACGGTCGGCGAGTCCTCGGGTCACCGCGTCGACGTCGAGTTCGCCGAAGCGGGAGAACAAGGTCGATCCGTCTTCGTGCACCTTCCCCACGATGCGCGGGGCCCGCGGGTGGCGGAACAGGATGTCGCGCATCATCGTCTCGATGAAGTCGCGCTTCTCCTCGACCACGATGACCTCGTCGAGATCACCGGTGGCGGTGTCGAACATGAAGCGATTCAGGATCTCTCGCTCGATCGGGTAGACCATGCCGAGCTTGAGGATGCGGATTCCGAGCCGGCGCAGATCCTCGTCGTCGATCCGCATCAGACGCAGTGCTTCCCGGAGATCGAGGTAGGTCTTTCCCGCGGCGACGATGCCGATGCGGTCGTCGGGACTCGAGACCACGATCCGGTTGAGGCCGTTGAGCCGTGCGTACTCCTGCGCACGCGGGAGCCGGGTGGTCAGCTGATTCTGTTCGAGTTCCATGAGGTGGGCGCCGAGTAGGCGCCCGCTGGGCACGTGGGGGCTCGTCCCGAGGTCGCCGTAGACGGGCACTATGCGGTCCGGGTCGACGCGTGCGGTCGACGCGCCGTCCGCGACGTGCGCGGAGATCTTGAGCGAGGTCCAGACCCCGCTGGTGCGGCTCATGAGCGCCGCATGGACACCGAGATCCAAGATGTCTTGGGAATCGGCCGGATAGAGGATCGGGATGTAGAGGTCGGCCAGCGCCATCTCCGATGCGCACGGGACCGTCGAGGATTTCGCGCCCGGGTCGTCACCGACCAGCGCGACCGCGCCACCGGTGGAATGGGTTCCGATCAGATTCGCGTGCCGCAGGGCGTCCGTCGCGCGATCGAGACCGGGCGCCTTGCCGTACCAGTATCCGACGACGCCGTCGCGGGGGAGCCCGTCCGCGGACGGCGTCAATTCGGCACCGCCGATGACCTGTGCGGCGAGCTGCGAACCCATCACCGAGGTCGCGGCGAGCTCTTCGTTGAGACCGGGCCGGTGGATGACGTCGTACGGGGCGAGATGCTCGTGCCGTCGGGCGAGTTCGAGATCGTAACCGGCGAGGGGAGAGCCCTCGTAGCCGGAGATGAACGAGGCCGTCCGGAGGCCGGAACGGCGGTCGACGCGAGCGCGGTCGCGGACCATGCGTACCAGGGCCTGGATGCCGGTGAGGTAGATGTCGCCGGACTCGCGGGTGTAGCGGTCGTCGAGCGAGAACCCGGTGGCTGCCGTCTCGGGCGGCGTGCCGGGGGTCGGGACGTGCTCGGAGCGAGCGCGGTCGTCTGCGAGGGTCATGGGGTCACCTGGCCTTCTATGTGCGGTGGCCGGTCCGGGGTTCCGGGGTGTCGGCGCATCGGTTGTGTCGGCCCGGGGGTGGTGGGCCTGCCACAACAGTACGAGAAGACGTGATGCGCGTCACGTAGGTCATGTCGACGCGGTGGATGAACCGGGGCGTGACATGGGCCACTTCATCGCGTACGATCACTTTCAGTTAATAGCCACTAACTGAAGGGTCGACGGTGACCAGCACGATCGACGGCTTCCGGGCCGCACACCAGCGCAATCTCGACCTGCTCGACGAACGCCTGCGAGAGGTGTCCGCCGGCGGCGGCGCGAAGGCTCGTGATCGCCACGTCGCTCGCGGAAAGTTGCTTCCGCGGGACCGGGTCGACGGGCTGCTCGACGTCGGGTCGCCGTTCATCGAGGTGGCCCCGCTCGCGGCCTTCGGGATGTACGGCGGCAAGGTGCCCGCCGCCGGGGTCATCGCCGGCGTGGGGCGCGTCGCGGGTCGAGAGTGCATGATCGTCGCCAACGACGCCACGGTCTCCGGCGGCACGTACTACCCGGTCACGGTCAAGAAGCATCTGCGTGCGCAGGAGATCGCGGCGGCCAACCGGCTCCCGTGCATCTACCTCGTCGACTCGGGCGGCGCGATGCTGCTCCAGCAGGACGAGGTGTTCCCCGACCGGGATCACTTCGGACGGATCTTCTTCAATCAGGCGACCATGAGCGCCGCCGGCATCCCGCAGATCGCCGCGGTGCTCGGGTCGTCGACCGCCGGCGGGGCCTACGTCCCGGCGATGAGCGACGAGACGGTGATCGTGCGCAATCAGGGCACCATCTTCCTCGCGGGCCCGCCACTGGTGAAGGCGGCGACCGGAGAAGATGTCTCCGCCGAGGACCTGGGCGGTGGTGCGATGCACTCATCGGTCTCCGGTGTCACCGACCACCTCGTCGACAACGACCAGCAGGCGCTCGCCAAGGTCCGCGAGATCGTCGCGACCCTCGGGCCCCGCGAGGCGCCACAGTGGGAGACGATCCCGGTCCGCGAGCCGGTGCGGCCGCAGACCGACATCTACGACGTGGTGCCCACCGACCCGCGAACTCCGTACGACGTCCGATCGGTCATCGAAATCCTGTGCGACGGAGGAGAATACAACGAGTTCAAGGCGAACTACGGCACCAGTCTGGTGACGGCGTTCGCGCACCTGCACGGTCACCCGGTGGGGATCGTCGCCAACAACGGTGTCCTGTTCAGCGAATCCGCGCTGAAGGGAGCTCATTTCATCGAACTGTGCGACCAGCGCCGCATCCCGTTGCTGTTCCTGCAGAACATCACCGGCTTCATGGTCGGCAAGGCCTACGAGCAGGGCGGCATCGCCAAGAACGGGGCCAAGATGGTCAACGCCGTGGCGTGCGCACGCGTGCCCAAGTTCACCGTCATGGTCGGCGGCTCCTTCGGAGCGGGCAACTACTCGATGTGCGGACGCGCCTACTCGCCCAGATTCCTCTGGATGTGGCCCAACGCCCGCATCTCGGTCATGGGCGGACCGCAGGCCGCCGACACCCTCGGAACGGTGCGACGCAACCAGATCGAGCGATCCGGCGCGGAATGGTCCACCGAGGACGAGGAAGCGTTCAAGGCCCCGATCCGCGAACAGTTCGAACAACAGTCGGACGCCTACTACTCGACGGCGCGGCTGTGGGACGACGGCATCGTCGACCCGGCACAGACCCGGACACTGCTCGGCCTGGCCCTCGAGACCGCCCGCTACGCACCGCTCGCCGATCCGCGCTACGGCGTCTTCCGGATGTGACCGCCGATGCCGACGTCGCCGAGTCCGAACCCGATGTCCACCGCCCCGTCCCGCCGACCCCGAGGACCACGACCGTGAGTACCAGACCCATTCGGCCCGCTCGCTGCGCTCCCGGCGCCAGACCCATCCGCAGTGTCCTGGTGGCCAACCGTGGTGAGATCGCCTGCCGGGTGATCGACACCCTGCGCCACATGGGAATCCGCAGTATCGCAGTCTATTCT
This sequence comes from Gordonia sp. AC31, assembly GCF_031844505.1. Taxonomy (NCBI): domain Bacteria; kingdom Bacillati; phylum Actinomycetota; class Actinomycetes; order Mycobacteriales; family Gordoniaceae; genus Gordonia; species Gordonia sp. AC31. Next base: position 191,303 of record NZ_JAUZVK010000006.1, read on the forward strand.
GACGCCGACGCGCAGGCGCGCCACGTCCGGGAGGCCGACGTCGCCGTGCACATCGGCCCGGCCGCCGCCGCCCAGAGCTACCTCGACATCGCAAAAGTGGTCGACGCGGCACGCAAGACCGGTGCCGACGCCGTCCACCCGGGCTACGGATTCCTCTCGGAGAACCAGAAGTTCGCGGCCGCTCTGGCGGAGGCGGGCATCGTCTTCATCGGGCCGCCCGCGGAGGCGATCGCGACGATGGGAGACAAGATCACGGCCCGGGCCGCCGTCACCGCTCGCGACGTGCCGGTGGTGCCGGGTCTGTCGCGCCCCGGCCTGACCGACGACGACCTCATCGCCGCGGCACCCGACATCGGGTTCCCGGTTCTCATCAAGCCCAGTGCGGGTGGCGGTGGCAAGGGGATGCATCGCGTGGCCGAGGCGTCGGAGCTGCCGGCCGCGCTGGAGCGGGCCCGCCGCGAGGCCGCCGCCGCGTTCGGCGACGACGCGCTGTTCCTCGAGCATTTCGTCGACACCCCGCGCCACATCGAGGTGCAGGTCCTCGCGGATCAGCACGGGAACGTCATCCACCTCGGCGAGCGCGAGTGCTCATTGCAGCGGCGGCACCAGAAGGTGATCGAGGAGGCACCGTCGGCGCTGCTCGACGCCGAGACCCGTGCTCGCATCGGTGAGGCCGCGTGCGATGCCGCGCGCAGTGTCGGCTACACCGGGGCGGGCACGGTCGAGTTCATCGTGTCGGCGCACCGGCCCGACGAGTTCTTCTTCATGGAGATGAACACCCGCCTGCAGGTCGAGCACCCGGTGACCGAGCTCGTCACCGGAGTCGACCTCGTGGAACAACAGATCCGCGTCGCCCGCGGAGAAGTCCTGGGTCTGACGCAGGACACGATCACCCTCAGCGGCCACGCGATCGAGGCACGCGTGTACGCCGAGGACCCGGCCCGCGGTTTCCTGCCGACCGGCGGGACGATCGAGCATCTCGTCCATCCCGACACCTCGGCCGGTGGCGGCATCCGCGTCGACTCGGCCATGCTCGACGGATTGCGCGTCGGCAGTGACTACGACCCGATGCTCGCGAAGATCATCGCCTACGGTGCCGACCGGGAGGAGGCGCTCGAACGTCTCGACCAGGCATTGGCCCACACGCGCGTGCTGGGCGTGGTCACCAACATCGACTTCTGCCGCTTCGTCCTGCGTCAGCAGGCGGTCGTGGACGCCGACCTCGACACCGAACTGTTGGACCGCCTCGTCACCGATTACGCTGCGCCGGAGCCCATTCCCGAGGCACAGGTGCTCGTGGGTCTGGCGCGGATCGGCGCTCGCGATGCCGACGACATCTGGTCCTCGGCGGTCGGATGGCGGGTCGGTCGATCCGCTCCGGTCCGCACCCGCCTCGTCGCCGGCGGACGACATTCGACGGTGGCCATCCAGGTCGATGCCGCCGACGAATGGTCCGTCTCGGGAACCGCCACCGTCACCTTCGACGACGACGCCGAGGCGTCGTGGACCGGGCACGTGGTCTACCAGCCGGCGCAACCCGGTGACGGGCGCGGTTCGGACCGCCTGGTCGTCGACGGGGTGACGCAGTCGTGGTCGAGTGTTCGCGTCGGAGAGAGCTGGTGGGTGGGAGGGCCGTCGGGCACCTGGGTCCTCGAACTCGCGAAGCCCCTGCTCGACGAGGCCGCCGACGAGCACGCCGGCGAGATCACCAGCCCGATGCCGGGCACCGTGGTCGCCGTCGCCGCCGAGATCGGGGCCGACGTCTCCGCCGGCCAGTCGATCGTCGTCGTCGAGGCGATGAAGATGGAACATGCACTCACCGCGCCGGTGGACGGCACCGTCGACATCTCCGTGAAGGTGGGGGACAAGGTCGACGCGGGACAGATCCTCGCCGTCGTCACCGCACCCGAATCAACTGTCGACTCCCAGTAGAAGGACTCACATGGAACTCACCCAGGAGTACACCGACCTCATCGCGACGGTCCGCGACTTCGCGCAGACCGTGGTGGCGCCGGTGGCCGCGAAACACGATGCCGAGCACAGCTTTCCGTATGACGTCGTCGCCCAGATGGGCAAGATGGGACTGTTCGGGCTTCCCTTCGACGAGAAGTACGGCGGCATGGGCGGCGACTACTTCGCCCTGTCGCTCGCGCTGGAGGAACTCGGCAAGGTCGACCAGTCCGTCGCCATCACCCTCGAGGCCGGGGTGAGTCTGGGCGCCATGCCCATCTATCGATTCGGCAGCGAGGAGCAGAAAGAGCAGTACCTCCCCGAACTCACCGCGGGCACGGCGCTCGCCGGCTTCGGGTTGACCGAACCCGGGGCGGGTTCGGATGCCGGGGCCACCGCGACCACGGCCCGGGACGACGGTGACTCGTGGATCATCAACGGCGGCAAGCAGTTCATCACCAACTCGGGGACCGACATCACCTCACTGGTGACGGTGACCGCGGTGACCGGGGTGAAGGAGAACGGCAAGAAGGAGATCTCCACGATCATCGTGCCGTCCGGCACGCCGGGTTTCACCGCCGAGCCGGCGTACAACAAGGTCGGGTGGAATGCCTCGGATACCCATCCGCTGACCTTCACCGACGTACGCGTTCCCAAGGAGAACCTGCTCGGTGTCCGCGGCCGCGGATACGCCAACTTCCTGTCCATCCTCGACGAGGGGCGGATCGCCATCGCAGCCCTCGCCACCGGCGTCGCCCAGGGGTGCGTCGACGAGAGCGTGAAGTACGCCAAGGAGCGACAATCCTTCGGCAAGGCGATCGGTGAGTACCAGTCGGTGTCCTTCGCGATCGCCCGGATGGAGGCGCGCGCCCACGTCGCACGGACCGCCTACTACGACGCGGCGGCGAAGATGTTGGCGGGCAAGCCCTTCAAGAAGGAGGCGTCGATCGCCAAGATGATCGCCAGTGAGGCGGCGATGGACAACGCCCGGATGGCCACGCAGATCCACGGCGGGTACGGCTTCATGAACGAATATCCCGTCGCCCGGCACTACCGCGATTCGAAGATCCTCGAGATCGGTGAGGGCACGACCGAGGTGCAGCTCATGCTGATCGCGCGCGAGCTGGGGTTCGCATGAGCGACACCACCGGCGGGCGTCGAATCGTACAGCGCGGGTTGTGGTTCGAGGAGTTCGAGGAGGGCACCATCTACGAACATCGGCCCGGACGCACTGTCACCGAGGCCGACAACGTGCTGTTCACGACGCTGACCATGAACACGCAGGCGCTCCACCTCGACGCCGCCTGGTCGGCCGAGCAGCCGGGTTTCGGCGGGCAACGCCTGATCAACTCCATGTTCACCCTGTCGACGATCGTGGGATTGTCGGTCTCCCAACTCACCCAGGGCACCCTGGTGGCGAACCTGGGCTTCAGCGAGGTCGCCTTCCCGGCGCCGTTGTTCGCCGGCGACACCCTGTACGCGGAGACCGAGTGCACCGGTAAACGCGAATCGCGGTCGCGTCCGGGTGAGGGCGTGGTGAACTTGACCCACATCGGACGCAACCAGCACGGCGAGGTCGTCGCCCGCGCCGCACGAGCAACGCTGGTGCGCAGGCAACGGACGGAGTGACGACGATGTTCTTCGAGGACCCACCCGGCGGCCCGGTCGCGGGTTCCGGACTGTCGGGGCAGCTCACCAACGCGTGGCTGCCGCCCGGGCCGGCGATGTTGTTCTGCCCGGCGGACCGTCCCGAGCGATACCAGAAGGCCCTCGACCGGGCCGACGTCGTCATCCTCGACCTCGAGGACGCGGTGTCGCCGACGAACCGCGCCGCAGCCCGGGAGGCTCTCGTCGCCAATCCGGTCGATCCGGACCGCACCATCGTGCGGATCAACCCGGCCGGTACCGGCGACTACCGGCGCGATCTCGCCGCCGTCTCGGAGACGAACTACCGGGTGGTGATGCAGGCCAAGGCCGAGGACGTGTCCTCGATCCTGGACACCGCGTTCCAGACGATCGCACTGATCGAGACGCCGCTCGGCGCGACCCGCGCCCGCGACATCGCCGCCACCTCCAACTGCATCGGACTGATGTGGGGGGCAGAGGATCTCGTCGCGGGCCTCGGCGGCACGTCGAGCCGGTTCGGTCCGGGTGAAGCCCGGCCGGGTGAGTACCGGGACGTCGCGAGTTGGGTCCGGTCGATGGTCCGCATCGCGGCCGCCGCGTACGGGAAGTTCGCCGTCGACTCGGTGCACCTCGACATCTCCGACGTCGACGGACTCGTCGCCGAGGTCCGCGACGCGGTGGCCCTGGGTTACACCGCGACCGCGTGCATCCATCCGTCCCAGGTCGATCACATCCGGAACGGTTACCGCCCGTCGGACGAGGCGGTCGAGTGGGCGCGCAAGGTCCTCGACGGTGCGGCCGAACACGCGGGCGGGGTATTCAGCCTCGACGGTCAGATGATCGACGGGCCGGTCCTGCGCCAGGCGGAGGTCGTCCTGTCCCGTGTGAGCGGTACGCGTACCGATCCCGCCCCCGAGAACTGACGAAGCCCCCGACCATCCGGGCATCCACCCCCCGAGAACAGACCGGAGCGAGAACATGAGCACCGAGGCGCACCCGAAGCCTGCACACACGCGCGGTGAGGAGACACCGGCACTGCTCACCGAGACCATCGGAGCCACCCTGGCCCGAACCGTCGCGGACCACGGCGAGCGAACCGCGTTGATCGACGCCGCCGCACGGCGGGAATGGCGATACACCGAGTTCCACCGTGACGTACGCGCGCTCGCGGCCGGACTGCTACGACTCGGCGTGTCGGTCGGCGACCGTGTCGGGCTGTGGTCGCCGAACCGGTTCGAATGGGTGTTGACCCAGTACGCCGCGGCCGAGATCGGCGCCGTGCTGGTCAATCTCAATCCCGCGTACCGGCAGAACGAGATCGAGTACGCGCTGCAGCAGTCCGGGACGAGCGTCGTCCTGGCCGCCGAGAGTTTCAAGGACTCGGCCTATTCGACGATGCTCGACCAGGCCCGGCCACAGTGCCCGGAGCTGCGCGAAGTGGTCCTGTTCGAATCCCCCGGCTGGGATGCGCTGTGTGTCGAGCCGAGCGCCGACGAGCTCACACGCGTCGACGAGATCGCTGCGTCGCTCTCACCCGACGACCCGATCAACATCCAGTACACCTCGGGTACAACGGGTTTCCCGAAGGGTGCGACGCTGTCGCACCGGAACATCGGGAACAACGGGTATCTCGTCGGCGAACTGCTGAACTACACCGCCGACGACCGGATCTGTCTCCCCGTGCCCTTCTACCACTGCTTCGGCATGGTGATGGGTAACCTTGCGGCGACGAGTCACGGTGCGGCGATGGTGATTCCGGCGCCGGCCTTCGACCCGCGGGCCACCCTCGAGGCGGTCGCGGAGTACCGCTGCACCAGCCTCTACGGCGTGCCCACCATGTTCATCGCCGAACTCGGCCTGCTCGACGACGGGCTCGACATCGACCTGTCGAGCCTGCGCACCGGCATCATGGCGGGGTCGCCGTGCCCCGAGTACGTCATGCGGCAGGTCGTCGACCGCATGCACATGCGTGAGGTGTCGATCTGTTACGGCATGACCGAGACGTCGCCGGTGTCGACGCAGACGCGGGTCGACGATCCCCTCGAGTTGCGTGTGACCACCGTCGGGCGGGTCGGCCCGCACCTGGAGATCAAGGTCGTCGATCCCGGAACCGGGGAGACCTCGGCGCGCGGCGAGACGGGCGAGTTGTGTACGCGCGGTTACTCGGTGATGACCGGATACTGGAACGACCCGGAGAAGACGGCCGAGGCCATCGACGCCGACGGCTGGATGCACACCGGCGACCTCGCCGACATGGACGAGAACGGTTATGTCCGGATCACCGGGCGCATCAAGGACATGGTGATCCGCGGCGGGGAGAACATCTACCCGCGCGAGATCGAGGAGTTCCTCTACACCCATCCCGACATTCTCGACGCCCAGGTGATCGGGGTGCCCGACGTGAAATACGGCGAGGAGCTGATGGCCTGGGTCCGGTTGCGCGACACCGCAACCGAATTCACCGCCGACGACCTGCGCGAGTTCGCGACCGGCAAGATCGCTCGACACAAGATCCCGCGGTACGTCCATGTGGTCGAGGAGTTCCCGATGACCGTCACCGGGAAGGTCCGCAAGGTGGCGATGCGCGACGAGGCGGTCTCGATCCTCGAGCAGTTGCGATGAGCACGTCGAGGACTGCGGAGCGGGTCACGAGCACCCAGATGGACCGGTTCGGCCGCTTCGTCGCCGAGCGTTTCGAGACCGGGCGGTTCGAGACCGACACAGACGATTACGGCGATCTGTGGGCGTGGTCGGTGGAACACCCGTCCCGGTTCTGGCGTGCCGTCTGGGAATTCTTCGACCTCGACGCCCTCGCCGCGGAACCGCTCGGGCCCGGGGACGAGGCGGTGCTCGCCGACGACCGGATGCCCGGTGCGGTCTGGTTCCCCGGGATCCGGCTGAACTACGTCGATCAGATCCTGCGGCACGCCGCCCTGCCCGGCGCCGCGATCGTGGGCATCGACGAGGCCGGTGACCGTTCCGAGATCGCGTGGGCGGAACTGCCGGCGCAGGTCGCGGGCCTGGCCGCGACCCTGCGTGCGCGCGGAGTGGGGTCGGGGGACGTGGTGGCCGCCTACCTCCCCGACATCCCCGAGGCCGTCATTGCCTTCCTGGCCACCGCATCCCTGGGCGCGATCTGGTCCGGATGTGGCCAGGACTATGCCCCGCAGGGGGCAGCCGGCCGACTCGGCCAACTCGCACCCAAGGTCCTGTTCACCGCCGCCGGATATCGCTACAACGGCAATGTCGTCGACAAGCGCGCCGACAGCGCCGAGCTCGCCGGGCTACTGCCGGACCTGGTCGCGCACATCACGATCGGCGCGACCGAGGAGTCTTCGTCGGCCCTCGACTATGCCGACGCCGTCACCCGCGACCCCGGCGACTTCCACCCCGTCAAGGTGCCCTTCGATCATCCGCTCTGGGTGCTGTTCAGTTCCGGCACCACCGGACGCCCCAAAGGCATCGTGCACGGACACGGGGGAGTCCTGCTGGAGCACCTGAAAGCCGGTGCCCTGCACGGCGATCTGTCCGCAGACGACGTGTTCTTCTGGCAGACCGCGCTCAGCTGGATGATGTGGAACTATCAGGTCGCCGGACTTCTCTGCGGTTCGCGGATCGTCTGTTACAGCGGTTCGCCCCTGTACCCCGACGCCGACCGCCTGTGGCAGGTCGTCGACGACGAGCACGTCACCTACTTCGGCACGAGTCCCGGTCAGCTGCAGGCCTCGCGGAAGGCGGGTCTGGAACCGGGCCGCCGGCACGACCTCGGTCGGTTGCGCACTCTCGGGAGTACCGGATCATCGCTCGCCGCAGATCTTTTCACCTGGGTCGACGACCACGTCGGGTCCGGACTGCCCATCTCGTCGATCAGCGGCGGCACCGACATCGTGTCCGCGTTCGCCGGCGGCTCCACCGGTGTACCGGTCGTCCCGGGGGAGCTGTCGGTGCGCTACCTCGGTGTGGCACTGGAGAGTTGGTCGCCCGACGCCCGCCCGCTGGTGGGGGAGGTGGGTGAACTCGTCGTCACCGCGCCGATGCCGTCGATGCCCGTGAGCTTCTGGGACGATCCCGACGGTGCGCGCTACCGCGCGGCTTATTTCGCCCACGAATGGGAGGGCGGTGCGTCGAATCCGGAGAAACCGGTCTGGCGGCACGGCGACTGGGTGACGGTGACCGAACGTGGGTCGCTCGTGATCCACGGCCGCAGCGACGCGACGTTGAACCGCCACGGGATCCGGATGGGATCGGCCGACATCTACGAGGTCGTCGAAGCGCTCGACGAGATCGCCGAGGCCTTCGTGCTCGGTGTCGACGGACCGGACGGCGCCTACTGGATGCCGCTGTTCGTCACCCTGGTCCCCGGCGCGACGCTCGACGACGCGCTGATCGGCCGGATCGCGGGCGCGGTCCGCGACCGCCTCTCCAAACGCCATGTGCCCGACGAGGTCATCGAGGCCCCCGGGATTCCACACACCCGGACCGGAAAGAAGCTCGAGGTTCCGGTCACCGCGATTCTGGCGGGCCGTTCCGAGGTCAACATCGACCCCAAGGCGGTCGACGACTACGCGCTGATCAACTGGTACGCCGAGCAAGGGCGCGCGCATCGCTGGTGAGCGGGATTCGTGGCCCGGCGGGGCGACCCCGATGTGCAAGGGTCATGGGACCCGGCTGGTATGTGTACTAGCGTGGTCGACAGTTCTGCGCTCGTGGGGGGCGACGGCCGGACGCCGTCACCTCGACGCGACCCGCTGATCCTGACCGACCGACCCGACCAGGAGATCGTCATGACCTACCCACCCGGCGGCTACGGGCAGCAGCAGCCCGAGTCCGGCCAGTCCTACGGCCAGTACGGCAATCAATCCGGATATCCCCAGTCCGGCGCGCACAACACGGGTCCGCAGGCGGGCCCCGCGCCCGGTTCCGATCAGTACGGTCAGGCCCAGCAGTACGGGGGCCAGCAGTACGGTCAGAGCGGACAGTCCTACGGCCAGGGGCAACCGGGCTACGGCCAGAGCCCCGCGCAGGGATATGGCCAGCAGGGATACGGCCAGCAGGGGTACGGCCAACCCGGATACGGCCAGGACCAGCAGGGCCAGCAGGGCTACGGCCAGTATGGGTATTCCCCGCAGCCGACCAAGGCGCCGAGTCAGGGACTGCCGGCCATCACCCCGGTTCTCCTCGCCGCCGCGATCGGCGCCTTCGGCCTCATCGTCCTCTTCAGCGGGTTCCTGTCCGCCGCCGAGACCTATGACTTCGCGCTCAAGCTGTTCCAGACCCAGTACAACGCGCCGTACACGCTGATCAGCGTTGCCGGGATCCTGGCGCTCATCTCGCTGATCCCGGGCATCAAGGTGCCTGCGGCGCCGATCGTGGCGTCGCTGGCGATCACCTCGTTCCTGATCACGCTGTTCCAGTTCCTCAACATCGACGACAACGGTGCCGGGGCGATCGTGCTGCTGATCTTCACCCTCCTGTCCGCGGTTCTCGCAGTCGTGTGGTTGCTCGTCGACGCCGGCGTCATCAAGGTGGCGCCCGCGGTGGGCTCGGCGACCGCCGCGGTAGCCCCCGGCTCGTCGGCCGCGCAGTCCGACACCGGCGCTCACCAGCAGACCGGTGGCTACGGTGAGGCGCAGACCACCGCCTACGGCACCGGCAGCGCGCAGGCTCAGTACGGCCAGCAGTCGTCGGCGAACTACGACCCGTCGGCCTACTCGCAGTCGTCGGGCGCGTCGACCGCCGGTCAGAGCGGTTACTCCGGCGGTGCGAGCGAATCGTCGGCATCGGCCTCCGGTCACGGCGAGTCGGGCTACGGGGACTACCGTCCCGGCCAGTACGCGGCCGGCGCCTCGGGCGCATCCCCGGCCGCGCCCGGTGGATCCGCTGGCCCCTCGGGCACCGACACCCCGGCCGGAGACCACTCGACCACGGTCTTCCAGAAGCCGGAGCCGCCCACCGGCAGCGGCAACTGACAGAACCCCCACAGTGCCCCGTCGACCATCGGTCGGCGGGGCACTGTCGTCGTGCGGACGGTCCAGCGGTGAGCTGACTCCCTTTCGCAGGCCGCTCGGCGCGTCTACGACGGCGTCGGCCGGGACCGTGTCAGGCTCATGACGATGCCCTCCCTCAAGTCGGACCCGACCACGGACAATCTGGCGTCGCAGCTGCGTAACCTGCGGCGATCACGTCGTGCGCAGCGCACGGCGGCCGAGGGCTCGGCCCGGCAGCTCGCGGTTGTCGCGTTCACCGTTCCCGCGATAGCACTGGTGACGCTGATCGTCGTGATGCTCTCGGTGCTGCTGCTGGCCGGCAGCGGCCTGACCGGACTGCCGAGTGCGATCGCCTCGGGCTGGCTGGCCGTCCACCAGATGCCGGTCACGATCAGCGGGGTCACCGTAGGTGTGCTGCCGCTGTTGCCGACGCTGGCGGTCGCCGCCGGCACTGCCTGGCTGACGGCCCGGGCCGTCGCCGGTGGCACGAACTCGAACGAACGCGATCGGCACGACCTGTTCGACCTCGGCGCCGTCGTGTTCTCGGCGGTGATCGGCCCCGTTCTCATCACCGCGATGTCCCTGGCGGTCGTCATGGACGGCGGGTCGGTCCTGCCGGTACAGACGCCCAACGCACTGCTCGCGTTCCTCTACACCCTCGGCGTACACGGCGGTGCGGCGGTCGCCGGTGTCGTGTGGAGCCGACGACGCGACTTCGCCGTCCGCGGGGGCGTGACCCACGCCGATCGTCGCGGTTTCCGGTACGGGCTGGTGGCGGCGCTGCTGCTACTGGTGGCCGGAGCCGTGCTGGTGTGTCTGCGAATGTTGATGAGGCACGGGCAGATCGGTGAACTGATCGAAACCGGTTACGACTTCGACGGGTTCCTGGGACTCACCCTGCTGTCGATGCTCTACCTCCCGAACGTGATGGTCGCCGCGATGGCGGTGCTCGTGGGTTCCGACGTCCAGATCGGTGCGACGACGGTCGACCTGTTCACGGTCCGCGGTGACGCCGTCCCGCCCGTCCCGGTTCTCGCGGTCCTTCCCGACGGGCCGGGTGCCGGGGCATGGGGATTCGTCGGACTGCTCGTGCCGGCCGGTGTCGCCGCGTTCGTCGGCTGGCGATGCCGCGACCTCGATCCCATGGCCCACGTGCGTTCGGTGGGTGTCGCCGCGGCGGTCGCGGCTTCGGTGGTCGCCGTTCTCACCGTCTCGGCGGGTGGAACGCTGGGGGAGTTCGGCGAGGTCGTCGTGACGGTGTCGGCGGCCGGGGTCTTCACACTGGGTTGGATCGCGGTCGTCGGCCTGCTCATCGTGCTCGTCTACGCCTTCCTGCCGTCGACCCGAGCGGCACGTCTCGCTGTCGGCGAGGAGTACTTCGAGGATCCACTCGACCTCGGTTACGAGGACGAATACGTCATCGTCACCGATCTGGACGAGGACGACGAGTACGCCGAGTACTCAGAGGTCGAGGACGGCGAATTCGAGGACGGCGAGTACGAGGACTCGGACTACGACGACGGTGAGTTCGACGACGGTGAATTCGGGGACGCTGACCTCGCGGACGACGACGCGGAGAACGTCGCCGCGTCGGACCCGGACGACTCCGATCTCGACACCGCATCCGGGCGCGCGCCGGCGAAGAACCGCGTGTACGACGACGATCTCGACGTGGCGGATCTCGCCGTCGACGTGGATCACGACCTCCATCCCGGTTCGCACGGGGCCTCACGGCAACGCTGACAGCGCGCTTCCCGGGCGTGCCCCGGCGGCGCCACCCGGCGCGGGCGGCCCAACGTGCGGCGATTAGTCTCGACGACGTGACATCCCCGACGGCACCTGGTCGCACCCCGCTGGTGGTGATGGCGTCGGGCACCGGTTCGCTGCTGGAATCGCTGATCGCGCGCGCCGGTGACGAGGATGCCCCGTTCCGTGTCGCGGCGATCGTGGTCGACCGCTCGTGCCGGGCGCAAGAGGTCGCGCAGCGCCACGACATCCCGCTCATCACCTGCCGTGTCGCCGACCACGCCGACCGTGCGACGTGGGATCGTGCGCTGACCGACGAGGTCGCCGCGATCGAGCCGGAGTGGGTGGTGACCGCCGGTTTCATGAAGATCCTCGGCCCGGCTTTTCTCGGCCGGTTCGGCGGTCGCGTCGTCAACAGTCATCCAGCGCTGCTACCCGCGTTCCCGGGCGCCCACGGTGTCGTCGAGGCGCTCGACTACGGCGTCAAGGTCACGGGCGCGACGGTGCATCTGGTCGACGAAGGCGTCGACACCGGCCCGATCCTCGCGCAACGAGTGGTCACCGTCGACGACGACGACACGGTCGACACCCTGCACGAACGCATCAAGACGGTTGAGCGTGTGTTGCTCGCCGACGTGGTGACCGCACTGGTCACCCGAGGAGTAGTCATCGATGGACGAAAGGCCCGCATCCCGTGAACGCACCCAGCTCTGACAGCTCTCGTCGACCGATTCGGCGCGCGCTGGTGAGTGTCTACGACAAGAGCGGTCTCGCCGACCTCGCGACGGCACTACACGCGGCCGGAGTGGAGATCGTGTCCACCGGGTCCACCGCGAAGACCATCGCCGGCGCGGGCGTGCCGGTCGTGGAGGTGTCCACGCTGACGGGCTTCCCCGAGTGCCTCGACGGCCGCGTCAAGACCCTGCACCCCAAGGTGCACGCGGGCATCCTCGCCGATACCCGTAAGTCCGATCATGTGGCTCAGCTCGACGAACTGGGCGTCGCCGCATTCGATCTCGTCGTCGTCAATCTCTATCCGTTCACCGAGACGGTGGCGTCCGGTGCGACTCCGGACGAGTGCATCGAGCAAATCGACATCGGCGGCCCGTCGATGGTGCGTGGGGCCGCGAAGAACCACCCGTCGGTCGCCGTCGTGGTCGATCCCGATGACTACTCGCTGGTGACCGAGGCCCTCACGGCCGACGGGTTCTCGCTCGTCGACCGGAAGAAGCTTGCGGCAAAGGCTTTCCGGCACACCGCGGACTATGACGTCGCGGTCGCGTCGTGGATGTCGAGTGTGGTTGCGCCCGAGGACGAGTCGCAGTTCCCGGCGTGGGCCGGTGCGACCTGGACCCGCTCCGCGGTGCTGCGTTACGGCGAGAACCCGCACCAGCCGGCCGCACTGTATGTCGGTAACGCCGGGGCCGGCGGGGTTGCGACCGCCGAGCAGCTCCACGGCAAGGAGATGAGTTACAACAACTACACCGACGCCGATGCCGCGTGGCGCGCCGCCTACGACTTCGATGCCCCGGCGGTCGCGATCATCAAGCACGCCAACCCGTGTGGCATCGCCATCGGCGCCGACATCGCGGAGGCGCATCGCAAGGCGCACGCGTGCGATCCGGTCAGCGCCTACGGCGGCGTGATCGCGGCGAATCGTGAGATCACCGTGGCGATGGCCGAGCAGGTCGCCGAGATCTTCACCGAGGTGATCGTCGCGCCCGGCTTCGCCGACGGTGCGCTCTCGGTGCTGACCCGTAAGAAGAACATCCGCGTCCTGGTGGCCACCCCGCCGGCGGCGACCGGGATCGAGACGAAGCCGGTGTCGGGCGGACTGCTGATGCAGCAGCGCGACGTCCTCGACGCCGACGGCGACAATCCGGCCAACTGGAACCTCGTGGCGGGTCCGCCGGCCGACAACCAGACCCTTGCCGACCTCGAGTTCGCCTGGCGTGCGTGCCGTTCGGTCAAGTCCAACGCCATCCTGCTGGCGTCCGACGGTGCGTCGGTCGGCGTCGGCATGGGCCAGGTCAATCGCGTCGACTCCGCGCACCTGGCCGTGCAACGCGCCGGTGACCGTGCAGCGGGGAGCGTCGGGGCGTCGGACGCGTTCTTCCCCTTTCCGGACGGACTGCAGGTACTGCTGTCGGCCGGGGTGAAAGCCGTTGCGCAGCCGGGCGGTTCGATTCGCGACAACGAGGTGATCGAGGCGGCCGACGAGGCGGGCGTGACGCTCTACCTCACCGGGGCGCGTCATTTCGCTCACTGAGCTCGCTCTACTGGTCGTCGCCGGTTTCGGCGCCGGCCTGATCGGCTACATCACCGGGCTGGCGTCGATCGTCAGCTATCCCGCACTGCTCGCCGTCGGACTCAGTCCGATCGCGGCCAATGTCACGAACACGGTCGCGCTGGTCGCCGTCGGGGTGGGCAGTACCGCACAGTCGGGACGCTCCCTCCTCGACGGTGACCGCAGGCGGCTGACCATCGGCGCGATCGCCGCGCTCATCGGCGGCACGGTCGGGGCGGTGCTGTTGTTGTCGACGCCGGCCGAGGCGTTCGAGGCCGTCGTGCCGTTCCTGGTGGCGATCGCCGCGATCGCCCTGTTGGCGCAACCGGTTCTGCGGCGGTGGGCCACCTCGCACGCCGAGCGTCCCTGGGTGTTCATCCTGGGCCTGACGCTGATCTCGGTGTACGGCGGGTACTTCGGGGCGGGCGCCGGCATCATGATTCTCGCGCTCATGCTCGTGGTGACCAGCGAACCATTGTGGCGCGCAGCGTTGTCCAAGTCGTTGTTCCTCGGCATCGCCAACACGATCGCCGCCATCGGCTTCATGATCTGGGGTCCCGTCGACTGGTGGGCGGCGCTCGCCATGGCCGTCGGCTGTCTTGCCGGCGGGTGGTGCGGCCCGCCTGTCGTGAAACGGCTGCCGCCCGGGCCGCTCCGGATCGTGGTCGGGGTGTGCGGGCTCGGACTCGCGGCGTGGCTCGCGGTCAGCTGACGTCGGCGTGATGAGCAGGCGGTTGTCGTCGGTGTGCCCGCGGCAGCCCCTGCTCCCTGAGGTGCGTCCGGAGCTTGCGGAGGGCGCGTCAGCCCCTGCTCCCTGAGGTGCGTCCGGAGCTTGCGGAGGGCGCGTCAGCCCCTGCTCCCTGAGGTGCGTCCGGAGCTTGCGGAGGGCGCGTCAGCCCCTGCTCCCTGAGGTGCGAGGAGCGCAGCGACGAGCCACGAAGGGTCCGGCGACCGGCAAGCTTCAACTCGACCGGCAGACTTCGATCGAGGTCTGGGAGTCGAGTTGAAGTCTGTCGGTCACAAGTCGGGGCAGGTATGCGAGACAGTCCCGCCGGTCGAGGTCGACTGCGCTCCTCGGTTGAGCCTTGCGGCCGGGGGTGGGGCAGCCACGCTTCCTCGGATCGGTTGCGTATGTTGTCAGTAGCGCACGTTCGGCCGAAGGAGCGCTTCAATGTCGGGGGCACGGGCATACAGCGATGCCGGTCTTTCCATTGGGCGCAGTTGTCTAAGAGCAACTTCGGCCTGCAGGTGAAGCTGCCCAACAGGGTGCGCTACCGGACATCGATTTGCCGCAGTCGGAAGTATCGCGGCCCACTGACGGGGCGGCAGCCCATTCGGCAGTTCACGGCGGCCGTCAGCCCGCATGTGGTCCAGGTGCAAGGGCGGGGTAGCGGCGAGGGTTTCACAGTACGGCCCCGTTCCCGGTCCACGATCCGACCAGGAACGGAGCCGACTGCAGTGTCGCTGTGGAGTTGTCAAGGGACGGATGCGGTCCCGGGCGGGCGCCGGGAGCGAGGCTGCTACGCGAAAGTCTGGTGGTCTGTGGCGGCAGCGGTCAGGCGGCGTCGTCGAGTCGCATGGTGCGTCGGTTGTAGGCGGGTAGTGGTCGGCGCCGCGGATCGATGGTCGCGGGTGGGACAAGCCAGGGATGACGGTCGAAACCCATCACGATGTCCCAGCCGTGGTGGTGGACTTGCGTATGGCAGCGCTGACACAGCAAACAGCCGTTGTCGAGGTCGGTGGGTCCACCGTCGGCCCATGGCTGGATGTGGTGGACCTGGGTATATGACGGTGGTGCACCACATTTGATACAGCAGGCGTCGCGGACGATGATTGCTTTGCGGAGGTGTGCCGGATACAACCGACGGGTGTGGCCCATCTGCAGCGGTACGCCCTCACTGTCGAGGACGATCTCGATCAGGGATCCGTCGCAGGAGACCTGTTTCGCGGTGGCATGGCTGACCGTCCCGGTCCACGGCAGCGTTGCGAGTTCTCCGGTGGCGGGGATGGTCAGCATCAGTTGCGTGCGTGGGCTTCCGACGGTGTCGATGGTCGCGCCGATCGCTGCTTGGTCGAGGATCAGTTCGAAAGCGTCGGCACGGCGCTGCTCGGCGGTTCGTCGATCTTCGGCTCCGTCGGGTTCGGGCCGTGGACACGATCGTTCGTCGATCATGGCCAGGAACTTCTCGCCGACGATCTGGGTGAGGTCGGCCCGGATTTCGACGCGGCCGTCGTCGGTGGTGTGGGCGTTGACCGCGTTCAGCGATGGGTCGTCGGCGGCCGGTACGCTGGTGTCGGAGGCGTCCGCCAGAGTGTTGACGATGGCTCGGGCATGCTTGAGTACTTGCGGCGGCGTCGCACCGGACAGTGCTTGGGCGATGAGTTCGAGCTCATACCGTGAGCGCTTGTCGTCGGAAAGCGCCTCACCACAACGCTTGTCGATCTGGTGCATGCCTCGGACGATGGCGTCGACGATCTCGCTGGACAGCCGCCCGTCGGCCGCGTGACTCGCCAGGGCCGGCAACGTCGGCAGGGCATCGACACTCCGCATGGTGCGAAGAGCGGCGACCGGGGCATGGCCTGACTCGATCAGCAGTTTCTTGGTGGTGCTGCCCGCTTTCTGGGCGACACGGAGGTCGTCGAGTTGCGCTGTGTGGGTGACGATCTGGTGGTCGACGGTGTTGCGGATCAAACGCAGCGTCTCGAGGGCGTCGAACGTCGCTCTGCCCGTGGGGTCATCGGCGGGTGGTGTGGTTTCGATGAGCTGATCGAGGAGAGTGGCGAGCTCTGGCATGACTCCAAGGTACAGGAACATTCGTTCGATTTCGAGAAAATTCCACAGGCCGAGAACCACGAATTCATCGACTGTGCAGCATATTTCGTCGTCTGTGCGTCGATTCGCGTTGGGTGGGCGTGGATTGTTGACAAGGTGTACTCCAGTCACACTCGTCCCGCATTTCGGTTCACGTTCGATCGGCCTGATTGCGAGCGGTTTTGAGTTCGGCCTGGGGTGTAGACCCCTTCGAGGCTCGTCGCTTGCGCTCGTCGCGCCTCGGGGGACGGAGGGGGTCGGTGCTTGCGCTTCTCCCGTCTCGGGGAGCGGGGGAGGGTTCGTTTCTTGCACCTCAGTAGGTACGGCCTGGCGGCCGTTGTGGACTACGAAAAACACTCGTGAGCGTCCAGACTTCTGCATGCTGAGGTGCGAGCGAAGCGAGAGGGTCCTATAGCTTGTCAAGTGCTCCGAGGTCGGTGGTGAGGTCGCGGAACACTTCGCGGGCGATGTATCGCTTGAGGCAGCGGAGGATGTCTTTCTTCGTTTTGTGTTCGGCGGAGCGGCGTTCGACGTAGGCGCGGGTGGGGGCGTGGGATTTCATGCGTCCGACCGCGATCATGTGCAGAGCGCTGTTGGCTTGCCGGTCCCCGCCCCGGTTGAGTCGGTGGCGGCTGGTTTTGCCTGAGGATGCCGGTAACGGGGCGGCGCCGACGAGTTTGGCGAACCGTGCCTCGGTGCCCATCCGCTCGACGTTGTCACCGGCGGTGATCACCAGGCGGGCGGCGGTGATCGGCCCGATCTGCGGGCGCGAGAGCAGGGTGGGTACCAGCTTGCTCAGCAGTCGTGTGAGTTCGCGGGCCAAGGACCGGGCTTGTTGTTGGGCGAGTCGGTGTCGGTCGAGCAGCGACCGCGCCGCGCGCACGAACGCCGCGGCCGGCGCGGACAGACCAGCTTTCTCGGCTGGTACCGGCAAGTCTGTGATGAATGCTGCCCGCTTGGCGATGGTGCGGGCCTGGCGCGCTTGATCGGCGTGCTCGGCTGGTGCGGTGGTACACAGGTCACGGATCTGGTTACCGATCCGGGTGGCCTCTGCGACGGCCGAAGCCCTTGCCACGGTGAGCATCCGAACAGATTCGACCGCGCCGCGGGTGTCTTTGGCCACCGCGGTGGCGCGGCCGGTGATGACGGCCATCGCCGCGGCGTAGGCATCGAGTTGATCGGTCTTACCGTGGGCGTAGCGGCGCGGCAGATCGGGGGTGTTGACCTCGATCACTCGCACCCCTTCAGCGGTGAGCATGCGGGTCAACCCGGCCCCATAGGAGGGGCTCGATTCCACCGCGGCATCCTCGACGCGGCCGAAGCCACACGCCCACTGCCACAACTGGGTGTAGCCGGCGGTGGTGGTCGGGAACTCGCGATCGGCCAGCGGGCGGCCGTCGGTGGCGACGATCGCGGCGTGATGGGTCTGTTGATGGGTGTCGACTCCGAGTACGACCACTTGCGTGGTCACTGCTGTCTCAGCCATTCTGGCGGTGTCTCCTTCACTGCGGTGTGGGATGACCTCACCGGGGCGGGTGGACAGGACAGTGAAGAGTCACGGCCTACCAGCCAGACAGGGTCCTAATCAGGTCACACCCGCCCCGGCCCTCAAGGTCACTTGGTGCAGGTGATCGACCGAAGTTCTGGGCCGACACATCTCGCCCATGACAGCACCGTCAGCCACGAAGTAAGTCAGACCCAAACCCGGTCAACCACCCACACCCATTCTCACTGCCACGAAGGGCTCGCAAGGTGCCTCATCAGGGCCCTTCGTGGCTCGTCGACCTCGACGCGCTCCTTCGTCGCTTGCTCGGCCCGGCGGCTTGCGCTCCTCGCACCTCAGGGACCAGGGGTTTGCGGTTCTTTCGGATCAGGAAGCATGCGTACGCTTCCCGCACCTCGGACGCGCAGGCGTCTTGTCGTGCACCTCGGTCGCAAGGGTTTGTCGCTTAGGGCGGCTGGATGTGTGAGAGATGCTCACCGATCGGGGGTGTGAAGAGATGACGAACAGCAACACAGCGCGGTCGGGTGGCGATGACGCCGGTGACGAGACACCGTTGAGACTCTTCGGTTTCGAGTACGACGGGGCCGGCCACCGCGCGGAGGTCCTCGACTACTCCGGATGTGATGTGACGACGGTGATCTCGGACGCCGATTACTTCTTCACCGATCAGGGCAAGTTGTGGTCGCTCGCTGTCGTCGTCGACGATCGAGCCGACCATGAGCGATTGGTGTGGCTGTCGGGGTACGACTATCGGGAGCCCGCTCGAACACGGGTCGAGCGGGCAGGGCGAGCCGAGATGCAACTGCGATATCTTGCCTCCCGCTCCGCAGAGTCACGACCGGTGGTGCTTCCCGACGGCCTGCGGCTCATCCGCATGTTCCCCGAGTGGGGCGCCGGACCACTCTGGGAGAACTTCACCGAGAACTACCCCGCCGACCCATTGCGCCTGGGCCTCGACCCCGAGCTGGCAGCGGAGCTCACCGAGTGGAACGACGTGTGGAACGCGCGTCCACACGACGCCGACCTCGACGACGAACCCGGATGGACAGCCGCCGGAGTCGCGCTACACGCTCGCGTCCAGTCCGCGCTGGCCGGTGTCGCCGAGGTGGCCGCGCAGTTCGTGTTCTAGGCAACTTCCACACGGACGCGACCAGCGAAACCCCACGCCACATGCACATCGCGCCGGATCCGTATGCATCCGACAGGAGTTTTCCTCTCGGAGAGGAAAACTCTGGTCGCCGGGGTTCGCGATGTCTAGACATGCACGGTGACCTTGTTTGTGGACATCACCCCGGACGAAGCGGGTGGTGGGGCGGAGCGCACGTCGCCCGGCGGTTCGTCTCGCGCGCGATCGCTGTTGACCCGGGTGGGACTCCCGTTGCTCTCGGTGGTGCTGTTCGCCGCCGTGTGGCAGGTCGTCGCCGTCAGCGGGATCTGGAGTGAGACCTTCGTGCCGCGCCTGGGCACCGTGTGGCAGGCCTTTGTCGACATGTCCACGACGCACGACGGAGTCCGCGGCTATGCCGACTATTACTGGTGGGAACACCTATACATGACGCTGCGCCGGGTCTTCGCAGGTGTGGCGATCGGCGTGATCCTCGGCGTGCTGCTCGGTCTGGCGATGGGAACGGTGGGGTGGTTCCGACGCCTGCTCGAACCGTGGCTCACGTTCCTGCGCGCTCTACCGCCGCTGGCCTACTTCTTCCTGTTGGTCATCTGGCTCGGCATCGACGAAGCGCCGAAGATCACGCTGCTGGCATTGGCCGCGCTACCGCCCGCGGCGGTGGCGACCACCGCCGCCGTCAGTGCCGCGCCGGTGAGTCTCATCGAGGCGGCGCGCGCGCTCGGGGCCTCGCGGTCCGAGGTGATCCGCGACGTCGTCGTACCGTCGGCGCTGCCCGAGACCTTCACCGGCGTAAGGCTTTCGGTCGGCATCGCGTATTCCTCCGTGGTCGCGGCCGAGCTGTTCAACGGCATCCCCGGAATCGGTGGCGTGGTCAAGGACGCCAGCAACTACAACAACACCCCCGTCGTCCTGGTCGGCATCATCGCCATCGGTCTGTCCGGACTGATCATCGACGGGCTCCTACGAACAGTCGAGCACCGAGTGGTGCCGTGGCGCGGAAAGGCCTGAAAGACATGACAATCACACGCAAGGGGTCCGGTTCGTACCGGCTGCGCCGGTCGCGCTTCGGTGCGGTGCTCGGGATGATCGCCGCAGTGGCGTTGGTGCTCGCCGGTTGCTCGGTCGACAACTCCGGGGACGGCAGCAAGCCGACGATCCGGCTCGCCTACCAGTCGTTCCCGAGCGGCGACCTGATCGTCAAGAACAACGGGTGGCTCGAAGAAGCGCTGCCGGACTACAACATCAAGTGGACCAAGTTCGACTCCGGTGCCGACATCAACACCGCGTTCGTCGCCAAGGAGGTCGACTTCGCCGCCATCGGCTCCAGCCCGGTGGCCCGTGGACTGTCCGCGCCGCTGAACATCCCGTACCAGGTGGCCTTCGTGCTCGACGTCGCCGGCGACAACGAGGCCCTTGTCGCGCGCAACGGAACCGGCATCGAGACAGTCGCCGATCTCAAGGGCAAGCGGGTCGCGACAGCGTTCGCGTCCACCGCCCATTACAGCCTGCTCGCCGCGTTGGACCAGGCCGGCGTGAACCCGAAGGACGTGAACCTGATCGATCTGCAGCCGCAGGCCTCGCTGGCGGCCTGGCAGCGCGGCGACGTCGACGCGGTCTACACCTGGCTGCCCACGCTCGACGAATTGCGCCAGGACGGAACGACTCTCATCGCCAGCCGGCAGTTGGCCACCGCGGGCAAGCCCACGCTCGACCTCGGTGTGGTCTCCAGTGAATTCGCGACGGCGAACCCGGAGGTCGTGAACACCTGGCGGCAGGTCCAGGCCCGCGCACTCACCCTCATCAAGGACGACCCGCAGGCCGCTGCCGACGCCGTCGCCGCACAGCTGGGCACGACCCCGGAGGATGCGGCCAACCAGTTGAAGCAGGGCACCTTCCTCACCGTCGCGGAGCTGACCAGTCCGACGTGGCTCGGTACCCAGGGCAACCCGGGCAATCTCTCCGAGAACCTACACAGCGCGGCGGTGTTCCTCGCCGAGCAGCAGCAGATCCCGGCCGCACCGCCGATCGAGACCTTCCGCGAGGCCATCTACACAGAGGGATTGCCGGGTGTCCTCGAACAGCAGTAGTCCGCCGGACCGACCCGAGGGGCGACGCGGCTCGATCCGTCTGCACAACGTGTCCCAGAGGTACGGGACAGGTGCGGACGCCGTGACCGCGGTCGGCCCGGTCGACCTGGACGTCCCGCCGGGCGAGTTCCTGGTGCTGGTGGGTGCGTCCGGATGCGGCAAGTCCACCCTCCTGCGACTCATCGCCGGGTTCGAACCCGCGACGGTGGGGAGGGTGGAGGTGTCGGGAGGCGCCCCGGTGCCCGGGGTGACCTCCGGGGTCGTCTTCCAGCAACCGCGCCTGTTCCCGTGGAAGACGGTGGGCGGCAACGTCGATCTCGCGCTCAAGTACGCGAAGGTCCCCAAATCCGAACGGGTGGCACGCCGCGCCGAACTCCTCGAACGCGTCGGTCTGGACGACACCGCCGGCCGGCGCATCTGGGAGATCTCCGGCGGGCAACAGCAGCGGGTGGCCATCGCCCGTGCGCTGGCGGCCGATACGCCGTTGCTGCTGCTCGACGAGCCGTTCGCGGCGCTGGACGCCCTCACGCGGGAACGGTTGCAGGAGGATGTGCGGGCGGTGAGCGCGGACAGCGGACGCACCAACGTCTTCGTCACCCACAGCGCCGACGAGGCAGCGTTCCTGGGAAGTCGGATCATCGTGCTCACCAAACGACCGGGACAGGTCGCACTGGACCTCACCTCGACGTTGCCGCACACCGGCGTCGAACCCGACGAACTACGCGGTTCACCCGAATACGCCGCCCTGCGCGCCGAGATCGGTGCCGCGGTGAAGGAGGCCGCCGTGAAAGATGCTGAGGTGAAGGATGCCGCGGTCGCATGAGCGGCCGGGCCTTTTCCTCAGCGTGGGCTCAACCCTGTGCGGTGGCGCGGCGTCCGGTTAGAAAGTGGGGGTGTCCTCCGTTCCAGCGTCGTCCGCCACAGCAGTGGCTTCGACTCGGCTCGTCGACCTCGACGCGCTCCTTCGTCGCTTGCTCGGCCCGGCGGCTCCGCTCCTCGCCGGCTCAACCAGCGGAAATGCGCGAGGCGCGTTCGGCTCGATCAGCGCACACCAGGGCACCCTCCACTCGATGAACTGGGCGGACGGATCGCACCACGGTTCGCCGCCGGCGCACCCCGCTCCGACCCCCGCCTTCATCGACCTGGAGAACAATCCTCATGACCACCACCTCTCACCCCGTCGCCACCACGCACCGTCCTGACGCCGGAACCATCTCCGGCGGAGTCGAATTCGACATCGACGAGTTCGGCCCGAGTTTCGGTGCCGAGATCCGCGGCGTCGATGTCGCATCCGCCACCGACGCACAGGTGTCCGCGTTGCGCCGGGCGCTGATCGACTACAAGGTCATCGTCCTGCGCGATCAGCACCTCGACGACGAGGCGCACATCCGGTTCGGAAACCGGCTGGGAGACCTGACCTTCGGGCATCCGGTGTGGAACAGCGGCGACGTCCCCGGCGAGGTCTACTCGCTCGACAGCGCCGACAACGGCTTCGCCGACGTGTGGCACACCGATGTCACCTTCATGCCGCGTCCGCCGATGGGCTCGATCCTGCGTCCGGTTGTGTTGCCGCGCAACGGCGGTGACACCAACTGGGCGGACGCCGAGCTCGCGTACCAGTCGCTGTCGGAACCGGTTCGGCGGATGATCGACGGACTCAGCGCGGTACACGACGGCAACCGCGAATTCGGTTACTACCTCAAGCAACGACGCAACGGCCGCGGCAACACCTGGGACGGTGAGGAGGTCACCGAGCTGGTGCCGGTCACCCATCCGGTGGTGCGCATCCATCCCGAGACGGGCCGGAAGTCGTTGTTCGTCAATCCCGGTTTCACGTCGCACATCGACGGCGTCTCCGAGGCGGAGAGCCGCGGCATCCTGGACCTGCTCTACGCACACCTCACCAAGCCCGAACACATCGTCCGGCACCGTTGGCGTCTCGGCGATCTCGTCCTCTGGGACAACCGGAACACGCTGCACTACGCGAACCGCGACTACGGCGACGCCCGCCGGGTGATGCACCGGATCACCCTGCGCGGCGAGGCGCCCATCGGACCTGCCTGACCGCGACGTCCCGACGATCCCGAACTCCCACCATCGGCCACCCGGCCGGCGGTGGGAGTTCTCGTATGCCACTCAGTGCGTCGTACACGAGCCGGGACCAGCTTATTCAACCGAGGGGTTGACAAGGTCGACGATCCGGCGCACCATCGTATTCAACCAAACGGTTGAGGAGGTCGGATGGCAGACGAGTTGTCCAAGGTGTTCGCCGCACTCGCGGACCCGACGCGGCGCGACATGGTTGCGCGGCTGGCGGTCTCGGATGCGACGGTCAGCCAACTCGCCGAACCGTACGACGTCAGCATCCAGGCCGTCTCGAAGCACCTGAAGGTGCTGCAGGACGCCGGCCTGGTGACCCGAACCCGGGAGGCCCAAACCCGTCCGGTCCATCTGGAAGCAGAGGTGTTCGACCTCATGACCAAATGGATCGAGCGGTACCGGAAGCGGGCGGAGGAGCGCTACCAGCGCCTCGACGCGTTGCTCGCCGAGATGAACGACGGCCCCGAGGCCCAGCATCCGACGGTGTCGGACCCCGAGGTCGAACAACCACTCCACAAGGAAGGAAAGGTGTCATGACCGCAACCCAGACCCGCTATCCCGAGGCCGCCATCGAAGCCGATCAGGAGGTGCCGCTGATCCGGATCACCCGCGACTTCCGCGGGACGCCCGCGCAGCTGATGAAGGCCCACACCGACCCCGAACTCTTCGTCCGGTGGGTCGGGCCGGACGCGATCAGCAGCCGGGTCATCGAGTGGGACGTCCGCGACGGCGGCAGCTGGAGCTATGTCTCCACCCACGAGGGGCAGGAGTTCGGATTCCGCGGGTGCTTCCACACCGTGGGCGAAGACAAGATCGTGCAGACGTTCACCTTCCTCGGCATGCCCGATGCGGTGTCGCTGGAGACCCTGTGGTTCGAGGATCTGGGCGACGGCACGACGCGGCTCCACGCCCAATCGCTGTGCGACAGCTTCGAAGCGCGCGACGGTTGGCTCGCCTCGGGCATGGAGGTCGGCGTGAACGAGGGATACGCCGCACTCGACCGCATGCTCACCGAGGGCGAGATCTGATCGTGTCCGGCGTGACCCTGCCGGAACTGGATGCATCGTCGCGTCACCGAGAGGTGGCCTCCGACTTCGCGGAGGCCATCGCCGACGTCCGCGACTGGGAGGTGCCGACGCCGGTCGACGGGTGGGTGGCACGCGACGTCGTGGCCCACCTCGTCGACTGGTTCACCGGCTTCCTCGCCGCCGGTGGGGTGGCCCTGCCCGCGGGACCCGCTGTCGCCGACGACCCGGCCGGGGCGTGGTCACAGCACGCCGCCTCGGTGCAGGCACTCCTCGACGGACCGACCGCCGAGGACACGTTCACCCACCCGATGGCGGGCGAGCATCGACTCGTCGAGGCAATCGACCGGTTCTACACCGCCGACGTGTACATGCACACGTGGGATCTCGCCCGATCCCAGGGCGTCACCCCCGACCTCGACCCCGGATTCGCCGGACAACTGCTCGAGGGCATGGCGTCCATCGACGACATCCTCCGCAGTTCGGGTCAGTACGGTCCGAAGGTCGAGGTGGACGCCGATGTCGACCCGGTGAGTCGCCTCATGGGATTCATCGGCCGGGACCCGCGGTGGACGCCGGCGACGAGGAGCGATGACGAGCACGCGCTCGACAACGCGGAGTAGCCTCGATGAGGTGCCAGACGACAACTTCACCACGCATGGCTCCCAGTCGACCGAAACCCGGCATCCGTCACCCCGAACCCTGGGTGAACTGCGTGCCAGCGGTCACGTGCAGCGCAGTGTGCGCGACGAGATCCGCAACAACCTCCTGTCCGCACTCCGCGAGGGGCGCGACCCCTGGCCGGGCATCGTGGGCTTCGAGGCGACGGTCATCCCGCAGTTGGAACGGGCCCTGATCGCCGGCCACGACGTCGTCATGCTCGGCGAGCGCGGCCAGGGCAAGACCCGCATCCTGCGCACCCTCGTCGGGCTCCTCGACGAGTGGACGCCGGTCATCGCGGGTTCCGAGCTGGCCGAGCATCCCTACGAACCCATCACCCCCGGGTCGATTCGGAAGGCCGCCAACCTGCTCGACGATCTGCCGATCGAGTGGCGTCACCGTTCGCAGCGCTACAGCGAGAAGCTGGCCACGCCGGACACCTCCGTGGCCGACCTCGTCGGTGACATCGACCCGATGAAGGTCGCCGAGGGTCGCAGCCTCGGCGACCCGGAGACGATCCACTTCGGGCTCATCCCGCGCTCGCACCGCGGCATCGTGGCCATCAACGAGCTGCCCGACCTCGCCGAGCGCATCCAGGTGTCGATGCTGAACGTGATGGAGGAGCGCGACATCCAGGTCCGCGGGTACACCCTGCGACTGCCGCTCGACGTCCTGGTGATGGCCAGTGCCAACCCCGAGGACTACACCAACCGCGGCCGGATCATCACCCCGCTCAAGGACCGCTTCGGCGCCGAGATCCGGACGCACTACCCGCTCGAGCTCGACGACGAGGTGTCGGTGATCGAGCAGGAGGCGGATCTGACCGCCAGTGTCCCGACCTTCATCACCGAGATCCTGGCGCGGTTCACCCGCTACGCCCGTGACCACCCGTCGATCGACCAGCGATCGGGAGTCTCCGCCCGCTTCTCCATCGCCGGTGCCGAAACCGTTGCGGCCGCGGCGCTTCACCGGGCGACGGTGACGGGCGAGGACCAGGCGGTGGCACGCGTGGTCGATCTCGAGTCGGTGATCGAGGTGCTGCGCGGCAAGATCGAGTTCGAGTCCGGCGAAGAGGGCCGGGAACTCGAGATCCTCGAGCACCTGATGCGCAAGTCCATCGCCGACGCGGTGCGTGCCCACCTCGGCGGCGTCGACATGGCGCCGCTCGTCGCCGCCCTCGAGAACGGCGAGCCGGTGGTCACCGGCGACCGGGTGCGTGCCGACGACCTGCTGGGTTCCATCCCGTCGCCGGACACCACGTCCGGCGTTCTCGACCAGATCGCCGAGCGCCTCGAAGCGGACTCGGACGGGGAGCGTGCCAGTGCGGTCGAGCTCGCGCTCGAGGGACTCTTCCTCGCCCGTCGGATCGGCAAGGAGGCCGACGAGACCGGGCAGACCATCTACGGGTGACCCTTCGTGGCTCGCTTCGCTCGCACCTCAGGGGGCAGGGGCTCGCTGCGAGAGCGAGAGTGCAGGAACCGCCTTTGCTCCCTGAGGTGCGAGGAGCGTTAGCGACGAGCCACGAAGGGTTCGCGACAAACGAGGAGAACACATGGCGCGCAAGAGCTTCCACCGTTCGCGCTACCAGCGGTACAGCGGCGGACCCGATCCGCTCGCGCCGCCGGTCGATCTGCGCGAGGCGTTGGAGACGATCGGCGACGATGTCATGGCCGGCGCGTCGCCGCAGCGGGCGCTCCGAGAGATGCTGCGTCGCGGGACACCGAACATGCGCGGACTCGACAAGTTGCGCGAGCAGATCAACCGTCGCCGGCAGGAACTGCTGAAGAAGCGCAACCTCGACGGCACCTTCGCCGAGATCCGTGAACTCCTCGACCGTGCGGTACTCGAGGAGCGCAAGCAACTCGCCCGCGATCTCGACGACGACGCCCGCTTCGCCGAGATGCAGATCGGAAGTCTGCCGCCGTCGACCGCCCAGGCCGTCGAAGAGCTGTCGGAGTACAACTGGCGCAGTCCGCAGGCGCGTGAGGACTACGACAAGATCAAGGACCTGCTCGGCCGGGAGTTGCTCGACCAGCGCTTCGCCGGCATGAAGGAAGCGCTCGAGGGGGCGAACGAGCAGGATCGGCAACGGATCTCGGAGATGCTCGGCGACCTCAACGAGCTCCTCGCCGCGCACAACCGGGGCGAGGACACCACCGAGGCATTCGACGAGTTCATGGCCAAGCACGGTGAGTTCTTCCCGGAGAACCCGCGCAACACCGAGGAACTCATCGATTCCCTCGCCCAGCGCGCGGCCGCGGCCCAACAGTTCTACAACTCGCTGACCCCTGAGCAGCGCGCCGAGCTCGACCAGCTGGCGCAGCAGGCGTTCGGGTCGCCGGACCTCATGAACCAAC
Source organism: Gordonia sp. AC31 (assembly GCF_031844505.1). Lineage (NCBI taxonomy): Bacteria > Bacillati > Actinomycetota > Actinomycetes > Mycobacteriales > Gordoniaceae > Gordonia > Gordonia sp. AC31. The sequence goes on from NZ_JAUZVK010000006.1 coordinate 218,570, forward strand.
TGGCGCAGATGGATTCGCAGCTCCGGGCGGCTCGACCGGGTCTGGACTGGGACGACGCGCAGTCGTTCTCCGGCGACCAGCCGATGGGACTGGGCGAGGGGGCCGCGGCACTACGCGACATCTCCGAACTCGAGGCGCTCTCCGAGCAGCTGTCACAGCAGTATGCCGGCGCGCAGATGGACGACATCGATCTCGACGCGCTCGCCCGGCAGCTCGGCGACGACGCGGCGGTCGACGCGAGAATGCTGGCCGAGCTCGAGAAGGCGCTGTCCGAGCAAGGCTTCTTCGACCGCACCGCAGACGGTCAGCTCCGGCTGAGTCCGAAAGCGATGCGCCAGCTCGGTCAGTCGATCTTCCGCGACATCGCCGAGCAGCTGTCGGGCCGCCGGGGCGATCGCCAGACCCGCCAGACCGGACTGCTCGGCGAGCCTACCGGCGCTTCCCGGGAGTGGGAATTCGGCGACACCGACCCCTGGGACGTCACCCGGACCGTGTCGAATGCGGTGCTGCGCACCGTGTCCGAGACACACGAACCGTCGCTCGCGACGTCGGAGATGGCGCGATCGGGAGTGCGTATCGACGTCCGCGACGTCGAGGTCTCGGAGACCGAGAGCCGTACGCAGGCAGCGGTGGTCCTGCTCGTGGACACGTCCTTCTCGATGGAGATGGAGGGCCGGTGGACGCCGATGAAGCGCACCGCGATCGCCCTGAATCATCTGATCTCCACGCGCTTCCGCAGCGACGAACTCCACCTCATCGCGTTCGGAAGATACGCGCGGTCGATCGACATCGCCGAGCTCACCGGTCTGCAACCGCGGATGGAGCAGGGGACCAACCTGCATCACGCACTGTTGCTCGCCCAGCGGCACCTCCGGCGGTTCCCGAATGCGCAGCCGGTGGTCCTGGTGGTCACCGACGGAGAGCCGACCGCGCATCTCGATCCGAGTGGGGAACCGTTCTTCTTCTATCCGCCGCACCCGCAGACCATCGCGCTGACGGTTCGGGAACTCGACCATGTCGCGCGAATCGGCGCCCAGGTCACGTTCTTCCGTCTCGGCGAGGATCCCGGGCTGGCCCACTTCATGGATCAGATCGCCCGCCGGATCGGCGGACGCGTGGTGGCGCCGGACGTCGACGGTCTCGGTGCCGCCGTGGTCGGCGACTATCTGCGGACCCGGAAGGGGCGTCGGCGCGGCTGATCGACGCCCCGTCGATGAGCGCCGCGGCGACGTCGGCGCGAATGTGTCGGCGCGAGAATGTCAGACGGTCTTCGGCTTTCGGCCGGCGATGATCCAGAGCACGATGCCCACCAGTGCGAGCAGGCCGCCGAAACCGCCGCCGACAACGGCCAGCAGCACGCCGCCGACGCCGCGGAGGATGCCGGACGCGTCGATGGATGCGACGACGGCCGGCGAATCGCACTGGAACGAGTAGGTGCCGGATTCCACGACCTCGAACGAATCGAACGATTCGACCCCGGAACCGTCGAAGGTGAACTCGGTCGTCGAGTTCGTACCCGACGCCAGCGCAGCGGGACCGGTGATCTCGCAGGCGGGTACGCCGTTCGTGCTGCTGCTGCTGAACAACTGGAACTCGTCACCGGCGTCGTAGTACTGCTCGGCGGTGGGGTTGACCTCGAACGCCTTGTCGGCCACGTTCCCGATACCGGCGATCGCCATGACCACCCCGACGGTGACCGACAGGACCAGGATCAGCACACCGAGCAGGGTCAGGATCTTGCCCCACCGTCGCATCCCGGCGCGGTCCTTGCGCGGGGGAGGGGGCGGTGGATACCCGCCATACGCGGCGGGTTGTCCGAAGCCGCCCGACGGCGCGTACCCGCTGTCCGGGTAGGGCGGCTGCTGGGGATGCGATTGGCCGTACGGCGACTGGTAACCCGAGGGCGTCGGTCCCGGTCGGCCGTCGCCGGGCTGCCCGGGATCGTAGGGCTGGCTCATCTTCGCCTCCGATGTACGCCGGTCGGCCGTCCCGCCCGGACTCGTTGAATTATGCCGCTCGGCCGGGTCTTTCGTCGGGCAGTTGGCCAGAGGGGTCGTCGATGCGAGGTACCGGCCCGACGACTCCTCGGGGTCGTCTCCGGGGAAAGATCAGGGTGGTCGTGCCGGACTCGGGCAACTAGGGTTTCCAGACGTGACCCAACCCGGCGATTCACCGATGCCCGACGACCGGCGTGCCCGACTCCGCGCCGCGGATGCGGACCGCGAACTGGTCCACGAGATCCTCTCCGCCGCCATGGCGCACGGCAGCCTGTCCCCGGTCGAGTACGAGGAGCGGGCCGGAAAAGCGGTCCTCGCGAAGACCTTTGGTGACCTCGACGCCCTGACCGACGACCTCCCGGTGGCACAACTCGGCGTCGCGATGCCTGCGGCCAGCCTGTCTCCGGGCCCGCGGGTGACGGGCGGCAGCGCGGACACGGCCGTCCGCCACCGGTTGGCCATCATGTCCGGGAGCGAGCTGTCCGGGACGGCGGTGGTCGCCGATCAACTCACCGCCACCGCCATCATGGGCGGGGTCGAACTGGACCTTCGCGAGGTGGAGTTCACCGCGCCGGTGCTGACGGTCCAGTGCGTGGCGATCATGGGCGGGGTCGAGATCAAGATGCCCGACGGAGTGACCGTCGAGATCGGGGGACTGGGCATCATGGGCGGATTCAGCGGCCGGTCGCGAAAGGCGTCCCGGCCCGGCGCGCCAGTGGTACGGGTGACCGGACTGGCGCTGATGGGCGGCGTCGACGTCAAGTACGTGCCCCGGGAGGAGCCCGACGACTGAGGAAGTTCAGGCGAGCAGCAGGGCGATGATCATGATGGTGGGTATCGACGTGAGCGTCGTGATCAGTGCCGTGTCCCGGGCGAGGATCTGGCCGCGCCGGTAACGGGTCGCGTACACCAGGACATTCTGCGCGGTCGGCAACGCCGCGATGATCACCTGCGCGAACAACGCCTCACCGGTCTGCCCGAATCCCCAACGGGCGATGGCGTAGACGGCCAGCGGCATGACGATCATCTTCAGCACGCTTGCCAGTGCGATGTCGCGGCGGGGGCTCGCACCCTTCTTGAACACCGCGACGCCGGTGAGCGACAGGCCGAATGCCAGCAGCGCCGCCGGCACGGAGGCGTCACCGAGCATCTTCACCGGGGACATCACGGCCGCGGGCGGGCTCCAGCCGATCAGCGAGACCGACAGACCGGCGAGTCCGCCGACGACGATCGGATTGGTGATCGGCGCGACGAGCGAGTCCCGCAGCAGCGATCTTCCCGAATCCCGGTCCAGCGCGGTGAGATCCAGCGCGAGCAACGCGATCGGTGAGTAGATCAGGATCTGGAACAGCAGCAGCGGCGCGATGAACGACGCGTCGTCGAGAACGAAGATCGCGATCGGAAGACCCAGATTGACGCTGTTGACATACGACGACGACAGGCCGCCGATCACGAGTTCGGGAACCGCGCGTCGAAACCACAGTTTGGCGACGACGACGTACAGCGCACCGATCAGAAACGCGCTGCCGCCCGCGATCACCAGCGTCGACGAGAAGACAACCGACAGATCGGAGGTGACCATGGAGTGGAACAGCAGCGCCGGTGTGAAGACGAAGAACACCAGGCGGGAAAGGACTTCGTGGGCGTGGTCGCCGATGACACGCGTGCGCCCGAGGAGATATCCCACCCCGACTACAATGAAGATCACCGTGAAGCCGGAGATGACGCCAGACACCGGTTGAGTCTAATCGTTAGGCTGGTGAACACATCGTGTCGGATCTACATGGGGGTTGTGCGTGAGTTATCCACCGGGACAGGGCTCGGGCCAGGGCCAGGACGACTGGGGTACGGTGCCGAGCTCGGGGTCCTCGGGCAACTCGGGTCCCAACCTCTCCAAGGGTGACCAGGGCCAGGGTGCCGCACCCGAGTACGCGCCGACCGAGTACGGCCAGACCTACCAGCCGGGTCCGTCGTCGGACCCCTACGGCCAGAACGTCTACGGGCAGAACCCGTATGGTCAGGAGCAGTACGGCCAGAGTCCGTACGGATCGCCGGCCGGCAACCAGGGCTACGGGACGCCGAGCCAGGATCCCTACGCACAGCCGCCGGGTGGGTCCTACGGTCAGGTCAACGATCCCTACCAGGCGCCGGCGTACGGCGGCGCGTACGGGTCGCAGAACCCCTACGGCGCGGCACCCTACGGCGGCGGTTACGGATACGCGCCGCCGCAGAAGACCAACGGCAAGGCGATCGCGGCCTTGATCTGTGGCATCGTCGGCGTCGTCTCGCTGATCGCCTGCTTGTTCTTCTCGTTCTTCCTGTCGATACCGGTCGGCATCGCGGCCGTCGTGCTGGGGTTCATGGCGCGACGTGACATCGAACAGTCCGGTGGCACGCAGAGTGGTTCGGGGATGGGCCTGGCGGGGATCATCACCGGCGCGCTCGCCATCGTCGGTGGCGTGGTGTGGACCGTTCTGTTCATCGTCCTGATCGTCGCCGGCGACACGAGCTCCTCCACCTACTACTACTGAACGAATTTCGGGCCGATCCGGGGTCGTGTTCATCGACTCCGGCCCAGTTCGGAGCCCTTTCTCACTAAGCTGTGCGTGATGCACGGCCGGTTGGTCGTGCACGCATCTCCCCGCGTTGTCCCGCTGCGGCACAGCTTGTGAAAGGCATCCGATGACCACTCCGACCGGGGGTAGCGATCCGACGGATCCGGCCCAGGCACCGCAATCCCCACCGTCCGGCCCACCTTCGGACACCTCGGCAACCGACCCGTCGCCGTGGGAACCGACCCAGAAGGCGGCGGTCCCCGACGAGGTGCCGGACTCGGTGCCGGTGACCTCGACACCCGGGACCGGACCGGATGACACGGAGATTCCCGAGTCGCACAGTCCGGCCGACGGTGTCACCCGGGTCATCCGCACCGGTGGACCGTCGAATCCGTCCGCTGCACAGCCGGTTCCGCCGCCACCCGCGCCCAGTGGCCCCGGGGACCCGGGTCCGGGTGGCCCGGCCCCGTCCGGTTACGACGCCACGCGCGTGATCTCGACGCGGTCCCCGGCGGGACCGCCACCGGGACAAGCCCCACCACCTCCCCGGCCGGGCTTCGGTCAGCAGCAGGGATACGGACAGCAGGGATACGGACAGCAGGGATACGGACAGCCGCAGGGTTACGGACCGCCGGGTCAGGGGCAACCCGGACCCGGCCGGCCGGGATATGGACCCCCGCCGGGGTACGGTCAGCCTCCGCAGGGTCCGCCCCAGGGTCGGTCCGGGCAACCGTTCGCCACGCTCGGTGATGCCCGATCCGCGGAATCGGCCTCCGCCGACTCCCGCCCCGCAGGCGGCCGGCCCGTCGACGCCGATGGCCCGTCGACCAACAAACTGGCCGTGGCCGCCCTGGCGGCCTCACTGCTGGGTCTCCTGTGCGTCGGGGTCGGCGGCATCGTCGGGCTGGTGCTCGGCATCGTCGCGCGGAGACAGATCGCGGCGTCGGGTGGCAGGCAGACCGGTGATGGGGTGGCGCTCACCGCGGTCATCATCGGGGCGTTCATCATCGTCGTGTGGGTTGCATACTGGGTGGCCATCGCGTTGACCGACCTCCGATCGCCGTGGGGCTACCTCTGAAGTAGGCGACCCCGGGCGCGTGCGGATCGGCCATTTTGGAATCGGGCGTCCTCGCCAGGTAGTCTGGTCGGGTTGTGTGCCGCGGCCGCGCCGGGTCGAGGGGTGCACTGATGGGGCCGATCCAGTGATGCCAGGCGTCACCACCGGCCACGCAGACCACAGTAGGAGAAGGGCTCAACCATGGCTGTACCGAAGCGCCGGATGTCGCGGGCGAACACCCGTAGCCGTCGTTCGCAGTGGAAGGCGGAAAACCCCGCACTGCAAGAAGAGAAGGTGAACGGCGTCCCCGTGCGGATTCCGCGTCGCCTGGTCAAGGCGGCTCGCGCCGGTCTCATCGACCTGGATCGTCGCTAGCCTCGTTCGGTCGCCGTACCGGCGCCGCACTGTCATACCGATGACCGCCCCTGGCTCGCCCGGGGCGGTCATTCGCGTGCTGACCGACTGGCCTGTCCCTGGATATTGAGGTGATCTCGTGGTGTTCGACGTGCTCAACTTCGCGGGTATCGCGGTGTTCGCGGCGTCGGGGGCGATGCTCGGGGTCCGCAAGGACTTCGACATGTGGGGGATCATCACCGTCGGCGTGCTCACCGGGGTCGGCGGCGGCGTATTGCGCGACGTCCTGCTGGGGATCACCCCGCCCGCGTCGATCAGCGGGTGGGGTCCCATCGTCACCGCAACTGTCGCCGGCCTCGTCGTCTTCTTCTTCCATCCCGCCTTCACGGCACTGCACCGGTCGATACTCGTGCTCGACGCATTCGGGATGGGGCTCTTCGCGGCCACGGGTGCGAGCATCGCCCTCGACGTCGGGGCGAGCCCGTTCGCCGCGACGACCGTCGGGCTCCTCACCGCGGTGGGTGGCGGCGTGCTCCGCGACATGATCTCGAACGAGATCCCGCTCCTCCTCACACCCGCCGACCTCTACGCCGTACCCGCGGTACTCGGTGCCGCCATCGTCGCGATCGGCGCGACGTACACCTCGGTGGCGCACTGGATCTGGCTCGTCGTCGGATCTGTCCTCGCGACCGCGCTGCGCCTGGTGAGCCTTCGGTTCGCGCTGCGGCTCCCGACCGCACGACGCTGACCTTGCCGCAAACCCACCCTTTCTCCGTGAACCCACCCGGTCCGAGCGCGGTGGATCTACGGAAAAGGGGTGGGTTTACGGATCACTCGACGCCGCCGAGTCGAAGTGCTTTCTTGATCTGCGCGTAGAAGCGCGCCTTGTCGGCGAGGTCCGGCCATGTCCACCGCACGACGGTGTACCCCTGCGCGCGCAGCCGGTCCTCACGCGCCTTCTCTTCGACCACCGTCTGCCACGCGGGCTCGTCGCCGAGGCCGCCGCTGTACTTGATCATGCCGTCGAATTCGCCTATCACCCTGTTCGCCAGCAGGAAGTCGACGCGAGCGATGAACACGCCGTGGTCGTCGAAGATCTTGACCTGCTGTCGTGGTATCGGCAGGTCGGGGAACTCGAGCATGACTGCGCGACTGAGGGATTCGCCGATGCTCTCCGACGATGCGTTCGCGTGTGCCAGCGCGCGGCGGAGCATCTCGACCCCCTTGAATCCTCGGCACGAGTCGAGGATCTGTCTCATTCGGTCCGGATCGGCGTCACGTCGAAGCGCGGCGTCGAGCACCGCGAGGGCCTGCCGGTTGGTTCCCAGTCGGGCGACATCACATGCCGTGCGCTCGATGGATGTCACCGTGACCCCGTCGATGACGTCGATGTCCTGCGGCTTGACGGTGGCCTGATGTCTGACGATGTGCTTGGCCCGTTTTCCGACTTTCGGCGACGTCACATGGACCTGCGACAGGTCGGGCCACAGCATCGGCAGCCTGTGCATGGCAGCTGACGAAGTGTGACTGAAGATCCGACCGGGTCGTCCAGCCCTTGCCGCAGCAATGACGGTCAAGCGGTGCTTCTCGACTGCCTGGAGTTCGCTGACCGCGGTGAAGTCGGCCAACGCGCCCGGCCAGAGCCGCACGAGGGTCTTGTTGCCGACCATGTGCTGCAACTGTTCATCACTGATGTGGGTGCCGGCGGTTTCTTTGCGGAGAATCAGGCCATGCGGGTCGGTGGGTAGGTCCATACGAATCAGACGCACGAATGCGCCGTCCGGACCCACCTTCCGACAAACCCACCCCTTCTCCGTAGACCCACCTGGTTCGAGAGTGGTGGGTTCACGCAAAAGGGGTGGGTTTGCGGGTGGTGGGGTTACTGCGCGATGTACTTGTTGACTGCCCGGTTCAGGAAGTTCGGGATGAACTTGGCGGCGTTCTGCAGGAACAGGGTCTGCGCGCCGACGGAGTAGCTGGTGCGGTGCAGCAGTTTGTCCTGACGGGTCGGGTGCACCGACTCCCAGATCTTCTCGGCGACCTGTTCGGGAGTGATCCGGATGCCCAGGGTCTTCGTCGACTTGGCGCCGCCGGTGGCGAGGGCGGTCTTCGCCCACGGGGGCCAGATGCTGACGACGCGGATGTCGTCGTGCTCCCATTCCAGTTCGAGCGCCTCGGTCAGGCCCGCGACGAAGAACTTGGTCGCCGAGTAGACCGCGATGCCGGGCTGGCCGTAGATCGCCGACGCCGATCCGATGTTCACCAGGTGCGCGCCCGGCGTCTTCTTCAGGTACGGGTATGCGGCCTGGGCGCCGAGCGCGACGCCGAGGGCGTCGATGTCGATCTGCCGCTTGATCTGGTCTGGCGTGATGTGGTCGATCTGGCCCTCGTGGAGGATGCCGGCATTGTTGTCGAGGACGTCGAGTGTGCCGCCGGTGTACGAGGTGAACTCGGCGAGAGCTTCGGCCCACTGCTCCGGCTCGCGGACGTCGAGGGTGCCGGTGATGAAGTCGGGATGGTCGGCCTTCACCTTCGCCAGCGCGTCGGCATCGACGTCGTAGACGCCGACTGTCCACCCGTCGCGGCCGAAACGCTCCGCGGTGGCGAGACCGATTCCGGCAGCGCCGCCGGTGATGAAGATGGAGGGCATGGAGGACTCCTTGCAACTGAACGGACGGCTTCGACGCCGCTGACCTGCGAGGACGATCCTCGGCGCTGAACTTACCGGTGAGTATATTCGTCGATTCGTTTACTCGGTCACACGGCGGTGCTATCTTGACAACACGCATTGTCATTACATCGATCATTGTCACGATCGACGACGACCGGGAAGTGAGTTCTCCATGACCGCCGCGATGGAACGATCCGAGAATGTCATCAGTCTCCGGGACCAGGGCACCGAGGAGGTCTCGGCACGGCTGTTGGCGTCGGCCGCCCGGCTGTCGCGCAACGCGATGACCGAGATCGACTGGTCGAAGCCGATGGACCCCACCAAGTACGGGTGCAGTCCGGAATGGTCGTCGCTGTACGGGACCGCGTACTGGGACGAGCTCACCGAGGAACAGCGGATCTCGGTGACGCGCCACGAGTTCGCCTCGATCATGAACATCGGGATCTGGTTCGAGATGATCCTGCAGGAGATGGTCATCCGCGACCAGTACCTCGGCGACTACCACGGTTCGGAATTCCAGTTCGCGCTCACCGAGGTCGCCGACGAGTGCCGACACTCGTTGATGTTCGCCAAGGCGTCGGAAAAGATGGTCGGCGCCTCCTACCATCCGTCGAAGAAGGTCTCGCGCCTCGGCAAGATCTTCATGCAGACCGCGAAGAACGAGGTCGCCTACGCCGGCATCCTGGTCGCCGAGGAGGTCCTGGACGTCTTCCAGCGCGGCTGCATGCGCGACGACCGCGTGCTCGACTTCATCCGCACGGTCAACGAGATCCATGTGCTGGAGGAATCGCGCCACATGAAGTTCGCGCGCGAAGAGGTGCGTGACTCCCTGGAGGGCGTCAGCTGGGCGCGCCGCCAGTTCAGTGCGTTCGCGGTCGCCGTCGGCGCCTACTTCATCGTGACGAGTCTGGTGCAGCCCAAGGCCTTTGCCGACGCCGGGCTCGACGTCGACCGCGCGGTTCGGGAGATGCGCACCAACTCGCACTTCCACTCGATGATCCGCAGCAGCTGCGCGCACCTCATGGAATTCCTCGACGAGGTCGGACTGTTGACCAAGCCCGCCATGCGGTACTACCGGAAAGCGCACATGCTCTGATGTTCGTCATCACCCAATCGTGTTGCAGTGACGCAGCATGCGTCGCCGTGTGCCCGGTCAACTGCATCCATCCGACACCGGAGGAGCGCGGCTTCGGCAGCTCCGACATCCTGCACATCGACCCCGAGGCGTGTATCGATTGCGGCGCATGCGCCGATGCCTGTCCCGTCGACGCCATCTACCCGGCGGACAAGCTCGGCACCCGGGACAAGGTCTTCATCGACATCAACGCGGACTACTACAAGACCAACCCGGAGGTTCGCTCGGGCTGGGCGCCCATCGGTGACGACTCCGCGTCGTCGATCACCTATCCCAAGGTGCCGAAACTGCCTGCGGGACTTCGGGTCGCGCTGGTAGGGACGGGTCCCTCCGGCGGGTACGCCCTGCGCACGCTGCTCGACCGCACCGAGGCGCAGGTCACCGTCATCGACAAACTCCCCACTCCCGGTGGGCTGGTGCGCGCCGGTGTCGCCCCGGACCACCCGGGCACCAAGGGCGTGCTCCGCGGATTCGACCTGCTCTACCGCGACCCGCGCGTCACGATGCTGACCAACGTCACCATCGGGGACGGGCCCGACCAGATCACCCCGTCCGAACTGGCCGAGCATTTCGACGCGGTGTTCTACGCGGTCGGTGCCAGTGAGTCACGGCGCCTGGGAATTCCGGGTGAGGACCTTCCGGGTTCGACGTCGGCCACCGATCTGGTCGCCTGGTACAACGGCGTGCCCGGTGTCGATGCCGGGCCACCGCTGCGCCGCGGAACCGCCGACGACCCGGCGACGGGTCGTGCGGTTGTGGTCGGTACGGGCAACGTGGCCCTCGATGTTGCGCGAATCCTCGTGTCCCCGCCGGATTTGTTGGCCACCACCGACATCGCCGACCGTGCGCTCGAACTGCTCGCCGAGCAGAACGTACACGAAGTGGTGCTGCTGGGCCGTCGCGACCAGGCGTCCGCGGCTTACACGGCGGCCGAATACCGTGCGCTGTCGGAGATCCCGGGTGTCGAGGTCGAGGTGATCGAGGACGCCGAAGGTGCCGATCTCGCCCGGTTCCGTCATCCCGCCGACCCGAAGCGCCGTCGGATCGTGTTCCTGTTCCACAGCAGTCCGGAAGAGATCACCGGTGATTCGCAGGTCGAGTCGATCACGGTGCGCACGGGGGAGGGGCGTCACCACGTCGCCACCGATCTCGTGGTGCGCTCGATCGGCTATCGCTCCACCCCGATCCCCGGTCTCACCTTCGACGACGCGCGCGGCGTCTTCAGCAACGTCGACGGCCGCCTCGTCGACGAGACAGGTGCGATCGTGCCGGGCGGATATGTGCTCGGCTGGGCCAAGCGCGGACCCAGCGGCGGGATCGGTGCCAACAAGATGTGCGCGACGCGCACCGTCGAGGACTTCATCGCCGACGCCGCGGCGGGCCGGCTGCCGCGGACCGAACGCGAGCCCGGAGCCTTCGGTGCGTTGGTGCGCACACGCGTCCGGACGGTGATCGGCTACCGCGGGATGCGGGCCATCGACCGTCGCGAACGGCGTCGCGGCCTCGAACAGGGCCGGCCCCGTGTGAAGTTCACCCAGGTCGCCGAGATGGTGGGCGCCGCGGGGTGGCGTCGGACCTGACGGCCATCGCTCCGGTTTCGGGCCGGGGTGCCGCTCTGCCGTGCCACCATCGAGGTTCCGACACGTCGAGGAGGGCCTGATGACCACCGATTCCTACCAGAAGTGGCGAGAGCGATCGTTGTTCGTCGTCTTCCTGTCCGCGCTGGTCACGCAGAACGCCATCGCGATCCCCTACGTACGACAGAACGGGCCGGGGTCGGTCAAGGACTTCTTCGTGGGGGACATCCTGAAGACGACGCCCGGACGGTTCGCGATGGTCGACCTGACGTTCGTCGTCATCGGCTTCCATGTGTGGGCTCTCGCAGAGGCCCGCCGCCTGCGCATCCTGCCGTGGTGGCTGGCGTCGGTCGTGCTGACCTTCGGCGTCGGCATCGCCACCGCGATCCCGTTCTTCTTACTCGCCCGGGAGCGTGCGCTGGGTTCGCGGTAGCGGAACCGCGCGCTCGGTGGCGCTCTCGCGGGCGGGCCGGGCCGGTGAGAACCAGACAACGTCGCCGTAACACCGAGGCAAGTCGCATTTCATGCGCCTCGCGGATAGTGGCGGAATGTCGAGCACTCCACAATTCCTGCAGGGTGTCTACGCGTTCTCCGGCTCGGGCCTGTCGAAGCCGGGGCCGATCGATGCGTCGCTGACCTTCGTCGTCCCGCCCGGGATGACGGCTCAGCCGTTGTACTTTCGCGGCGGCAACAGCTCCGACGAACTCATCTGCGTGACCCTGGTTCGCGACGGCACGCCGATGCGGATGTTCCCGATGGGCGCGAGGTCGTCGGTCAACGTGCCGTTGCGGGTCGTCGAAGACGTGGAACCCGACACCACGCTGGAGCTCCTCCTCGCCGCGCCGGAGGGCGCGAGCGGTGAGGTCGTCGTCGACTTCGGGATGGTCATCTTCTGATGGGCGACGAGCACCTGACGCCACCGGTTCCCACGCGTCGGCTGGTCGTGGTCGGCAACGGCATGGCCGGCGCGCGCACCGTGGAGGAGATCATCTCCCGCGGCGGCCGGGAACAGTTCGCCATCACCATGATCGGCGACGAGCCGTACGGAAACTACAACCGGATCATGCTCAGCCATGTACTGGCCGGGGAGACCGCGGCCGACGACGACGACCTGATGCTCAACCCGATGGCGTGGTACCGGGAGAACGACGTCACGCTCCACTCCGGTGATCGCGCCGAGTCGATCGACCGGTTCGCCAAGACGGTGACCTGCGCGAGCGGACGGATCATCGAGTTCGACGTGCTGATCATCGCGACCGGGTCTCACACGTTCTTCCCCAACATGGACGGACTCCGCGAGTCCGACGGCAGGCTCGCACGCGGCGTGTTCGGCTTCCGCACCATCGAGGACACGAACGGCATGCTGCAGATGGCCGCGTCGCGCGACAACGTGCGCGCGGTGGTGATCGGCGGCGGGTTGCTCGGACTCGAAGCCGCCTACGGACTGCAAACCCAGGGTGTGGCCGTCGACGTCGTGCACTCGCCCGGGCACCTGATGAACCAGCAACTCGACGAGCGCGGCGGCAAGGTGCTGCGCAACCAGATCGAGGCGCTGGGGGTCGGTGTCCACACCGGCAAGCGGACGACGGCGGTGTTGCGCAACGACGACGGGACCGTCGCGGGAGTCGGTTTCACCGACGGGGATTCGCTGCCCGCCGACATGATCGTGGTGACGGCCGGCATCCGCCCCAACGTCGAGATCGCCCGCGGCGCCGGTCTGGTCGTCGAGCGCGGCATCGTCGTCGACGATCAGATGCGTTGCGAGGACGAGGCCTTCATCTACGCGGTCGGGGAGTGCGCGCAGCACCGCAGCGAGGTGTACGGTCTGGTCGCGCCGCTGTGGGAGCAGGCGGTCGTGCTCGCCGACGTCCTCACCGGCGCGAATCCGGCTGCCGAATACCACGGTTCACGGCTGACCACGAAGCTGAAGGTCGCCGGTGTCGACGTCGCGGCCATGGGGGTCAAGGGACCGGAACGCGAGGACGACGAATTCGTCCAGTTCTACGAACCACGCAACGGCGTCTACAAGAGCGTCGTGGTTCGTGACAACAAGCTCATCGGAGCGATGCTGCTGGGCGACATCTCGAAGGTCAACTTCCTCACGCAGGCCTTCGACGACAAGGTACCGCTTCCCGACGAACGCATCTCGATGCTGTTCGACCTGGGCACCCCCAGCGCCGAGACCGGGGCGGCCGAGCTCGCCGACGACGTGCAGGTGTGCAACTGCAACGGGGTCACCAAGGGCGACATCGTGGCCTGCGTGGCGTCGGGGTGCACGAGCGTCGGCGAGGTGTGCGCGAAGACCCGCGCCGGCAAGGGATGTGGTTCCTGCAAGGGGCTCGTCGCCGACATCGTCGAACTCGCAGCGGGGGACGAGCTCACCGCCGACGCGTCCGCCGATTGGTACGTCCCGGCCATCCCGCTGACGAAACCCGAACTGATAGACGCCATCCGACGGCAGGACCTGCGGTCGGTCAGCGAGGTGTTCGACAAACTCGCACCCGACGGCGAGGACGCGACGGCGAAGATGCCGCTCGCCTCACTGTTACGGATCATCTGGGGTTCGGCGTGGAAGCGCGAACCCGGTGCACTGTTCGTCAATGACCGAGTGCACGCGAACATCCAGCGTGACGGTACCTTCTCGGTGGTGCCGCAGATGAAGGGCGGGGTGACCTCACCCGAGCAGTTGCGCAAGATCGCCGACGTCGCGGAGAAGTACTCGATCCCGATGATCAAGGCGACCGGTGGGCAGCGACTCGATCTGCTCGGCGTGAAGAAGGAAGACCTGCCGAAGGTCTGGGAAGATCTCGGCATGCCGTCGGGGTACGCGTACGGCAAGAGCTTCCGGACGGTCAAAACCTGTGTCGGCACCGACTATTGCCGTTTCGGTCTCGGCGACTCGACGCAGCTCGGCATCGACATCGAGACGCGCTACCAGGGTCTGGAGTCACCGGCGAAGCTCAAGCTCGCGGTGACCGGGTGCCCGCGCAACTGCGCCGAGGCCCTGTGCAAGGACTTCGGCGTGGTCGCGATCGGTGACGGCAAGTGGGAGATTTACGTCGGTGGCGCCGCGGGCGCGCACATCCGCAAGGGCGACCTGCTGGCCACCGTGGATTCGGCCGACGAGGTGATCCGGTTGTGCGGCATCTTCATCCAGTACTACCGCGAGCAGGGCAAGTGGCTGGAGCGGACGTACGCGTTCGTACCGCGCATCGGCATCGAGGAACTCCGCGCGATCATCGTCGACGACCGTGACGGACTGGTCGCCGGGTTGCAGGAGGGGATCGACGCCGCGGTCGAGGCCTACGTCGATCCCTGGCTGGACCGCGCCGAACCCAAATCGCCCGCGCAGTTCACCTCGGCGCTTCCGCTGCTGCCGCTGCCCCGGGTGCCGGTCCGATGACCAGTGTGTCGGCGGACGCCGGCGTCGTCGTGGGGCAACTGGACGACCTGCAGGTCGGCGAGAGTCGAGCATATGCGATGCAAGACAGGCAGATCGCGGTGTTCCGCCTGACCGACGGGACCTTGCGCGCCACCGACGCCGTCTGCCCGCACCGCGGGGGACCGCTCGCCGACGGCCAGTTCGATCTGGGCAAGGTCGTCTGTCCGTTGCACCAGTACGCCTTCGAACTGGCCGATGGCCGATGCACCTCGGACGGTATCGACTCCATCGGCGTCTACCGCGTCGAGGACCGAGACGGGGACATCGTCGTCTGGTTGGGTGCTCCTGCGGGCGTTAGTGACAAACGAATGCTCCCTGAGGTGTGAGGAGCGATAGCGACGAGCCACGAAGGGCCTGGTGAGACGCGTTGCGGAGCCCTTCGTGGCTCGCTTCGCTCGCACCTCAGGAACATGGGTTCAGGCGCCCAGGAGTGGTCTTTCGTGGCCCACGACGGCCGTCAGGCCGGAGACCCTGATCTGTGAGGAGCGATCGCTACGAGCCACGGAGGGCTGGTGACGGCACTGGAAGTCCTCCTGCACGTTTGTTCACAAAGCCTCGTGTCAATGTCAGCGTGGTCGACCGCCCCTGCGCCCTGCCCGGGCGCGCAGTAGATCGATATCGCCGTCGATCAGTGCCTTCTTCTTCGCACGAGACCAGCCGTGAATTCGTCGCTCGATCGCGTAGGCGTCGTCCAGTGACAGTTCAACCGACCACGCCAGCCTCACCGGCTGGCGGTGAGCAGTGAAACCAACCTGCGCCGAGCTGTGTTGGCGTAACCGATTGTCGAGGTTTCGCGTGCTTCCGACGTAGTACTTCCCGTCCGCGCACTCGAGGATGTATACCCATGCCATCGCAGTATCGTCGAAGATTCTGGCAGCCCGAGGAACGTATGTACCCCTGCCTGTGGAGAGTTCGCGGCAGCTCGCGTCGCCTGTGTACTCCGACTTGCGGTGCCCTTCGTGGCTCGTCGCTTACGCTCCTCGCACCTCAGGGAGCATGGGGAATCAGTACACGTCCCGCACATAGCGTTTGTCGGCTGCGAGGGCCTTGACGTACGACTCCGCGCTCGCGGGGGAGCGGCGACCGTACTGCGCGACAATGCCTTTCAGTGTCGCGTCGACGTCCTTGGCCATCCGTGTCGCGTCGCCGCACACGTAGACGTGAGCGCCGTCGTGCAGCCACTGGTAGAGCTCTTCACCGTGTTCGCGCATCCGGTCCTGGACGTAGATCTTGCGATCCTGATCGCGCGAGAACGCGACGTCGAGGCGGGCGAGCAGTCCGTCGCCGAGCATGGTCGTCAACTCGTCGCGATAGTAGAAGTCGGTCGCCGAGTACTGCTCGCCGAAGAACAGCCAGTTCTTCCCGGTGTGCCCCAGGGCCTCGCGTTCGCGGAGGAAACCGCGGAACGGGGCGATGCCGGTGCCGGGGCCGATCATGATCATCGGGGTGTCGGGATCGGCCGGCGGCCGGAAGTGGCTCGTGGAGGTGACGAACACGCCGATCTCCTCGTCGGCGCGGTCGGCCAGGAAGGTCGAGCAGACTCCACCGCGCGGCGTGCCGAACAGGTTGTAGCGCACGGCCGACACCGTCAATTGGATCTCGTCAGGACTCTCCAGGGGACTCGATGAGATCGAATACGACCGGGGGGCCATCGGTTTGAGGACCTGCATCCACTCCGCGGCGTCGGCGCTGACGGGATGATCGGCCAGGACATCGACCGACTGTCGCCCCCATGCCCAGTCGTTGAACTGCTGTTTGTTCCCGGGTGCGATGAGCGTCTTGAGGTCGGCGGAACCGGTACGGTCGGCGACGAAACGGACGAGATCCGGTGTCACGCGCGCGAATTCGATGCGGTCGCGCAGGGCGGTGTGCAACGCGACCTCATCGCCGCCCACGGTCACCGACGCGTCGGCGTCGAGGCCGGTGCGGTCGAGGAACTCCTCGACGAGCGTTGGGTCGTTGCGCGGCCAGACCCCCAGCGCGTCCCCGGCCTGGTACGACATCGTGCCCGCGGGCAGGTGGAACCCGAGGTTGCGCACGTCCTTACCGGACCCCTCGGAGTTGAGCTTGACGTTCCGCACGAGCGAGGTGAGCAGCGGCTTCTTCCGCGAATAGGCCGGCGCGGAACGTACCGAGGGTGCCGCCGCGGAGTCGGCCGGTTCACTGACCACGGTCACCCGGTCGCCGGTCACCCCCGAGATGGGTGCCCGGTTCGACATGCTGATCGCCCGGATGACCTCGGTCAGCCAGCCGCCCGCCGTCTCCTCGAAGTCGGGTTCGCAGTCGACGCGCTCGAGTAGGCGACGGCCACCCAGTTCGCCGATGCGCGTGTCGAGTTTGCGTCCGTGGCCGCAGAAGTCGTCGTAGTTGGAGTCGCCGAGCGCCAGCACCGCGTAGTCGACGCCGGACAGGTCGGGTGCGTCGTCGGAGTTCAGCGCATCCCAGAACGATGTACCGTTGTCCGGCGGATCGCCGTCCCCGGTGGTCGAGGTGACGAACAGGGCCGTGCCCTTCAGTTCGCCGACCTCGACATCGTCCATCGACCGGGCGTCGACCCGGAGGCCGCTGGCCTTGACGCGCTCGGCTGCTTCTGCGGCGAGCTCCTCGGCGTTGCCCATCTGCGAGGCCCAGAGCACCGTCACCGTGTCGGTGTCCGGTTCCGACGACGATGAGTCGGACCGGGGGACAGCGGGATCGGGTG
Organism: Gordonia sp. AC31; assembly: GCF_031844505.1. Classification (NCBI taxonomy): domain Bacteria; kingdom Bacillati; phylum Actinomycetota; class Actinomycetes; order Mycobacteriales; family Gordoniaceae; genus Gordonia; species Gordonia sp. AC31. The sequence goes on from NZ_JAUZVK010000006.1 coordinate 236,059, forward strand.
CGGCGGCCGCGCGGGAGTACAGACCGGCGAGAACACCCGACACCCAGATGCGGAGCTCGGCACCCAGCGGCGCATCGGCCGGGACGACCGGACTGCCCGCGGGCGAGTCGCCCACGCCGGCCACGAGGCCGGCGAGGTACAGGCGCTCCGCCGGCGACATGGCGGGCGGTGCGACGCCCGTCACTCCCAGTGCCTCAGCCAGTTTCGTCGGGCCCGCGGCGACGACCGGCGCATCGTCGACGTCACCGCGCGAGCCGGGCACCCGGATCAGGGTCACAGCACAGACTTTCAGCTCCGGTTGCTGCGACAACGGATCCACCGCGTCGGAGGTGACGGCATTGATCGCCAGGTGTTCACCGAAGACGTCGTTCCAGTGAAACGGTACGAAGCAGTTGCCGGGTCGCACGCGGTCGGAGATCCGCGCGGGCAACACCGCCCGGCCGCGACGGGACGCCACCTCGACCTTGTCCGCGGCGGTGACGCCCAACCGGTCGGCATCGTCGGGATGTATCTCGACGAAGGGCTCCGGGTTGAGTTTGTTGAGCTTGGCCACCCGGCCGGTCTTGGTCATGGTGTGCCACTGATGGGGCAACCGGCCCGTGTTGAGCAAGAAGGGGTAGTCGTCGTCGGGCATCTCGGCCGGGTCGAGGTGGGGACGGGCGAGGAACTGGGCGCGGCGGCTGGGGGTGGCGAACGCGAGGCGCGGTATCGACCCGTCGTCGAGGCGGTGGAGCGTCTGACTGCGACCGTCGTTGAGATATCGGATCGGGTTGCGGGCACCGGTGTCCACCGGATCGGGCTCGCTGTCGTCGGCCGGCGGGCACGGCCATTGCATCGGAGTGCGGCGGAGCCGGTCGTAGGTAACCCCGCGCAGGTCGTAACCGGTGTTCGGGTTCGCGAACCGTTTGATCTCCTCGAACACCTCCTCGGCGCTCGCATAGTCGAAGGCGTCGGCGTACCCCATCTCGGCGGCGATGCGCGCGATGAGCTGCCAGTCCGGGATCGCCTGTCCGGGGGCGTCGAGCGCGGGTTCGAACAGGGTGAGGTTGCGTTCGGAGTTGACCATCACACCGGTCGACTCCGACCACAGCGTCGCGGGCAGCACCACGTCGGCGTACTGGTTGGTCTCGGTGTCGACGAAGGTGTCCTGGGTGATCACGAGCTCGGCGCGCTCGAGTCCCTCGATGACGGTCTTGCGATTCGCCACCGAGGCAACGGGATTGGTGCAGATGATCCAGCACGCCTTGATCTCGCCGTCGGCCATCCGACGGAACATGTCGATGGTGCCGCCGCCCACGTCGGTGCGCAGGGTCCCGGCCGGAACACCCCAGACACCTTCCACGAACTCACGGTCCGCCGCGGACACGACAGCGCGCTGGCCGGGCAGTCCCGGGCCCATGTAACCCATCTCGCGCCCGCCCATGGCGTTCGGCTGTCCGGTCAGTGAGAACGGTCCGCTGCCGAGCCGGCAGATCGCGCCGGTGGCGAGGTGGAGGTTGATGAGCGCGTTGGTGTTCCAGGTCCCGTGGGTGGACTGGTTGAGGCCCATCGTCCAGCAACTCATCCAGTTGGCTGCGTTGCCGATGAGCTCGGCCGCGGCCCGCAGGTCCGACGCCGCGATCCCGGTGATCGATTCGACGACATCCGGCGGGTACTGGGCGGCGAAGTCGGGGATCTGGTCGAAGCCGTCGGTGAACGACTCGATGAACTCGGTGTCGGTGTGGCCGTTCTCGATGAGCAGGTGCAGCAGGCCGTTGAGGAAGGCGAGGTCGGTCCCGGACCGGATCTGCAGGAACAGGTCCGCCTTGTCGGCCGTCGCCGTGCGTCGAGGATCGACGACGATCAGCTTGGCCCCGGCCTTGACCCGGTCCATCATGCGCAGGAACAGGATCGGGTGACAGTCGGCCATGTTGGCGCCGATGACCAGGAAGACGTCGGCGTGGTCGAAGTCCTGATAAGACCCGGGCGGCCCGTCGGAGCCGAGCGACAGTTTGTATCCGGTCCCGGCGCTCGCCATGCACAGTCGCGAGTTCGACTCGATCTGATTGGTGCGCAGGAATCCCTTGGCCAGTTTGTTCGCCAGGTACTGCGCCTCCAGCGACATCTGGCCCGACACATACAGGGCCACCGCGTCGGGCCCGTGCTCGTCGACGATGTCGCGCAGGCGTCGCGCGGCGTCGGTGACGACGGCGTCGAGTTCGGCGGGCCGGAGCTGGCCGCCCCGATCGTCTCGGACCAGCGCGGTGGACAGGCGCCCGCCGGCGGCGAGCATGTCCGCGGTGGTGGACCCCTTGGTGCACAGTCGCCCGAAGTTCGTCGGATGATCGGGCCGGCCGATCGTCTTGGTGACGCGGTCGGAATCGTCGTCGAGCTTCATCTCCATGCCGCAACCGACACCGCAATAGGCGCACAGCGACATCACCGATCGGGACACGACAGATCGAGTCGGGGCAGACAGGGTCACGGGTTCCAGCGTCGGAGGTCGATGTTTCGCGACCCGAAGCCCGGCGTTACGCATCCATCAACTTGACCTCACAGAACTCGGTCCCCGATGTGAAAGGCCGCCGGAACCGCAGGTGAACGCCGACTCCGTCACTTGAACGGGTGGGTTTCGGCGTTGCTCAGCCGGATCTCAGCCGGGGTGGATAAGACTGTAGCCATGCGCATCCTCGTGGTCGATGACGATCGGGCCGTCCGGGAGTCGTTGCGACGGTCGCTCACCTTCAACGGCTACAGCGTCGAGACCGCGGGCGACGGCATCGAGGCACTCGAGAAGATCCTGGCCGACCGGCCCGACGTGGCGATCCTCGACGTGATGATGCCCAGGCTCGACGGCCTCGAGGTGTGCCGCCGACTCCGCTCCGCCGGTGACGACCTCCCCATCCTGGTGCTGACCGCACGCGACTCAGTGTCCGAGCGGGTGTCCGGGCTCGACGCCGGAGCCGACGACTACCTGCCCAAGCCGTTCGCCCTCGAGGAACTCCTCGCCCGGTTGCGGGCGCTGTTGCGCCGTGCCTCGCCGGACGAGGACGCGGATTCGGAGACCCTGACGTTCGCGGATCTGTCGCTCGATCCCGTCACCCGCGATGTCACCCGCGGCGAGCGCTCGATCAGTCTGACGCGCACCGAGTTCGCCCTGCTCGAGATGCTCATGGCCAATCCGCGCCGGGTGTTGTCGCGCAGCCGCATCCTCGAAGAGGTCTGGGGCTACGACTTCCCGACGTCGGGTAATGCGCTCGAGGTGTACGTCGGCTATCTCCGGCGTAAGACCGAGGCCGACGGCGAACCGCGACTGATCCACACCGTGCGCGGGGTCGGGTACGTCCTGCGGGAGACGCCGCCCTAGTGATCGGCAAGTCGTCGAACTCGACGTCGCGACACCCGAAGACCCGGGATCTCCTCCGCGACCGCCTCACCCGGGCGATCACGGGGCACACCACCGGTGTCGGGTCGGACGAGAAGGAGATGCGGGCGCCGATGCCGCTGATGCGCGCGGTGTCGCTGCGTACCCGCGTGACGATCCTGTCGGCGACCGTCGTGCTGGTCTCGGTGAGTCTGATGGCCGCGGCCGCGTATTTCGTCGTGTATCGCGCGATGTACAACGATGTCGACCAGCAGCTCGAGAGTCGCGCCGACGGGATGGCCGCGCTCGCCCGCGCGGGGGTCCTGCGTACGCAACCCGAGCAGCTGGTGGCCGGAACGGTGTTCTCCACCAACATCTCCATCGCGCTGGTGACCCCCAGCGGCGAGACGTATCTCATCGGTCAGGTGCCGTTCGACGACGTCGAGCGCGGCATCGTCCGGTCGCCGTCCGTGCCCGGTTCCACGCAGCAGAGCCTGCGCACCACGCGCAATCAGCGTGTCCTGACCCGCAAACTCGACGACGGCAACACCCTCGTGCTCGCACAGAGCCTCATCCAGACCGACCGGGTGCTCAAGCGTCTGGCCTGGGTGCTCTTCGTGGTCGGTTGCGGCGGGGTCGCCCTCGCCGCCCTGGCCGGGACGACGGTGGCGCGCGCCGGGTTGCGGCCGGTCTCGCGTCTCAACCGCGCCGTGGAGCGGGTCGCGCGGACCAACGACCTGACGCCCATCCCGGTGACCGGCAACGACGAACTCGCCAAGCTCACGGTCAGTTTCAACGCGATGCTGCGCGCCCTCGACGAGTCCCGGGATCGGCAGGCACGTCTGGTCGCCGACGCCGGACACGAGCTGCGGACCCCGTTGACCTCGTTGCGGACCAATCTGGAGTTGCTGATCGCCGCGAGTCGTCCCGGGGCGCGGGCGGTGCCGGAGGAGGACATGGTCGATCTCCGTGCCGATGTGATGGCGCAGATCGAGGAATTGTCCACGCTCGTGGGCGATCTCGTCGACCTCGCCCGCGAGGACGCGCCGGAAGTGGTCTACGAGGAGGTCGATCTCGCCGAGATCGTGGAGCAGGCCCTCGAACGAGTTCGACGCCGCCGCAACGACGTCGAGTTCGAGGTCGACCTCGCCCCGTGGTTCGTGTTCGGCGAGGCACATGGACTGTCGCGCGCGGTGCTGAACGTGCTCGACAACGCGGCGAAGTGGAGTCCTCCCGGCCGCACGGTGCGCGTCGGCCTGACCCAGATCGGGATGTCGACCGCGGAGCTCAACGTCGCCGATGCCGGTCCCGGAATCCCCGAGGAGGACCGAGGTCTCGTCTTCGAGCGGTTCTATCGGTCGACGCAGTCGCGGTCGATGCCGGGATCGGGTCTGGGACTGGCAATCGTGCGTCAGGTGGTCGAACGACACGGCGGCACCGTGGTCGCCGACACGTCGCCGCTCGGGGGAGCGCTGATCCGGATGACCCTGCCGGGCCGGGCAACTGCGGCGGAACCATCCCCGCAGGTGATTCGTCAGTAGAGGAGAAGCGGGTGGCGCCGGGCCGGCGACTCAGCTGTCGGAGACTGCGAACAGGCTTGTACTCAGACGGTGTGACCTGGTCATCGATCACCATTAGGGTTGACCGAAGGCGCAGTTCGGGTACGACGCTGCCGAGGTGTTGCGGTCCCGGCCCGGCCAACGACAACCAGCACCGGCGCATCGCCGGGCCGACGAGGAAGAGACGAAGATGACGACTGGCGGATCGCACGGTGACGGCTCCTACGGGGGCGGTCAGCACGGCGGTGGTCAACACGGTGGTGGTCAGCACGGTGGGGGCCAGCCGGGTGGGGGTCACCGCGCGGCGTCCGGCAACGAGGCGGCGGGGCAGGGCGGTTCCTACGGTCCGCCGTCCGGCTCGTTCCCCGCCCAGGGCGCCGGGGGCTACCCGGGCGCCAACGCGCCGACGTCGTCGTACGGCAGGCCCGGGACGAGTCCGTTCCCGCCGCAGGGCAACTTCGGTCCGGGTCCCGGGTACGGGCAGTCGGGCCCGGCGCCGTTCGGCTCCCAGCCCGGCTTCGGGAACCAGGGTCCGGACGGCCCGTCGGCCGCACCCGCCACCAAGAAGAAGGGTGCCGGACGCCTCGTGGCGCTGGGGGTGGCCGGACTCGTGCTGGCGTTGGTCGCGGGCGGCGTGGGTGGCGTCGCCGGATACAACCTCGCCGACTCCGACGGCGGCTCCAGCACCAGCAACGGTCCGCTGGGCGGCGACCCCGGCAACGACAACACGACGCCGGTCGCCGCGCCGGCCGGTTCCGTGCAGGAGGTCGCGGCCCGGGTCACCCCGTCGGTGGTCTCCATCGAGGTCGCGTCCGGCGGGGCGATGGGTTCCGGCTCGGGCGTCGTCCTCAGCGAGGACGGCGTCATCATGACGAACAACCACGTCGTCAGCGCCGGCGGCGACGGCCCGGCGTCGAGGGTCGCGGTCAACTTCGCCGACGGTTCGCGGGCCGAGGCCCGTGTCCTGGGGGCCGACCCGATCTCCGACATCGCGGTCATCAAGGTCGACCGCGACGACGTCACGCCGATCACCGTGGGCAACTCGAACAACCTGGCCGTCGGGCAGGACGTGATCGCGATCGGTTCACCGCTGGGACTCGCGGGCACCGTCACCACCGGCATCATCAGCGCGCTCAACCGTCCCGTGCTGACCTCGCGTGACCCCGGGACCAACACCACCTCGGTCATCGACGCCGTCCAGACGGACGCGGCGATCAACCCGGGCAACTCCGGCGGTGCCCTGGTGAACGCCCGGGGCGCGCTGATCGGGATCAACACCGCGATCGCCACCCTCGGTGGGGGTGAGCAACAGGCCGGTGGCAGCATCGGACTCGGGTTCGCGATCCCGATCGATCAGGCCATCCGGGTGGCCAGGGAACTCGAGTCCACCGGCAAGGCCAGCCACGCCAACATCGGTGTGTCGGTACGGCCGAGCGGCGCGTCCGACGCACCCGGGGCCGTCGTCACCGCGGTGACGCCCGGCGGTCCGGCTGCGAACGCGGGCATCCCCGAGGACGCGGTCATCACGAAGGTCGACGACCGCGTCATCTCCTCGGGGGACGCCCTCGTCGCCGCGGTCCGGTCGCACGCACCGGGCGACACGGTCACCGTGACCTATGTGGACAACGGCGCCACCAAGACCGCCCAGGTGAAGCTCGGCACGCTCGCGGCCGGCTGACCGACCACCACAACTGCATCGAGGAGGCTGTTCCGGCGCCCACCGCGGGCGCCGGCACAGCGCAGCACGAACGACCGTTTCGACGGTCCCACCTATCAAGAAAGGGCCTGTCATGTCCGACGCTGCTCCGCGCAACCCGGGTACCACCGCCGTCTCGGCCGAGACCGATCTCGACGAGAACTCATTGGACGTCCGCCTCGCGGGCGGGCCGGGTCCGGTCGACCCCGCCGACGTGGTCGCGGCCGACGCCGCGGCACGGGAGTTCGTCGCGCGCCACGAACAGGCCGCTCACCGCCCGCAGGGCGAAGAGATCGGTCGTGCGCTGGTCGTCGTCGTCGACGACGAGGCGGCCCACGGTGAGGACCAGCGTCTGCTCGGGCCGCTCGTGAGCGAACTGCTGGCCGAGGCGGGGTTCCACGTCGACGCCGCCGTGGTCGTCTCCGGGGACGAGGTGGAGATCCGCAATGCGCTCAACACCGCGGTGATCGGCGGAGTGGACCTCGTGGTCTCGGTGGGCGGCGTCGGCGTCGGCGCCCGGGATGTGACGCCCGAGGCCACCGAACCCCTTCTGGATCGGCGTCTGCGGGGTATAGAAGAGGCCGTCCGCAGCTCCGGTCTGGCGGCGGGAGCCACCGACGGCGGACTTTCGCGCGGGCTGGCTGGAATCTCCGGACAGACACTCGTGGTGAACCTGGCCAACTCGCGGGCTGCGGTGCGCGACGGCATGGCAACTGCCGCACCCCTCGCCAAGTACGTGATCGAGTCGATCAGCGAGTTCTGACCCGGTCGCTCCGCGAGGCCTCCGAGCGGCCCGGAAATCTGTTCAGCAATACAAAGAAAACTCCTGGTTAACAGGGTGACGGGCCACTTTCGATGGGATATCCGACCGGTGGGAACAGAGTCTTCAGAACCCCGGAAATTGCCGATGAGCAGCGATGATGACGCCGCGCAGCACCGAGCTGCGCGGCGTCGTCGTCTCGACGCGGTGTTCGGAAACACCCTTCCTGAACTGACTTCAGACGAGAGTGACGAACATCACACAGGGCGCTCTAAGGATTGGTACGAGGCGCAGCGGCCGCCGCATCACGGGTGATTTCGCTCTTTACGTACGTAGTCACATCAGCGTGTTTTCCTGTCGTTAACTTTCGCCGTTCTATCGTTGGCGAATCTGAGATTCACGCTGGTGCGTGCCCTCTTCGTGACACGGCCGAGTCCTCCTGTTGCCCGAGTTGAGACCGCTCCGATAACGTTCGGCTCGACGACGCGCGGTCCCCAGAGTCGGGGACCGGGGGAGTCCTGCGATCTGTCGCGAGTGACAACGCAGCAGTGACCACGAATTCGATGGATTCTTAACGACAGCTAAGGCATGCATAAGAGCTGGCTTGGTGGTAACTGTGTGGAAGCCCATCGAACGTCGTGGGTCATGACTTGCGGGTGTGAGTGCATTCCGCGGGGTAACAGCCGAATCCTGTGAGAGGGAACGAATGAGCAAGTTCAGCAAGCTTGGGCTGCGCCGCGCCGCGGGCGCGGTCGCGATCGCCTCGGCCGCGGTCGTGGGCCTGGCCGGCATGGGCGTCGGCGAAGCGGCAGGTGCGCCGCTGCCGAACGGTTACAAGAACGCCACCGGCATCGACGGCGAGTCCATCCAGACCTGGCGGACCGGTGAGAACGCCTACCCGATCCCCACCGTCGCGAACAACCCCGCGTCGCGTGGCTTCGTGATCTCCGGCACCTACACCGGCAAGGCGTCGGCTGGCGTCGGCGGCAACCTGGCCGTCAAGTACATCATCGGCTGCCAGGTCGACGTCAGCGGTATCACGCTGGACCTCAGCGGCGCGATCAGCCTCACCGCCACCACCCTGTCCGGTTCGCTCGGCCTTCCGCTCAAGCCCGGCCAGGTCGCGGTCGTCGACATCACCGACAAGGACTTCTCGGACGAGGGTGTCGCCGCGGTCCAGCTGTCGCAGCTGTCGTTCAACCTCAACCAGTGCGGTGGCTACGCTTCGGCTCGTTCGGCCGTCAAGACCATCGGTGCCAAGGGCTACAGCACCGACGACGGCAAGGTGAGCGGCGAGGGCACCCTCATCCAGTCCACCCTGTACGGCAAGCCCTTCACCATCGGTTGATCCGGGCGCAGATAACCAGCTTTTCCTGACTATCTGCCCTGAGCAGATCGATATTCCACGAAGGGGAATCATGAAGAAGAACATCACGCGTCGCGTGGTTGCGGCGGCCGGTCTCGCCGGTGCCGTCGCGATGGGCCTCACCAGCCTCGGCGCCGGTGGCGCCACCGCCGGTCCGCTCGCGGGCGGCACCATCACCAAGACCCTGGTCGACGGAACCCCCGTCACCGTCCAGCTGTTCGACGAGTACGTCAACGTGCAGCGTCCGATCAGCAACGTGCCCACCACCCGTGAGGTGTGGCTGTCGGGCAAGGTCCGCGTGACCGTCGGCGGCAAGGCCGAGGGTGGCTCGATCAAGGTCGGCTACGACGTCGGTTGCCAGGTCAACTTTGGCGGTGGCGAGGTCAGCGTTCCGGGCGTCTCCGGTGGGCTGGACTACACCGATCCCTCGAACGTCACCGTCGGTGGCGGGCTCGACGGTGAAGAGGTCGGCGGCGGCTTCTCGCTCGGCCCCGGTGAGGTCAAGCGCCAGTGGCTGGTCAACGAGACCTCCGGTGATGACACCGCGTACAAGGGCTACAACGTGAACGCCTACACCTTCAAGGGACAGAAGGGTGGCGTGGTCTACAGCCAGGAGCAGTTCAAGGTCGAGAGCTGCGCCGGTTACGCCGCGGCTCGCGCCTTCATCCAGGTGACCGTCAGCACCGATGCCGTCAAGGGTGTCGTGGCACTGAACGGCAAGCCGTTCAGCCTCGGCTGATCGACTCCTCCACCACGCCGCGGGGCGGGAATCCGAACGGATTCCCGCCCCGCGGTCGTTGGTGTGGGGTTGGTTCGGTGTCGCTGTGAGTCTGCTGTATTCGGCTGTCTGGCAGTGAAACTCATCGGTCCTCGGTCGTAGTCTCGGTGCCGGCGGATCTCGTCCCGCCGGTGAGGAGCCATCGACATGTCCACCGCCACCGAACTGCGACCGGTTGACGATCCGAGCGCGTGCGACGTGGGGCCACGCGTCCCGACGCCGGAGTCCCGTCCGGCGACTCTCACCGTGTCGGCGACCGTCCGCCGTTTCGCGCCCATGGTCGTCGGACTGCGATGGCGTCTCGCGGTGGCTGTCATCTGCCACCTCGTGCAGGTCGGCACCACGGTGGTCACCGTCGCGCTCTTCGCGCACATCGTCGACGACGTGCTGGTGACCGGCGATCTGAGCGCGCTGTCCACCCCGATGATGATCTGGGTGGCCGTCTCGCTGGTCGGCGCCGTGTCGTCGTATGTGGGCGGGATCCTGACCGCAGGCGTGACCGAGACACTGCTGCTGCGTCTCCGAGGTCAGCTGTACGCTCACATCCAGCGGCTCGCACCGCACACGCGGGACCGGTTCGGTGACGGCGACCTGGTGTCGCGCACCACCGCCGACGTCGAGGCGGTCGACAGTCTCGTGTCGTCGGGTGTGGTCTCCGGCGTCGTCGCCACCGTGAGCCTCCTCGTCTACGGTGCCGCCGCCTTCGCGACCAACTGGCAATTGGCCCTCGTCGCCGCCGTTCTCGCGCCGCTGCTCTGGGTGACGGCCCGTCGATTCGGCGCCGTGGTCAAACGTGCGTCGCGGCGCGAGCGGCAGGCTGCCGGCCGGATCAGTGCACTGGTCGCCGAGGGGATCGGCAACATGGTGGCGTTGCAGGCCGACAACCAGACCTCGCACCACCGAGCCCGGGTCCTGGAGCAGAACCGCCGATGGCGGGAGGCCCGGATGTCGGAGTCCCGGGCGGGGGCGGCCTTCGCCGAGGCGGTCACGGTCGCCGAAGTGCTCTGCATGATCGTCGTCATCGCGTTCGGGGCGTGGCTCATCGCCGGCGGTGATGCGCAACTGGGCACGCTCATCGCCCTGACCGGATATCTCGGGTACCTCTACCCGCAGATCCAGGCACTCGGCGGTCTGCTCGTCGAGGTCACGTCCGCGACCGCGAGCGCCGAACGGGTGGCCGAGGTCCTCGACGCGCCGGCTGGTGTCGCCGAACCGATTGCAACCGAGTCGATTTCGTCCGAACCAGTGGCCATCGACCCGATTCCGGCCCGTCGTCCGGTCTCGCCCGCCCCGGTGGGTCTGTCGTTGACCGGGGTGTCCTTCGCGTACCCGGACAACGGGTCCCGAGTCCTCGAAGATGCCCACCTGGAGATCCGTGCGGGTGAGACAGTGGCGGTCACGGGTCCGAGTGGTGCCGGCAAGAGCACCCTGACCCGTCTGCTGCTGCGTCTGTACGACCCTGACGCGGGGTCGATCCGACTCAACGGCAACGACATTCGCCACCTCGACGTGAGTGACCTGAGAGAGCACCTGTCGGTGCTGCATCAACGGCCGGCGTTGATGCGTGGCACGATCGCGGACAACATCCGTTTCGGCTGCACCACGGCGACCAGAGCGGACATCGCAGCTGCCGCGCGGGCCGCAGGGGCCGCCGAATTCATCTCGCGGATGAACGGCGGCCTCGACGCCGAGGTCGTCGAACGTGGGGAGAACCTGTCCGGTGGTCAGCAGCAGCGAATTGCGCTGGCGCGCACGATCCTTCGAAACCGCCCGGTACTCGTCCTCGACGAACCGACCACGGGCCTCGACGACGAGACCGTCAGCGGGATCCTCGAACCACTCGCCGGGGTCGCGTCACTGCGGACCACTATCCTCATCACCCATGATCCGCGTGTGCTCGACCTCGCCGACCGGACAGTCGAGTTGCGCGACGGACGGTTCGCCGAGGCGGCTCCGGTGGCGCCGCGGTCAGGCGAGGGCGCGCTCGTAGAACGACCACGAACGGTGCAGCTGGTCCTGCCAGTACAGCCATGAATGGGTTCCCGCCGGCGGAAGGTCCACCGTCGCCGGAATGTTCAACTGCCCGAGACGATTCAGGAGCTGGACGGTGCAGCCCAGGGTGGCGCCCTCGATGACTCCGCCCACGACGATCTGGTCGGCCAGGGTGTCCAGGTCCTTCACGTAGCGAGGATTGTCGTACTGCCCGGGCAGACCGCCGGCGTTCGAGATGTAGAGCTTCTGGCCACGCAGCTTGGCGGCGTTGACCACGGGATCGTGGGCGCGCCAGCCGGAGCCGCCGTACGGACCCCACATGTTGGTGGCGTCGCCGTCCCCGCGGATCTCCACGACGAGTCGGATGTACTCCTGACCGAACGGGTCGGACGTCGTCGGACATCCGCTGTAGGAGCCGACGGCCTGATAGAGATCGGGATGCTCGATGGCGAGATTCAGCACCGACGTCGCCGACGAGGAGATCCCGCCGATGGCGTTGCGGCCGGAGGTGTTGTAGGTGGCATCGACGACCGCGGGGAGTTCCTTGCCCAGGAAGGTCGACCACTTGTGCACGCCGAGAACCGGATCGGGCTTCTGCCAGTCGGTGTAATAGCTGTACTGGCCGGCGTTCGGGATGACCACGTACAGGTTCTTGTTGCGTGTGAACTCGACGATGTCGGTCTTCTCCAGCCAGTTGGCGCGATCCTCGCCCCCGCCGGCGCCGTTGAGGAGGTAGAGCACGCCCCGCGGCTTGGACTCGTCGGCCGGCTTGATCACCGTCAGCGGGACATCCCGGTTCATGGCGTCGGAATGCACGACGATGTCGGTCACGCGCCCGGGCGATCCGGCGTCGACGAGTCGTGGTGCGGCGCTCGCCCCGCCGGTCATCGGAGCGACGAGCGAGACACTGAGGGCGACCGCCGCTGCCATCCCGAGTCTGCGCAAACCTCTGTACACGTTTCCTCCTGATCGGGAGACGGCGGGCCGGTGGTCCGACTCGCGCTGGCTCCTGCCTTCTGTCACGGGTCCGACCTCGCGTCCGGACCGCTGGGACTGCTGCCGCTCACACTCGCGTCGTCGCCGGCCGTGGCGTCCGCCGGCGCGAGTCCGCACCGTCGGGCGTAGATCCCGCCCGCGGCGAGCAACTCCTGGTGGGTCCCTGCCTCGGCAATCACCCTATCGTCGAGGACGACGATCTCGTCGGCCAACGCCGCGGTCGCCATGCGGTGGGTGATGAGCAGGGTGGTGGTCCCCGCGCGTAGTCGGTGCAGGGCACGTTGAACGAGCAACTCGGTGCGGGGGTCGGCGGCGCTCGTCGCCTCGTCGAGAATGAGGATCTTGGGCGACGCGGCAATCGCGCGCGCGACGGTGACCAGCTGTTTCTCGCCGGCGCTGAGGTTTTCGGATTCCTGGCCGATCACGGTGTCGATGCCCTCGGGGAGTGCTGCGACGATCTGCGCGACGTGGCTGTCCGTAAGAGCCGCATCGACCGCACGGCCGTCCTCGATGCCGAAGGCGATGTTCTCGCGGACTGTCCCGGTGAACAGCCACGGTTCCTGGGTGACGACGGCCATGTCCGCCCGTGCCCGGTGCGGTCCGAGTTCGACGAGATCGACGCCGTCGATGGTGATCGAGCCCCGGCTGGGTGCGTAGAACGCCTGCAGGAGATTGGTCAGCGTGGTCTTGCCCGACCCGGTGGTCCCCACCACGGCGGTGGTCGTGCCGGGTGCCATCCGGAAGCTCACCGAGTCGAGAACGGGGTTGTCCTCCTCGTAGGCGAAGCCCACGTCGTCGAAGACGATCTCGGGTGGGAGCTGGTGCCGGCCGGACGAGACCGGTACCGGCTGGCCGGTGTCGGCGCCGGCGTCCTCGGGGGCCTCGAGCACCTCGCGGACCTTGCTCGCCGACACCGTTCCGGACTGGACCTTGGTGACGAAGCCGGCGAGCTCGCGGACCGCACTGGTCAGCTGTTGCGCGAACACGACCACGACCTGGGCCGCGCCGAGACTCAGATGGCCGTCGACCACCATGATCCCGCCGAGGACGGCCAGGACGAGGAACACCAGGGCGTTGAGCGCGGTGAGGACCGAGGGCAGGGAACCGCCGATCCACTGGGCAGAGCGGACCGAGGAGAAGAGTTTGTCGTTGAGGTCGTCGAAGCGGCGCGCGGCGGTCGGTTCGGCGTTGTACGCCTGCAACATCCGGCGCGCGCTGAGTTCCTCTTCGATGTGCCCCGTGAGGGCGGCCGTGGTCGTCCAGCGGGACTCGAGGTGCGGTCGTGCCCGGCGGGCGAGCAGGACCGCGGCCAGCGCCGACACGGGTGCTGCGACCAGGGCGACACAAGCCAGCACCGGGGAGATGACGAACAGCACGGCGGTGACGACGACAAGCGTCAAGGCATTCGTCGGAACGGTCACCAGCACCGGTGCGATCACCGTCGCGGCGTTGTCGGTGTGGGCGGTCAGCTTGCTCACCAACACGCCGCGTGTGGTGTTCTCGAAGTAGCGCAACGGAAGACGGTGGATCTTGTCCTCAATGCGTGCGCGCAACCCGGCCACCGACCGCTGCACGGCGACGGTCAGCAACCGGCCCTGGGCGAGGCTGCAGACCGCGGCCGCCACGAACACCCCGACCTGGATCGCCAGCAGCGTCCAGAGCAGTCCCCAGTTCATCGTCACGTCGCCGACCGTGCCGTCGACGATCACGTTGGTGACCGCACCGAACAGGATCGGCGCGACGACGCCGCCGACCGCGGCGAGGATCGCGAAGAGGGAGATGGCCGTCCCGCGTCCTCTGCTCAGGTCGAGTTGCCGGACGATCCAGCGCAGCGATCCATCGCGCCGTCGAGCCGTCGGTCGGTCTGCCGACGCCTGCTTCCCCCTCGGCCCGACCGCCGGCGCCTGCGATCTCTGGTCAAGCATTGGTCACCGCCTGCGCGTAGGCGATCTCCCGATAGATGTCGCTGCGGGACCGCAATTCCGAATCTGTTCCGAGGCCGACGATCCGTCCCGCGTCGAGCACCGCGATGACGTCCGCGTGCTGGACCGACGACACACGCTGCGCGGCGATCAGGACCGTCGCATCCGGATCGGTCCGGCGCAACCGTCCGATGATCTGGGCCTCGGTGTCGACGTCGAGAGCGCTGAACGGGTCGTCGAGGACGTACAGCGCGGGCCGGCGGAGCACGGCACGCGCGAGTGCGAGCCGTTGGCGCTGACCACCGGAGAAGTTGCGTCCGTCCTGCGCCACCGTGGCGTCGAGAGCGCCGGGGCGAGCCGAGACGAAGTCGGCCGCGGCGGCGACCTCCAGGGCGTCCCACAGCTCGTCGTCGGTGGCGGTCGGTCGGGCGATCCGGAGGTTGTCGGCGACCGTCCCGGTGATGAGCTCCGCACCCTGACCCACGAAGGCGCTGCGTGCGCGAACCCAGGCGGGCGCCAGAGCGGTCACGTCGGCGGCATCCCATCGGAGCACGCCCGACGTGGGGTCGGCGAACCGCAGGGGTAGGGACAGCAGCGTCGACTTGCCGCTTCCGGTTCCACCGAGGACGCCGGTCACCGTGCCGGGTGCGCAGAACAGGGAGACCTGGTCGACGGTGGGGGACTCGGCGCCCGGATAGGCGACCGACACCGCGTCGAAGACGATCGCGGGCGGTGAGGGCGCCCGGCCGTCACCGGGGTCGCCGGGGTCGAGCGGCTCGGTGTCGAGTACCTCGGTGATTCGTCCGGCGCTGGTCACCGCACGCGGGATGACCCCGGCGATGATGGTCAGCAGCGACACCGCCAGCAGGATCTGGGCGAGATAGCCGACCGTCGCGGTGATCTGGCCGATCTGCATCTCACCGCGGTCGACGAAGATCGCACCCAGTGCGGTCACCGCGACCACGGCGAGGTTCGAGACCACGGTGACCAACGGCAGCATCAGGACCTGCAGTCGGCCGAGGCGCAGGGCCACGTGGGTGAGTTCGTCGTTCTCCACCGCGAACCGGGCGCGTTCCCGGTCCTCTCGCCGAAAGGTGCGGATGATCGCGATCCCACGCAGCTGCTCGCGGAGCACCCGGTTCACGACGTCGAGACGACGCTGCAACTGCGCAGCCCACGGCACCAGACGCCGGACGAGGACGGCGACGACGACGACCAGCACCGCCCCGGCGACCACCAGCACGGGCGCCATCCGCCAGCCCTGCGCCAGCGACAACACCAGCGCGCCGAACAGCATCAACGGCGCGGTCACCACGACGGTCAGGCTGATGAAGAGGAATCCCTGGATCTGGCCCACATCGCCAGTGGAGCGCGTCAGCAGGCTCGAGAGGCCGATGGAGTGGACCTGCGGATCGCTGAAGGCGCTGATCCGACCGTGCACACGCGTGCGGAGGTCGCGCGCCGCGGTCGCCGAGATATGGGAGGCCAGGAATGTGGCACCGATCGACACCACCAGGTTGACCACGGCCACCACGACCATGAGTACCCCGACGCGCTTGATGGTCGCCACGTCACCGCGCAGGATTCCGTCGTCGATGATCGCCGCGTTGAGAGCGGGCTGGGCGAGCGTGGTGAACACCGAGGCGAGCTGGAAGACGACGAAACCGGCGCAGGCCCAACGGGTTGTCCGGAGCGCGTCGAACAGGAGCGCGAGCAACGCGCGTACCTCATCCTTGCTCATCGAGCGGGTGACGGGCATCTGGTGAGGCTACTCCGGGTCGTCGTGACGCTGGCCTACCGTGGGTGCGGAACTCCCACCGATATCGGTTTCGTGTGCGTGCCGTGAAGTGTTCCGAAGTCTACATGTGGCGGTTCTTCGCGGAGCCTTGCCGGACGCCTCGGCGGGAATTGCGCCTGCGCTATATCGAAACACCAATAAAGAATGGTTCGACACGCGGTTATCCACGGCCGGCTCATCACACACAACAGCCCCGGACCGAAGTCCGGGGCGGTTGTTTCGATCGAGATCTACACGGGAGCTTCTTCGGAGCCCGATTCGATCGAACCGGTCACCAGTTCGACGATAGCGTCGGTGATTGCGCCCTGGATGATGTCGGCCATGAAAGCTCCTTCGTCGTAGATGAACTGCGGAACGTGAGCGCCGAACGCATTCGAACGAGCGCCACGACGCAGAGAATACGATACTCGACAACGCGGCCGACGACAGTCCGTGGCCATTCGGTGAACCGCGTCGCAATGCTTCGTGCGCTGACCGGGAATAATATCTTGCGTCCCCGAAAACAACGAACCGCCCCCAGCTCAGGCCGGGAGCGGTCCGCGTGTCGGGCGATCAGTTCTCGGTCGAAGCCTCGTCCGAAAGACTGTCCAGGTCGCGAATGAGTTCACCGAGGTTAATCTCGATTCCAGTGGCCATGGGTACTCCTTAGGTCGTGTTGCAGGGAGTTCGACGAATGTCGGCTCCTGCAGAGTCTTTTCAATACGGAGATCGCACTACAAACAACCGATCTGGTTGTTTCAACGTCCGCGGGTTGGAAGCTAGTCGACCTCGACGGGATCGCCGTAGTCGTCATCCGACCCGGTCAGCAAACTTGCGATAGCTTCCGCGATTGTTCCGCCGTAAATCTGTCCCATTATTTCTCCTTTGTCGCGGTGGATCTTGAGCGCGAAACTACGGGGACTACTGCCCGTCGTTGCCGCGGTGGAAGGTGATGCTCAGGCTAACAACCTCGTCGGAATCGACGCTCAACCAATGTTGAGTGCGCAGACGTCTTCCGAGGAACGTTTGAACCTACTCAGCGGTGCCGTCCGAGCCGCCACCCTCGTCGGAACCGGTGACCAATTCCTCGATGTAGAGGCGGATCCAGGAAATGCTGATCGCGTCAGACATGCGATTCTCCTAATAAGTGTCGACGATCTCATTGGGTAGCACGGTCGTTCCGTCCGAAGACGGCAACGCGGCTGACCATACCGCACCTCTCCAGGGCTGTCCTGGCCAGAGAAGGTTGAATTCTCGGTGAACTCATCCGACTTGAAGGATGGAGCTACGCGGGCGACGCAAGGCGATGGTTGGCCGTCTGCGATGTGAATGTGCTGGTATGAACCGATGACGCAACGCGTGGAGGTAGGCGGTACGACGTCCCGGCAATTGGTCGAATCGGATCAGGAGTCCGCGCTCGACCTGCTCGAAAACGGGCTGCGCGAGGTTCCCGTCTACCGTTGGCTCATTGGCGCGGACGCTCCCGTCGAGGCGTACCGCTGGTACGGAGAAATCTTGTTCGTCGAGTACCTGCGAGGCCTGCACGGAGTCTTCGACGGGCGGGGCGATCTCATTGCGCTGATCGCGGTCTCGGCCCCCGGTGACGAGGCCGGGCGGATCGACGAGGACATGAAAGCGCGCACCAAGCATCAGGTGCAGGTCATCGACGGCTTCATTGACCGCTTCACCGAGTTGCAGCGGAAGTCGGAGGAGGCGCAGGTCGCGGAGAATCCGATCAAGGTGATCTTCGCGCTCGTTCATCCGGGTCATCGCCGAGGCGGCACCCTCGCCGGGCTGGTCGACCCGGTCATCGAGCGTGGCCGGCGCGAAGGCCTGCCGGTCACGTGCAGCACGAGTGACGAACGACTGTCGGCCCTCTACGCCCGCCGGTGGGACGCGCAGGTCCGGGCTCAGTTCACGCTGACAGACGGGCCGACTGTGTGGGTGCAGCGCGTCGATCCGCCGGCGTGACGCCGAGACGAATCGAGCCCCTGTCGCGGTGTGCGACAGGGGCTCGAGATCGGTGAGGATTCAGCTACCGAAGAACCACGGGAACGTCCTGGGGCGGGCCTGCGCACGCGGTTGGGTGCGCTGCTGCGGACGCGCCGGACGCCGGTTCTGGGTCTGCGACTGACGGTTCGGTGCGGGCTTGTTCGGCATTCGTTCATCCTGTTCTCGTTCGGTCGCACCGGTCTTTCAGGTCCGGTGCGGTCGCACGTTCCGGCGACGAATCCCAAAGTAGGGGGCCGACCTTCGGGTTCGGATGGCTCCCGCTGTCAGCTTCCTGGGAGACGGGGCCCGCGTGTCAGCGCGAGTGACGCCCCGGCGCGTCCGGGCCCTCACCCGGGAAGTCGCCCGGGTATTGCTCACCGGGATAACCGCTTCCGGGGCCGGGAGGCGGGTAGTTGCCGGGGCCCGGGTAGTTCCCGGGCGGCGGGTAGCTACCGGGTGCCGGCTGCGGCGTCGGATACGGCTGGCCCGACGGGCTTCCCGGCGGCGGGCCCTGCGGAGGACGATTCTGCGGGACGGACTGGGACGGAACGTTCTGCGGGGGAACCGATTGCGGGGGAGTGGGGTGCGACGGCGGGCCCTGTGGTGCCGGCGGAGTCGAGATGCGTTGCGTCGTACCGGCTCCGGCGGGTGCTTCGTACGGGGCGAAGGAGCCCGACGGCGGACCGTAGGAGTCACCGACCGGACCGGACGGATCGGAGAGATGCGCCGGCAGATCACTCTCGGCCTCCGCCTTGGCCTTCGAGGTGCCGTCGGGGTCCAGCAGATCGCGGATCTCGGACAGCAGGGCGATCTCGGTGACCTCCGCCTTCTTGCCGAAACCGCCCAGCTCGGCCAGCTTGTTGTACGGCAGGATGATGATGAAGTACACCACCGCGGCGATGATCAGGAAGTTGATCACCGCGGTGATGACACTGCCGAGGTCCACGAATGTCGATGGGTTGTCGGTGATCTGGAAGCCGAGTCCCTGCGCGGCGTCGGAGCCGACGGGGATCGAATTGATGATCGGCTGGACGATGCCCTCGGTGAACGCGGTGACGATCGCGGTGAACGCGGCGCCGATGATGACCGCTGTCGCCAACTCGACGACATTGCCCTTGAGTATGAAATCCCTGAATCCCTTGAGCACGGTGTACGGCCTCTTTTCGGTGATGTCCTGCTCTTGTCCGGTGATTCTGCGCATGATCGGAGCAAATCCGACATGCGCTGCGCGAGCTCGTACTACCCTATCCACGATCGTGAACGAACCGATCCATTTGAGTTGATTGGCCCGGTTGTGTCGTCGTGCGATGACCCGCCCATTCGTCAGTGCATGACGACTGCGAGTGCTGTGTCGAGTCCCGCCGCCGCGACCCGATGAGCAGATGTGGCGTCCATCGCGAGCAGCACCGGCGCGGCCGCGGTCCCGCCGGGAGCGATGCCACCGGACTGTGTTTCGGCTGCATGGAGTGCGACGACGGCGCGGCGGGCCAGCACTTCCGCCTCGTCGGTCAACACGTCGACCACGTCGCCGGGTCGCAGCAGCGCGGTCACGGCCTCGTCCGACAGTCGTATCGGTACGAGCCGGGCATCGTCGTCCCCGGTCAGGTCGGCGGGTAGACGTGATGACAGCAGGCGCGTGTCCGTCATGATCTCGCCACTGCGGACCCGCCCGGTCACGGTCTTTCCGATGGCCGGACCGGCATGTGTCAGGGCGCCCCCGGGAACCGTGGCTCCCGCAATCCGCCGCGACTGGAGATCAGCGACGTCGACCACCTGACCCGGCCGCAGTTCATGTGCGGCCACCACGACCTCGACATCGCCGTCGGCGCGTGTCCCGGTCATCCCGACGACGACAGCCGCGATGACGAGCGCCGCCGCGACGACGCGTCGGACCAGGAGGCTGCGGGTCCATCCAGGCCGTAGTGCGGCGCCCAGCCGGTCGCGGAGCCGGGGAGCGAGGGAGTCGTGGTAGCGGTGCGTCGACGCCGGAGACATGTCGCGAACGGTAGGTCGGTGGTCGACGGCCGCCGGCCATCCGCCCCGCCTGTGGACAGAGTCGGGCCGCACGGCCGGCCCTGGGGACAGCGGTGCCGCGGACGGGGTGCGGTGGTGCGCCGCGACGCGGTGGAGGAGAATCGATCCCCGGTGTGCCGGGAAGTCTGGTCGGCCGTCGCCCGTGCGGGTGGCGCGATGATGACTTGTCCACTCGATCCAGAGGAGCGCGATGACCGACCAGACACCAGGCGATGTCACCGACGGCCCGGCACCGGCGAGCGGACGGACAGACCGCCTGCGGAAATGGGCCGCCCTCGACACGACGAGTGGAGCGTTGCTGCTCGTGGCTGCGGCGGTCGCGGTGCTCTGGGCCAACTCGCCCTGGCGGGAGGCCTACGACTCGCTGCTCCACATCGAGGTGGGGCCCGAGGCCCTCCATCTACACCTGTCGCTCGCGCACTGGGCCTCCGACGGGCTGCTGGCGATCTTCTTCTTCGTGGTCGGTGTCGAACTCAAACACGAGTTCGTCGCCGGAAGCCTCCGCGATCTCAAACTCGCCGGTGTGCCGATTGCGGCCGCAGTGGGCGGCATGGTCACCCCGGCTCTCTGCTACGTCGTGATCGTGGCGATCGGCGATCCTGAGGGTCTGCGCGGCTGGGCGATCCCGACGGCCACCGACATCGCGTTCGCCCTTGCGGTTCTCGCGATCTTCGGGCGCGGGCTGCCGCTGGCCCTCCGGACGTTTCTGCTCACGCTTGCCGTCGTCGACGATCTGCTCGGCATCATCGTGATCGCGACCTTCTACACCGAACAGATCGATTTCGTGATGCTGGCGGCCGCGCTCGTCGCGGTGGCCGTCTTCGCTGTGCTGGTGCGACGGGCGTGGCGCTGGTGGCCGCTGCTCATCCCGGTCGCCATCGCGGCCTGGGGGCTGATGCACGCGTCCGGTGTGCACGCGACCGTTGCCGGCGTCCTGCTCGGCTTCACGGTGCCCGCCGTTGCGATCCGCGGAGAGAAACAGCCGCGCACCGAGAGGCTCGACGACGCGGTCCGCCCGTACTCCGCCGCGATCGCGCTGCCCGTGTTCGCATTCGCCGCGGCCGGGGTGAGCGTCGTCGGCGGCGAAGGGTCGATCGTGCAGCCGGTGTCCATCGGGATCGTCGTCGGCCTCGTCCTCGGCAAGGTCGTCGGCGTGATGGGTTCGACGTGGCTGATGACCAGGTTCACACCGCTACGCCTCCCCGACGCGGTGGGCCTCCGCGACCTGCTCCCGGTCGGGCTGCTCACCGGTGTCGGGTTCACCGTGGCGCTGCTCATCGCCGAACTGAGCTTCGAGGCCGGCTCCGACGACCATGCCGCCGCGGCGAAGGCGGCCATCCTCGCCGGGTCCGTCGCGTCGGCGATCCTGGCCGCGATTCTGCTGCGGTGGGACGCCCGCCAGGCGCGCGACCCCGACATGAACCGAGACAACATCCCCGACATCGACAAGGACGTCATCGGGGGATGAATCCGCGGGCCTCGGTCCGAGGCCCGCGGTTCGTGTGGGACGGTCCTACTTCGCGACCGTGACCTCGTCGGTGCGTTCGTCGGCGCGGCCGTAGGACTCCCAGAACGTCGCCCCGACGATGCCGAGAGCGACGGGATCGAAGATCGGGTCCTTGCCCTGCTTCTTCTGCTTCTCGTAGTCGCGCAGCGCCTTGAAGGCGGGCTGCTGCAGGATCAGGATGCCCACGATGTTCAGCCACGCCATGAGTCCGACGCCGATGTCGCCGAGCGTCCATGCCTCACTTGCGGTGGAGACGCAGCCGATCGCCACCGACACCAGGATCAGCGCCTGCAGCAGCAGTGTGAGGTTGACGCCCAGCGTGCTGCGCAGGGGGCGGATGTAGAGGGTGGCGGACTTGCCCATCAGGAACCGCAGGTTGGTCTCGGCCATGTAGTAGTACGCGATGATCGTCGTGAGGCAGAAGAACGCCAGGGAGATCGCCACGAACGTCGAACCGGCACCGCTCCACATGCTGTCGAAGCCGACCTGGACGAAGGCCGGACCGACCTCGACGGGGCCGGTCAGCATCCCGCCGTCGGAAAGCACTGCACCGTCGGCACTCTCGCCCTCGAAGACGCGGTAGGCGCCCGTCGAGATGATGAGGAAACCGGTCGCCGAACAGACGAACAGGGTGTCCACGTAGACGGCGAAGGCCTGCACGAAGCCCTGCTTGGCCGGATGCGAGACCTCCGCGGCAGCGGCGGCGTGCGGTCCGGTGCCCTGCCCGGCCTCGTTGGAGTAGATGCCGCGCTTGACGCCCCACATCACGGCCGCGCCGACGATCGAACCGAACACGGAATCGATGCCGAAGGCGCTGGCGAAGATGAGCCGGAGGACATCCGGGATCTGCGAGGCGTTGGTGAAGACGACGACGAGCGCGAACAGGATGTACAGGACGGCCATGAACGGCACGACGATGGTCGCGAAGGTGGCGATGCGCTTCACCCCGCCGATGATGACGAACGCCAACACGATGACGACGCCGACCGCGACGGCCCAGTCCGCGATGCCCCATGCCTGGCTCATCGCGACGGCCATGGAGTTGGACTGGACGCTCGGCAGCAGCAGGCCGCAGGCGAGGACGGTCACCGCGGCGAACATCAGACCGTAGACCCTGAAGAACGGTGCCGCCTTGGTGTGGGCGAGCGCCTTGCTGAAGTAGTACGCCGGACCGCCGCGATACTCGTTGGTCAGCGGATCGCGGGTCTTGTAGATCTGGCCGAGCGTGCACTCGACGAACGACGTCGACGCCCCGAGGAAGGCCATCGCCCACATCCAGAACAGGGCGCCGGGACCGCCGAAGGCGATCGCCGTGGCCACACCGGCGATGTTGCCGGTACCGACCCGACCGGCCAGCGAGATCATCAGCGCCTGAAACGACGACACCCCGTCCGGCGAGCTCTCGCCGTGACGCATGACCCGGATCATCTCCGGTACGTGCCGGATCTGGAGGAACCTCGAACGGATGGAGAAATAGACCCCGACACCGAGGCAGAGGTACACCAGTGGATTGCTCCAGATGATGCTGTTGAGGTCGTTCAAGAAGTCGGTCATGGGACTCCAGCGTCGTGCGGGCGGCCGCTCAGGGCGTCGCTCCCGGTCATCATGCGGTGAACCGTTGGCTTCGGCTGGGGAACACTGTGCACGACGCCGCGGGTCCATGCGCGGCGAGGGTCGGATGCGGGGGCCGCCCGTCGGCAGAAGTCTTAGCACTCGGAATGAGGGAGTGCCAAAGTCGGTTACACTGGTCATCGTTTACTGACATTCGGAGGTTTCGCGGTGCCCACCTACTCGTATGCCTGCACGGAGTGCGACAACAAGTTCGACATCGTCCAGTCCTTCTCCGACGACTCGCTGACCGAGTGCCCGCAGTGCGCTGGCCGCCTGCGCAAGCTGTTCAACTCGGTCGGCATCGTGTTCAAGGGCAGCGGTTTCTACCGCACGGACTCGCGTCCCGGGTCGTCCTCGGACACCTCGACGCCCTCGTCGGACAGCTCGTCGTCGTCGAGCTCCTCGTCGTCGTCGGACAGCTCGTCGAGCAGCTCCAAGTCGGACTCCGCGAGCTCGGTGTCGTCGACCAAGAGCGAGACCAAGGCCGCGACTCCCGCCTGACCGGCGTCCCACGACGACAACGTCATTTGCCGAACCCGGGCCGGTGTCACCCGACACCGCCCGGGTTCCGCCGTACCCCGGGTCAGCCGAGTCGGCGGAACCCGTCTCCGGGCGTGAGAGTCCAACCGACCGGGACATCGTGGTCACCGGACGGCAGTGAGTCGACGACCTCGTCGTCATAGACCACGCCGACGAGGTCGGCCGACAAACCGTGCAGGGTCCGGTCGTAGTATCCGGCGCCGCGCCCGAGCCGCACACCGCTCTTGTCGATCGCGAGCGCCGGGACCAGGATCACCGACGCCGCGCGGATCGCGGTCACCCCGACGCGGTCGGTGGTCGGTTGGAGAAGTCCCCAGCGTCCGGGAGCCAGCGAGTCCGGCCCCGTATACGGCGCCCAGTCCATCGGTGCGGGATCGCCGTCGGGGACCACCGGGACCAGAACCGACACGCCTCGGTCGACGAGCGCGTCGAGCATCGAATTCGAGCCGGGTTCGTTGCCGACGGGGACATGCGCGGCGACCGTGACGTCGTATTCGAGCCGGAAGGGGCAGGAGTACATCCATTCGGCGAGGGCGGCGGCGGACCGGTCCCGCTCGTCGGCGGACCGACGTGATCGCCGATCCTCGATCTCTTGTCGCAGTTGCTGTTTCAGCGTTGTCAAGACCCGACCGTCCTTCGCGTCGTCTCGAGACCGGTGGCATGTGCACCCCGGCCGGGACAGCCGGGACGCCCGCACTGTATCCGACCGTCGGAACGAGCGTGGTGAGGTCCCGGTCACCGCCGTCTGTCCGGCCGAGAACCGGCACCTGTCCTAGGGTGGATTCATGAGTGCGACGGATAAAGCTGGTTTCAGTGAGTACGAAGGTGTACCCAACACTCCGCCGATCCCGCGTACCGCGGTCGTCCCGGCAGCCGGGTTGGGCACGAGGTTCCTGCCGGCGACCAAGACGGTGCCCAAGGAGTTGCTGCCGGTGGTCGACACCCCCGGCATCGAGCTCGTCGCCGAAGAGGCCAAGGCGGCCGGCGCCGATCGTCTTCTGATCGTCACCTCTCCGGGCAAGGACGGCGTGGTCGCCCACTTCGTCGAGGATCTCGTGCTCGAGAACACCCTCGCCACGCGTGGCAAGGAGTCGATGCTGGCCAAGGTGCGCAAGGCGCCCAACCTGCTCGAGGTCGCGTCGGTCGTGCAGGAGAAGCCGCTCGGCCTGGGGCACGCGGTCGGTTGCGTCGAGAGCTACCTCGACGACGACGAGGACGCCGTGGCGGTTCTGCTGCCCGACGATCTGGTGCTGCCCGGAGGTGTCCTGGAGGTCATGGCGCGCACCCGTCAGCGCCGGGGCGGCTCGGTGCTGTGTGCCATCGAGGTCCCCGAGGAGCGCATCAGCGCCTACGGCGTCTTCGACGTCGAGCCGCTTCCCGATGCCAACAACCCGAACGTCATGCGCCTCAAGGGCATGGTCGAGAAGCCCGAACCGCAGGATGCGCCGTCGAATCTGGCCGCCGCGGGTCGCTACATCCTCGACCGCAAGATCTTCGACGCGCTGCGCCGTATCGAACCCGGCGCCGGTGGCGAACTGCAGCTCACCGACGCCATCGCGCTCCTCATCGAGGAGGGCGAGCCGGTCCACGTCGTCGTCCACCACGGCACCCGACACGATCTCGGCAACCCCGGCGGCTATCTCAAGGCCGCCGTCGACTTCGCGCTCGACCGCGACGACTACGGTCCCGATCTGCGCGAATGGCTCGAGAAGCGTCTCGCCGACAGCTGATTCCGCACGGGCGATCACCGGTCGCATCCGCGCGCCTCGCACGCTGCCGCGGGCGCGCTCGATAACGTTCTCCTGTGTTGTATCGAGTGCACGACGTGCCGCGAGCTGTCGGCCGCAGGTCCCGGTGCACTGACCGGTTGAGACGGGAAGAGCGGTGAGATGCGGTCTGTCGAAGATCATCTGACGCTGGTGACCGCGGCGGCAGTGGCGCCGCGTCCGGTGCGCGTCGCGATCTCCGAGGCGCAGGGCCTGATGTGCGCCGAGGAGGTCGTCACCGAGCACCCGATGCCCGGCTTCGACCAGGCGGCCATCGACGGCTACGCGGTGCGTGCGGTCGACGTCGGTCTGGCCGGGGTGCTCGCACCCGAAGACCTGGAGGACTTCGACGCCAACGGCGCCGAGCTCGTCGACCTCGAACCGGGCGAACCGATGATCGTGTCCCTGCCGGTGGTCGGCGAGGTCGGGCCGGGCTCTCGGACACCGACGCGGCTGCAACCGCGTCAGGCGGTGCGCGTCGAGACCGGGGCCCCGATGCCGACGCTCGCCGACGCCGTGGTCCCGTTGCGCTGGACCGACGGTGGCGACCAGAAGGTCAAGATCGGACACGGCGTCGAGAGCGGCAACTACGTCCGGCGGGTCGGCGACGACGTGCAGCCGGGCGATGTCGCGGTCCGCGCGGGCTCGATCATCGGCCCGGCCCAGGTCGGGCTGCTCGCCGCGGTCGGTCAGGCACGCGTGATGGTGCACCCGCGTCCGCGTCTGTCGGTCATCTCGGTGGGCAGTGAGCTCGTCGACATCGACCGCACACCCGGACCCGGTCAGATCTACGACGTCAACAGCTATGCGCTGGCCGCGGCCGCCCGCGACGCCGGCGCCGACGTGAACCGCGTCGGCATCGCCGAGCGCGAGGCGTCGCGGATGCGGGAGGTCGTCGAGGCGCAGCTCATCCGCTCCGAGATCGTGGTGATCTGCGGCGCGGTCGGGGGAAGTGCATCGACCGCCGTCGCCGACGCGCTCGCCGACCTCGGCGACCTGGAGATCGTGCGCGTGGCGATGCACCCCGGGTCGGTCCAGGGCTTCGGGCGCCTCGGACGCGACGAGGTGCCGACGTTCCTGCTCCCCGCCAACCCGGTGAGTGCACTGGTGACCTTCGAGGTGATGGTCCGGCCGCTCATCCGGATCGCGCTGGGCAAACGACAACCGATGCGGCGGATCATCAAGGCGCGCACTATCGGACCGATCGCGTCGGTGCGCGGCCGCAAGGGTTACCTGCGTGGGCAGCTGATGCGGGACGAACGGTCGGGGGACTACCTGGTGCAGGTACTCGGCGCCTCACCGACCGGGTCGTCGCACCTGCTCGCCGAGCTCGCCGAGGCGAACTGCCTGATCATGGTCGACCCCGATGTCGAGGAGATGGGCACGGGCGACGAGGTGGAAGTGGCCTTCCTCGCGCAACGCGGGTGAGCTCACCCCCGCTGGTTGAGCCGGCACCGAGCGCAGCCGCCGGGCCGAGCAAGCGACGAAGGAGCGCGTCGAGGTCGAGGCGCCGAGTCGAAGCCACCACCCCGGCGCGAGATCCAGGTCTCACGCCGTCGGCACTATGACAGCGCATAAACTTCTTCTCGTGTTCAGGTGGTTGAGCGGCAGTCAGGGAAGTCCGGGATGGCCGGCCACTCTCGGGCCGCTGCGCACCCGGACCGGCACGGTCACTCTGCGGCCCGTCAAGGTACGCGACGCCAAGACGTGGAGCGAGTTGCGGATCCGCAACCAGAACGCCCTGTTGCCCTGGGAACCGACGGGTGTCGGGAGCTGGGCCGAACGCCATCAGCCGGGGTCGTGGCCGCCGCTGTTCGCGGTGCTGAAGTCCGAGGCCAAACGAGGTGCGCTGCTCCCGTTCGTGATCGAACTCGACGGCCGCTACGTCGGGCAGCTGACGGTCGGCAACATCCAGCGCGGCGCGGTGCGGACCGCGTGGATCGGCTACTGGGTCGACTCGGCCGTCGCCGGCAACGGCATCGCTACCGCCGCGGTGGCGCTCGGGGTGGACCACTGCTTCGGTCCGGTGGGCCTGCACCGGCTCGACGCGACGGTGCAGCCGACCAACGAGGCATCGCGGAAGGTGTTGACCAACATCGGGTTTCGGCAAGAGGGTCTCCTGCTGCGCTATATGGACGTGAACAAGCGCTGGCGCGACCACATGCTGTTCGCGCTCACGGCCGAGGAAGTGGTCGGCAGCGCCGCCGAGGCACTGGTCCGGGCGGGCCGGGCGTCGTTCCAGTGAGTCGGGGCGTCGAGGTCACCGCGTGATCACCACGACCGGCTCGCGCCGTCTCACGCTGACCGTGGCGGCCGCGTTCTTCGCCACGGGGTGCGCGATCCACGAGACCGGACGCGCCGTGAACGGCGTGCCGGTCTCCGAGCAGGTCGCGACCGGCAGCGACACGGACCCCTGCGACGTGCCTCGAAATGTTCTGGAAGAACTCGGTGTACAGGACATGCCTTTGCAGCGGGCCGCGGTGTCCCGACCGACGTGCGCCTGGGAGATCGGTGCCTACCGGGACCCGAGTATGTACTACTGGGTGTCGGGTCCCACCGAACCCGACCACCTCAACGACACCGTGGTTCTCGCCGGCACACGGGCCGAGATCTTCTATGAGTCAGAGGGACTGGCGCGCTACATCGTGCGCCTGGACCGCCACACGTTCGATGTGGCGTATTCGGCCGACACCTCGCCGGACACCCCGACCGGGCCCGAAGGGGCGGGGCTCGTGGTCACGGCATTGCTCGACAAGTACGGCTACCGCTAGCCCGAATCGCCATGCGGTCGCCGGCTTCTTCAGCGCCTACGTCAGCGCCCGGTCTCGATGGGGAAGTCCCGCGCGCGCATCTCGGATTCGATCGCGGCTCGGGTGCGGAGATAGGAACTCGTCCGGATGGAGTCGTCGGCCGTGTACAGCGAGGGCAGGAACGTCGAACCGCGCTGATCCCGGTGCGCGCCATCGGCGCCCGCGCGCAACAGGACGAGGCAGTGGTCGATGTTGAGCACGTCTGCCGAGGTGAACAGCGGCGTTCGGCCGGCGAGCGGTTGCACCGAGTTGAGGTCGGCGCCGCGGTCGATCAGCAGGCGCAAGGCGTCCCCGCGACGATGGCGGACAGCGGTGTGCACGACGTTGCCGCTGATCCGGTCCGACGCCCCGACCAGCCCTTCGTCGAACTCGATGATGGTGCGGAAGGCGTCGAAACGGTCGAGCAGCACGCTGTAGGCGACGGCGTTGTAGCTGCCGGCGCCTGGCAGATGCGGGTCGGCGCCCGCGCGGAGCAGGGCACCCACGGCCGCCGGCGGCCCGAATTCCACCGCCCACTGCAGTGGCGTGATGTCCACGCGCCGCGGGTCGGTCTCCGGATCGCCGCCGAGTTCGTCGAGGTCGGCGCCCGCGGCGACCAGGGATTCGATCGCGGTCTGATCGTCTCGTCGGGCTGCGTCGAGCACTCGGACGGTGGGGGCGGTGAAGTAGTCGGCCGCGTCGACGCGCGTCGAGACGACGTCCGCGATCCACCCGCACCCGGCGACCACGCACGCGGACAGTGCTGTCGCAACCACCGCCACGAGTCTCTTCATCCGCACCATGCCGTCCCTCCGTGCCTCATGTCCGATTTTTACGATAACCCGCCTCAGTCGACGCATAGGCTCTCGGAATGACCGAACACAGTGACGAACTGGAGATCGTGGTCCGCGGCCAGGCACGCGGTCGGTATCGGCCCGAGCGCGGAATCATCCACCTCGTGGTGCGCGTGGAGGGTGCGGACAAACCGGCGGTCTACACGCGCGCGGTCGAGGTGCACACCGATCTGACCCGTGCGCTGACGGGACTCGAGTCGGCGGGGGCAGTGACCCGATGGACGGCCGACTCGGTGCGGGTCTATTCCTATCGTCCGTATTCGGAGACAGGCGAGCGTCGAGAACTGGTGTACAACACCCGCATTCGCATCGAAGCCGAGTTCGTCGACTTCGAGGGGTTGTCAGAGTTCATCGACCTCTGGGCGTCGGTCGATGCCGTCGAGGTCGGTGACATCGACTGGGATCTCCACGAGCAGACGCGGCGCGAACGCGAGCGGGAGTTGCGTCGGGACGCTGTCGAGGACGCGATTCTCAAGGCCCAGGCCTATTCCGATGCGGTGGGTCGGGGACCGGTGACGCCGGTGCTCCTGTCCGATCCGGACCTGGCCTCGAATGTGCCGACGGCGAGGCGACGGGCCATGCCGATGGCGGTCGCCGCCGGTCCGCCGGCCTCACCGTCGCTGGAACTGCGCACCGACGACATCGAGATCGCCGTCGCGGTGGACGCCCGGTTTCGGGCGCAGTGAACCCCCACGGCAACGGTGATGCTGAGAGGCGCGTGTGAAACCCGCGCCGATTCGCCTGTGACACGGCGCGTCTACCCGGGGCCGACCTGTCGTCGTCCTAGATTGTGGAGTGGCTTCGTGTGACCAGAGTGAATGAAGGGAGAGTCGCATGCCCAACTCCGTACTGTGGGTCTGTCTCGTCGCGGTCTGGCTCTTCGTGCTGGTCCCGATGGTCATCAAGGGACGTCCGCAGATCCTGAAGTCGACCGACGCCGCGCGCAAGACGCGACTGCTGCACCGCGGTGGGTCGCGCACCGCGACGGCCTCGGGAAGTCGACGCCGGTCGTCGGCCCGTCATCCGCACGATCCGTCGTGGAAGTCCTCGCGTCGCAGCGCCACCGCGACGCTCGAGGCCGACAGCGACGTCGACACCGAGGACGACGCCGACGTCGCGAAGAGTGAGTCCTCGACCCGAGTGCGTCGTTCCGGCAGTGCGAAGGTCGAGAAGCCGACGGCAGAATCCGTGGACGACGACGATGATTCGGTCGACACCGCACTCGGGGACACCGATGACGAGTCCGTGGACAGCCACAGCGAGAGTGACAACGACGCCGTCGCGGAAACCGATGACGACATCGAGGTCGACGTCGAACGCGACGAGACCGCAGACGACGAGTCGGACACCACGTCCGAGGAAGCCGAATACGACGACGACTTCGAGGACGTCGACAGCGAATACGAGGACGGCGAGTACGACGACGACCTCGAGGACGAGGACGCCGAATACGAGGACGCCGAATACGAGGACGCCACAGACGAACTCGACGAGGACGAGTACGACGACTACGCCCGCGCGTCGCGGCGCAGTGATCGAGCCGAGTCGGTCGACGAGGACGAGGCGGACGACGCCGAGGCCTATGTAACCGATCCCGACGAGGTCGAGGACAGCCGCCCGGCGGCGCATTCGTCGAGCAGTCGACGGTCCGGACGCAGTGTCTATTCCTCCGAGAAGGAACGCGAGCTCAAGTACCGGGAGCGTCAGCGCGTCACGCTGGGGTTGTTCGTGCTGGTCTTGCTGGCGATCGCGGCCGGCTTCGTCGTCGGGACGCCCGGTTGGGTGGCCACCGGCGTGCTCGGTCTGCTCCTGGTGGGCTACCTCGCGTACCTGCGTCGTGCGGTGAAGACCGAGCAGCAGATCCGGGCACAGCGCCTTGCGCGCGCCAAGCGGTCGGCGCGTGCCGAGGAGGAGCGTCGTCGACAAGCCGCCGCGGTCCCGGAGTTCGCCGCCGCACCCCCGCCGCCGCGACTTCGGCGGCCCGGTGGCGCAACGGTTCTCGAGATCGACGACGAGGACCCGGTGTTCGACCACCTTCCGCCGTTCCAGCGTCGCCGCATGGACCGCGAAGACCTGCAGTACCGCCGCGTCGGCTGATCTCCACACCCGTTCAGCAGTAGGTGTCGCTCAGCGAGACCTACTGCTGAACTGTTTCCCGGCTACTTCGTCACAGCCGGCTTGCCGTGCGAATCCAGCCACGCCTGACCGGCTTTCGCCGCCTTCGACAGCGCGATGCGCTCGCCGAGATAGGTCGCGGGCGCCCCGACGACGGGGACATACGCGAGCATGCGGAACGGCGCCATCGGCTGCGGTCGTTTGTCGAACTCGTCGTCGACGGCACGGAGCAGCTTCGCCGCATCCCAGATGGCGGCGAAGAGCGACCTCTCCCGCTCCTCGGGTTCGGACGGCAGCGACTTCCCGGACTTGGCGGTGACATCCGGGTTCGTGAGATCACGTTTGCAGAGCACCGACGCGAGCAGCTGCACCTGTCGTTTGCGATCGGTGACCTCGTACTCGCGGGCGATCGCGACCAGCACCATCGCCTGGTTGGCGAACCCGAGGTACGGGGTGATCGGCAACCGCTTCGCCCACACGCCGAAGACCCCCGGGAACGCCACGGCGCCCGTGTTCAAGGTGCCGATGCGGGTCACCCACCAGCTGGCGCGCTTGTGCATGGACCGCTCGGACCAGCCCTTGGTACCTGGCCATTCGGCGGCGTCGAGCAGCTTCGACGCGGCGTGCTGGGCCTGCCGCAGGCGCGAGTCGGGGTGGTCGTCGTCGTGGAAGGTGTGGCCCTTCAGGCCGAGCGGGTCCCGCTCGGCGAGTGCGTCGAGGACGGGGTTGATCACCCCGACCACGTTGTCGAGAACGCCGGCCAACTGTTGATCTGACATCCGAGGCACCCGCCCAGCCTAGTGGTGGGCCGGCCGTTTGGGAGTCGACGACCCCGGGCTGATAAAGTAGCTCGCGGATGGTCGCAAGACCTCCAGGGGCTATGGCGCAGTTGGTAGCGCGACTCGTTCGCATCGAGTAGGTCTGGGGTTCGATTCCCCATAGCTCCACCGAAAACGGCAGCTCAGACGGCTCCGCCCGGAACCCGGGCGGGGCCGTTCCGCATCTAGCAGACCGGCCTCGTTCCGAGATCAGGAAGCGCAGGGAGTGAAGTGGGAGGCGGCGTGATCGCCGCACAGCGGCACCGACATCTCGGGAGATATCCCGGCAGGCGTCACCATCTCCCAGTGGGTGGCCCGGCGATGGCAGTCGACGACGTAACAGGCGGGGGCGAACGAGTTTTCCACGCCTGAGCAACGTGTCAGTACGCTCGGCAATTCCCGGGACGGGGGGTGCCACCACCGGGTCCACAGCGTCGACAATCAGTGGAGGGTGACCGAGGGTCCCGACACCGACGTGCTCGTCGCGTGTCCGCAGTAGTTCCTCCGCGATTGTCGCTCGGCGAGGGTGCAGACAGATCCGCGCCCGGGGCGGTACCCCGGACGCGGATCTCTGACCGTCGCAGTCGACCTGCTACGTTGCCGTATCGTCCGATCCTGATTCAATCGCGCCCGTGACGAGTTCGACGATCGCGTCGGTGATTGCGCCTTGAATGATGCTTGCCATCTGTGACCCCGATTTCTTGATGGATGAGTGCCTTGCCGTCAATACATTACGGTAGAAACATGGGCCTCGCGAACTGAGTAGGCCATGATGAAAGTAAATTCTTGGTTGATGGAGTGTTATTCGCCTGACAACCGACGAACCCGAAGTGTTTTGTCGAACCCACGGTGTGGCAGATCGATATTGCATGGTGGCCGACAGATTGCCTTGCCATGATCAGGACGTTGCAATGAACAGCTCGAAATCTAGTATCGATGAACGAATCAGTGATAGCGAACTGGCATCTCCTTGATGCCGTTGAGCCAGCCGGACCTGACTCGAATCGGCTCGCCGGTTTTGGTGAGGTCGGGGATGATGTCCGCGACGGCGTTCATCATGATGTCGATTTCCATCTTGGCGAGGTTGGCGCCGATGCAGTAGTGCGCCCCACTGCCTCCGAACCCGAGATGCGGGTTGGGGTTTCGTGTGATGTCGAAGGTGAATGGATCTCGGAAGACAGTGTTGTCGTAGTTGGCTGACCCATAGAAGAGGCCTACGCGTTGGCCCTCGCTGATGCGCGTGCCGTTGAGTTCGGTATCCTGCGTAGCTGTTCGCTGAAAACAATTGACCGGGGTTGCCCAGCGAACGATCTCGTCGGCAGCCGTGGACGGACGTTCGCGGCGAAATATATCCCACTGCTCGTGGTCGACGAAGAACGCGCCGGTGAGGGCGACCGCGACGAGAAGGACGACGGTGGCCCGATCCATCAGCTTCTCGGCCGCGGCGGACACCGAGATACGTTTCCGCAGAACAGGTCCGGCAGCGCGCATTGCGTAGGTGCCGACTGCGAGGAGTGTGATCCCGATGGCCAGGGAGACGCCGGCGCTCATCGCGATGTCCGAACGGTGTCGTGCTCGAGCGTGTCATTCGGCTCGGCGTTCCGGGCGTCGGCGCCGGTCCTCGTGCGGGGCAGATCCGGTGCCTCCGCGGATGCCGACCGAAGGCGGCGGACCACCTCGAGGGCGGCGAAACCGCCGAGTGCACCCATGATCGGCAACCCGGCCGGTAGGAACGGCGTCGAGGAGACGGCCACCGCCGCGCCGACGGTCACCGCCGCCCAGGTGGCGCCGTCGCGAAGGGCGGGGATGGCCAGCGCGGCGAGAAGGGCGGGGAAGGCGGCGTCGAGGCCGAGGCTCGCGGGGTCGGCGACCACGCCCCCGAGGGCGGCACCCAGGGCGGCGCCGACGGGCCAGGAGATGAGAACTCCCAGCCCGCACAACAGGAACGCGGCGCGTGCGCGCCGGGGATCGGTCTCGGCCGTCGCCAGGGCTGCCGTCTCGTCGTTGATGAGGTGGGAGCCGAGCAGGATCTCGGGCGTGCCGCGCAGGTGCTTTCCGACGGCGAGGCCGTATCCGAAGTTCCGGGTGTTGACCAGCAGGCCGGCCAGCGCGGCCAGGATCGGCACCCCGCCCGCGGCGAGAATCCCGACGAAGACGAACTCCGACGATCCGGCGAGCACGATAGTGGCGATCAGGACGATCTGCCAGAGAGTGAGGCCCGCGCCGTGCGCGGCGACCCCGTACGACGTCCCGATCACGAGCACCGACAGCGACATCACCACGACAGCGCGCAGGGTTGCCGAGTCGAGTGTTCTCCAAGCCGAACGCATGACTATCATAGTGAACAGTGGAGGAGTGTTCGTCAAGATGGACGATCGGACGGTTTGATGAACGAAGCGCGCTCGGTGAATCCGAAAGAGCTCGTCGCCGCGTCATTGAAGCGAGAACGCGCACGAGCCGGTCTGTCGCTGACCGAACTCGCCCGGCGCGCCGGTATCGGCAAGTCGACGCTGTCCCAGCTCGAATCGGGGGAGGGGAACCCCAGTGTGGAGACGCTGTGGGCCCTGTCCACGGCTCTGGGGGTGCAGTTCTCGGCGCTTCTGGATTCGCCTACGCCCACGGTCGAGGTCATCCGGTTCGGTGAGGGACCGGTGATCCCGGCCGCGGACGCCGATTACTCGGCCACGCTGCTGTCCACCGCGTCGCCGGGTTCCCGGCGCGACATGTACGTGATCCGGGCCGAGCCGGGTAAGCCCAGGGTCTCCGCCCCGCATGCGCGCGGGATCGTCGAGCATGTCGTGATCAGTTGCGGCCGAGCGCGTCTCGGGCCCACCGATGCCACCGAGGTGCTGTCGGCCGGTGACTACATCTCGTATCCCGGTGATGTCGAGCACGTCTTCGACGCGCTCGAGCCGGGCACCGTCGCGGTGATGCTCAGCGAGGCGTTCTGAGGTTGCGGGACAAAACCTTTCAAGTCCGGACAGGCCTGGGAAGCGCCGGTGAAAACCGCCCTCGAGAGGCGCGGCGTCGACCGCATGCCGTCGTGAGCACTGTCCTGGGCGGTCTTCGGTCGGATTTCCGACGACCCTGCCGGTGTGGGCGAAACGCGACGTGCATCACAGCGATTCGCGGTATCGATCACCGACGCGTACTGTTGCCAGAAGTGATGCGCCCGTACAGGCCGCGTCTAGCGTCGTAGAACGCCTCTCTCGCAGGTCCGGACATTCCGACACCGGTCGGCCACCTGCCATTGACTTCATACGGCGAACGAGCTCGCGCACCCGCGTGTTCGCCACCGGCACCGCCCTTGCACGTCAGTCGTGCTGTTCGCGTGCCAAGCACAGGAAGAAGCCTGCACACCACATGACTGCTGTCCTCGAAAACCCGGCCACCTCCACCGATGCTGCTGCGTCGGCGCCCGGTGTGTCGTTCGAATCCCTCGGTGTCCCAACCGAACTCGTCAAGGTTCTCGTCTCTCAGGGCAAGACCGACGCCTTCCCGATCCAGAAGGACACCCTCCCTGACACCCTCGACGGCAAGGACGTCCTGGGCCGCGGCAAGACCGGCTCGGGCAAGACCCTCGCCTTCTCCATCCCGCTCGTCGCCGGCCTGGCCGAGATGCAGGTCAAGCGCTACGTGGGCGCACCCACGGGACTGATCCTGGCGCCGACCCGCGAACTCGCGACCCAGATCGCCGCGGTCGTCGAGCCGCTCGCCGCCTCCGTGGGACTCACCGTCACCACCGTGTTCGGCGGCGTCAAACAGACCCGCCAGGAGCAGGCGTTCCGGCGCGGAGTCGACATCGTCGTCGCGTGCCCCGGACGTCTCGAGGACCTGATGCGTCAGGGCATCGTCCGGCTCGACGAAGTCGAGATCACCGTGATCGACGAGGCCGACCACATGGCCGACCTCGGCTTCCTGCCCGTCGTGACCAAGATCCTCGCCGCGACCCCCGCCGACGGTCAGCGGATGCTGTTCTCGGCCACGCTGGACAACGGCGTCGACAAGCTCGCCAAGCGCTTCCTCGACAATCCGGTGCAACATTCGGTGGATTCGGCGGAGTCGCCGGTCGCCGCGATGACCCATCATGTCTTCGAGGTCTCCTCGGCGGGCAAGCAGGACCTCGTGGCCGAGTTGGCCTCCGGCACCGGTCGTCGAATCCTGTTCATGCGCACCAAGCACCAGGCCAAGAAGCTCGCCAAGAAGCTGACCGAGGCCGGGATCCCCGCTGTCGACCTCCACGGCAATCTCAGTCAGGCTCAGCGCGACCGCAACCTGGCCGCCTTCGGTGAGGGTGAGGTCCGTGTCCTCGTCGCCACCGACGTCGCCGCCCGTGGCGTGCACGTCGACGGCATCGAACTCGTCGTGCATGTCGATCCGCCGGCCGAGCACAAGGCGTATCTGCACCGCTCGGGCCGCACCGCCCGCGCCGGGTCGGCCGGCGACGTCGTGACCGTCTGCCTGCACGAGCAGCGTCGTGAGGTCGCACAACTACTGCGCAAGGCCAAGATCAAGGTGACACCCATCGCTGTCGACGCATCGTCGGCAGCCGTCGACGAGCTCGTCGGCGAGCGCGCCCCCCGCGTGTCCGCGGCGGCACGCGCAGCCGCCGAGGCCGCTCGTGGTGGCGGTGCACAGGGCGGCCGGTCCCAGGGAGGTCGTCCGCAGGGCGGTCGTTCGCAGGGCGGTCGCTCGCAGGGGAGTCGACGCGGCGGTCGTGGTCGAGGCCAGGGCGGCGCTCGTGGCGAGAGCCGGAGCGCCGGAACCGGCGGCGGCCGGAACGCCACCGGCGGTGACTCGCGCGGTACTCGCGGCGAGGGCCGCGGCCGTCCGGCTCGGAGCGACTCGCGCGCGGGCGGTTCGCGCTCGTCGGACGCACGAACCGGAGGCCAGGGACGCGGCGCCGGGCAGTCGCGCGGCGGCGACCAGCAGCGGGCGGGCGCCCGCGGGCAGGGACGCCGGGCGAGCCGTCCCGCTGGCTCGCCGACCGGTCGCTGAGCCGAGCACGGCGCGGGTGTCACCGCCCGCACACCATTGACGTCGCATGCGACATCAATCCGGCGGCGCGACCTCGATCGAGGTCGCGTCAACGGAATGATGTCGCATGCGAGTTTTTCCTGGAGCGCGGCGTGCTGTCGTCACCCGCGCCCCTGCGCCGCGGCGCCCGCTCAGGCGGGCAGGAATTTGTGCTGGAGGCGAGGAGCGAGCCACGGCCGGGCACCCCAGGCGATGCCCTTCCCGGTGAGGCCGACCCACCCCGGGGACAGGCGACCGTAACCGGCGAGGAGAGCGGTCGCGGGGTCCACGCTGATGTGGACGTCGGGCCGGCGTGGCTCCGGCGGATCGATGTGCAGCTCGCCGTCGGTGAATTCGTAGACGTGCCGTTCGCCGCACCCGCGGAGCCGGATGTCGTAGGTGCCGGAGTGCCCGGCGGCGTGCAGCGGATCGACCCAACTGGGCAGGATGTGTTGGCGTGCCCGGATGATCATCAGCACCACGTCCGGTTCGACCCACCAGCGGGCCCCGACAGCGCGTGCGATGTCGCGGGCGTGCACCACGAACTCGCCGATCAGCAGGCCGAGAGCGGCGTCGGCCCGGATGACGCGGTCGCCGTCGAAGTGCATCTTCGGGACCTGCGCGTGGAAATGCGACACCTCGTCGACGAGTTCGCGGAGGTCGTCGGTCAATCGTCGGCAGAGCACTGTCACGTCGCGCGTCGGCAAGTTGGCGATCTGTTTGGCATTGAAGTCGGGTACGTCGACCGCCGAACAGCACCACTCACCTTCGCCGCGCGCGAGTTCGAGAAAGCGCGACGGCGCCATCGCGACATGGCCGACACAATCGGTCAACGTCCAGGCGGGGGTGTCGGGGAGCCGGGTGTCGGGGTCGCCGACACCGAGCACGAGATCGGTGAACCGATCCGCAGTCGTGAGCGCGGCGTCGATGTAGTCAAACCTCGAGAACATCCCCGTCGCGCGTGGTTCCTCCCCCCACATGGCGTACGAGATTACCCCGGCCCGTTGCGACGTGCGACACATTCCGTGCCAACACGTCGAACCTGTGGACAGATGTGCAAGGTGCGCAACATTATTCACAAACGCGCACGATGATTCTCAGTCACGTGACACCGCCGGGGCGGCTTCGCCGAGCCGTACGCAGACGACGCCGAGCACGATGAGCAGGCCGCCGGCGAGTTGAATCGGTGCCGGCAGTTCGTCGAGCACGAGCCAGGCGAAGACCACCGCGAACAGCACCTCGGACAACGCCACGAAGGACATCACCCGGGCCCCGAGCAGCCGGCCGCCTGCGATGCCGAAGCCGTAGGCCATGGCGGCCGAGACCACACCCAGCAGCACGAGCGGGATCCACCAGGCCACCTCGAGCGCACCGACCTCGACCGGGTCCGTGGTCATGGTCATCGGCAGGATCCCGGTCAGCCCCGCGACGACGAGGGCCAGTGCGCCGATGAGCAGGCCACCCGCGGCCAGGCTCAGGGGCGGCCAGCCCGTGCGGTCGTCGGCGGAGATCACGAAGTAGGCGGCGGCCCCGACCATCGCGGCGAGCGCCCACAGCACCCCGATCGCGCTGATCGGGACGTCGCCGGTGAGGTCGAGGACGAGCGCGAGTCCCCCGATCGCGAGTGCCGCGCCGAGCACGGTGACGCGACCCGGACGCTGACCGTGGCGCAGCCACATCCACACCAGCACGGCGACCGGGGCGGTGTATTCGATGAGCAGCGCGACGCCGACCTGCAGGTAGGTCACGGCATAGAAGTAGGCCAGCTGACAGCCGGCCACCGCGAGGAGTCCGTAGGCGACGAGCACCGTCCAGGACCGTCGGCCCGGCTGCTCGGGCAGCGGCTGCCGACGGTCGCGAAAGGCGAGGAAGCCGGGAATGGCCAGGACCAGACCGCCTAGTGCGATGCGGACGGTGACGGTCGCACCGGCCGTCCATCCCGACTCGATCATGGCCCGGGCGAGCACCCCCGAGATGCCGAAACAGGCCGACGAGATCAGCGCGAGTGTGAGACCCAGCGCGGGTCGCGAGAGCGGCGCAGTGTGGTCCGCGGTCCTCACGGATTCTTGGCGGCGACGATGGCCGAGCGAACGGCCTCCCGGCATTCCGTGCCCGTCGGCTCACCCGTTCCGAGGTAGAAGCTGCCCGGACGTCCTTCATGACCGGCAAAGCCGGTCACCGAGAATCCGTCGGATTCCGGAACATACGGGGTCGACGACATCGACGCGGCGGCGAGCGGACACGACAGCGCCGACACCCCACGTTCGGCCCCGGACACCACGACGATCAGGTGGGTCGGATGCAGCACGATGAGCGTCTGGTGCTCGGAATCGGGGTCGACGGGGTTGCTGCGTCGTCCGAAGAGCTTGCCGAAGAACGTGGTCGACGGTGGGTTGATGCTCCGGGTGATCCACGCCGGCAGGTCGTCGGTGACGGTGAGCTGTGTCGAGTCGGCATGGTCGCGCAGCGTGGCGGCGACGTCGGCGGGTAGATCGGACAGATCGGCGCGCACGGTGGTGCGCTGGTACGCGGGGAGCCCCATGGCTGAAATCTAGCGCAGCAGTCCGTCAATCGAGGCCGGCGACGGACGACGCGACGCCGAGGCGTCGGCCGAGCAACCGACGGCGACGCGGTGCCGAGGCCTCGGTCGCGTTCGACTCGAGGTCGTCGAGCAATGAGGCGACGGTCTGCGCCGAGTCGGTCTTGTTGGTGCCGATGAAGCCCGACGGACCGCGCTTGATCCAACCGGTCACATACATCCCGGGTACGGGCTCGGTCCCGTCGAGCACGCGGCCGTCGAGGTGCGGGATGATCCCGGCCGCGTCGTCGAACGGGAGACCCGGGACCGCGACACCGCGGTAACCGACCGAGGTGAGGACGAGCCCGGTGTCGAGCCCCACCGTCTCGCCGGTGGGTTCGATGCCGACCGCGGCTCCGGAGTCGTCGACGACCGGACGGTTGCGGCCGGCGGTCAACGTGCGCGCGCGGCCGTCCGCACCGGCGGTCACCTCCATCGGAGAGGCGAAGAACGCCAATCGGATTCGACGGCCCTCGGGTTCGGGGCGGGCGGCGCACTCGGCCAGGAGATCGAGCTTGGCACGAGTCGTGGTGTCCAGGTCGGCGGGTGCGGGCAGCGCTTCGAGGTCGGCGGCGTCGACGGTGACCGGGACCCCCGAATCGACCAGTCCGATGAGTTCGGGCAGGGTGAAGGCCGCGTGCGCGGGTCCGCGGCGGCCCATCACCACCACCTCGCGGACCGATGAGGACCGCAGCTTCGCCAGTGCCGGACGGGAGATGTCGGTGGCGGCGAGGGTGCCCGGGTCGGCGACGAGGATGCGTGCGACGTCGAGGGCGACGTTGCCGTTGCCCACGACCACGACGCGCTCGGTGTCGAGATCGACGTCGAGGTCGGCGAAGTCGGGATGGCCGTTGTACCAACCCACGAAGGATGTCGCGCTGGACACTCCGGGGAGATCGAAACCCGGCAGCGCGAGTTGCCGGTCGGTGGGTGCCCCGCCCGCCCAGATCACGCCCTGGTGACGGGCGCGCAGGTCGGCCAGGGTGAGGTCCCGCCCGACCTCGGTGTTCAGCAGGATCTCCAGTCGGGGGTTGCGCGCGATGTCGTCGAACAGCTCCATCACCTTGCGGGTGTGCAGATGATCGGGCGCGACGCCGAACCGTGCCAGCCCGAACGGCCGGTCGAGACGTTCGTACATGGTGACCGAGACCTGTGGCTGCCGCAGCAGCTCGTCGGCCGCGTACATCGCCGACGGGCCCGAACCCACGATGCCGATCGAGATCGAGGTGTCGACGGCCAGCTGCCGCGGACGATCGATGGGCGCGAGGGGTAGCCGACGGGCCGGGTCGACGGGGAAGCGCGCGGCTCCGTCGGCCGGATCGTGGTACTGGGTCGCGTTGACCTCGACGAACCGTTCCTGCCCAGCCGGCAGGCGATGTCCCGGGACGATGGCGCCGACCGGGCACGCACTGACACATGCGCCGCAGTCGACGCAGGTCGCGGGATCGATGTACAGCATCTCGGCGATGCCGAAATCGGGCTCTTCAGGCGTGGGGTGGATGCAGTTGACGGGACATGCGTACACGCACGACGCGTCGCCGCAGCACGCCTGGGTGACGACGTGGGGCATGGTCTCGGGTTCTACCTGCGTTCGGGGTTCGGGTTCAGGCCGCGGTGTAGGTGGGCTCGCTGCGGAACCGCGACGGGCGGCCGCTGATGCCGAGCGCGCGCCACAGCAGGCGCGAGACCGGGTTCATCAGTCCGCTCTGCTCGCCGAGCATGCGGACGTCACCGAAGACGTTGCGCAGGAACCGCTTCGACTCCGGCGACCGCCAGAAGATGTCCTTCATGACCGCGTCGGGCACGTCGAACCGCTTGGCGAAGCTCCGCGGGGGCACCACGATGGCGCCGCAGAGGATGCGCATGGTCAGCGGGAGCATCAGCGACAACAGGAAACGCTGGACGCGTCCGCGCTGCGGCACCTGCTCGCGGATCAGGTGGTGGGCGAAGGAGATGTGGCGTGCCTCCTCGGCGACGTGCAGCTGCATCACCGCGGCCATCGTCGGGTGCAGGCTCGCGCGGGTGCGCAGGAAGTCCTTCTGGATGTGGTCGATCGGCTCCTCGCCGCCGAGCACACCGAAGAAGAAGACGCTGGGGAAGACCGTCGAGACCAGCGGAACGAGAGGAGAGATGAGGCGATAGCCCAGCTTGGCCCCGGGAACGTCCATGCCGGTTCGGTTGACGAACTCCTGGAACATCAGGGTGTGGTTGCACTCCTCCTTGGATTCGTGCGTGGTGTAGCGGAATTCGCGGGCACCGTTGGGGAGTTTGAAGCTGTACTGCATCAGGCCGCGGATCAGGACCGACTCGAACTGTAGGCCGACCTTGGCGACATTGGCCTGGCGCCACATGCCGATCTCGATCTGCTTCTCCTGCGGCAACTGCTGGTACCACGGGTGGCGGCCGATCGGGTCGACCTCGTAGGACAGAATCCACCGCGGATCGTTCTCGACGATCGCCATGTCCGGCGCGTCCCAGTCGATGTCGACGTACGGGTCGAAGTTGCGATGGACCGATGCCGCGGACAGGTCGTCGAGGACCTGGTCGTAATCGTGGTCGCTGCCGGACTTGTCGTGCTGCGGCACGTAGCGGGCGGGGGCCTCGTGCTCCCGGTCGGTCGGGGTCAGTGCTTTCGTCATCGTCGCATCCTTCGGGGTGGGCGGCTCGGCCGGTGAAACAGACCACAGCGGATGACTCGAGCGTATTTCGACGGGCCGCTATTTGTCAACACTCGATGTCACGTTCGATACCGGCACAATGCACCGGTGCGTTCACCGGCAGGCCTGCCCGACTCCGTGCAGTTCAGGGGCTGACCTGGTGCGACGGGTGTAATTCGTTCGGGTTATATAACCCCGTCGCGAGCATCGCCGCGGGTTAGAGTTACCGCACCATCCGTGCCCGCGTCTGCTCACCTGGAGGAGCGATGTCCCGTCGTGTTCCGCACGCGTCCCGGCGTTCTCGGGGCGCGACGCATGCCGCCCGCGTCGGTCGACGCGGCCTGCCGGCGGTACCACGCACCCGGGTCCGGTCGTGACCCAGCCGCCGCACGGTCCGACGCGTGTCGTCCCCGACCCCGGCGGGCCCCTGCCGGGCGCACCGGGTCCGCGGCCACCGGGGCCCGCCCCGCGTCGCCCGGGACCCCCACCGCCCGTTCCGCCTCGTCCCGGACCGATGCCCGGCCAGGCGCCCCCCGCGCCGCGGCCGGGCCCTGGGCCTGTTCCGGCGCCCGGACGAGGCGCTCCCGGGCCCGCGGGCGCCGTCGGCGATCTGACACGGGGGCTGGTCGACACCGACATCTGGACCGATGCGATGGT
Source organism: Gordonia sp. AC31 (assembly GCF_031844505.1). Taxonomy (NCBI): domain Bacteria; kingdom Bacillati; phylum Actinomycetota; class Actinomycetes; order Mycobacteriales; family Gordoniaceae; genus Gordonia; species Gordonia sp. AC31. Next base: position 279,182 of record NZ_JAUZVK010000006.1, read on the forward strand.
CGAGGCCGCGGGCATCCCGATCGTCGACGTCCCGTTCGTCACGGTCGGCTCGGGCATCGGGTCATTCGTGACCGTCGACTATCTGCGCATCTGCGGGGTGCCGCTCGACCGGATCGCGGTGCTCGGCCCCCAGGACGTGCCCTGGCACAGCTACGAGTACCTGACCCGGGTGTCGCAGATCCCGCGCACGGAGCGCCTGCGTTCGGATTCGGCGTCGACCCCGGACAACATCTGGGGTTTCCCGTCGTACGCGGTGCGGGAGGCATGGGCGGACAAGAAGCTCAAGCCGCTGTGGAATGTGCTGGTGGAGCCCGTCTTCGCGAACTTCTACACGCCGAGGGCCGGGCAGGCGTTCGAGTCGATGCAGAAGGAATGCGAACGGATCGGCTACCTCAAGTGCCTGCACCGTGGTCAGGTCCGGATGATCCGACGCCGCGCCGCCGGTGGCTACTTCACGATTCTCACACCGCCGCAGGGGACTTCGCCCACCAAGCGGGTGGCCTTCCGCAGCCAGTGGGTCCATGTCGCGATCGGATACCCGGGGATCAAGCTCCTGCCCGATCTCCAGGCGTTCCGCGAGACCTACCGCGACGCCAGCAAGGTCGTCAACGCCTACGAGTCGCACGAGCACATCTACCAGTCGCTGCAACGCAAACCCGGCACCGTGGTGATCCGCGGTGCGGGGATCGTCGCGTCGCGGGTCCTGCAGCGGCTCATCGACGATCGCGACGCGTACGGGCTCCAGACGCAGATCGTGCACCTCTTCCGCACGTACTACGACAAACCCCACGGCCCACACATCTTCATGCGGCGCAAGGGCAAAGACGGTTGGGCCTACCAGGGCTTCAACTATCCGAAGTCGGTCTGGGGCGGGCAGCTCAAGGCCCGCATGCGCAAGCTCGAGGGACACGAGCGCGCGGAGGCGTACAAGCAGATGGGCGGGACGAACACCCCTGTCCGCGACGACTGGCAGGAGCAGTTGGCCCGTGGGCGGCGCGAGGGCTGGTACCGCGTCGCCGTCGGCAAGGCGGAGAGTCTGCTGCCGGCTGCGGGCGGGCAGGGGGTGGTGACCACCGTGCGGGTCGACCCGCATGCACCGATCCGGCAGGACCACCGGCCCGACGGCACCTTCGAGATCTACGCCGACTACGTGATCGACTGCACCGGACTCGAAGCCGACGTCCGCGAGCACCGCCTGCTGCGTGATCTGCTGGACCACACCGGCGCCGGCATCAACCCGGTCGGCCGCATGGACGTCGAACGCGACTTCGAGCTGAAGGGGACGCGCAGCGGAAACGGCAAGCTGTACGCCTCGGGCAGCGCGACGCTCGGCGGTTACTTTCCCGGCGTCGACACCTTCCTCGGTCTGCAGATCGCCGCCCTCGAGATCGTCGACGACCTTGCCCGCCAGGGGTTCTGTCGACGACTGACGCCCTGGCGATCGACCGCCCAGTGGTGGCGCTGGATGAACAACAAGGGAGTCGACTGACATGTTGCCCACCCTGTGGGGGCGAATCCAGACCCGCGTGCTGGTGCTCGGCATCCTCGGCGGCCTGTGGACCATCGTGCTCGTCCCGTTCCTGTGGCTCATCTCCTCGGGGGACCCGTCGATCCTCGACGTCTACCGGGTCGCCTTCACCGTGCTCGTCACCGTCATCGTCCTCGGGGTGCTGTGGGAATTCCTGTACCACTTCCTGCAGCAGTTCCGCTGGGAGAAGGACTGGCCGACCCTTTTCGGGCTCCTCACGGCGATCAACGAGGGCATCCTGGTGTGGATCGTGATCGACGGCACCGGACTGATCCCGGAGTCGCTGCAACCGTCGCCCGTCGTGTTCACCGTCCAGTTCGTCACCACCTGGTTGCTGGTGTGGGTGGCGGTCAACGGTCCACTACGCGCCGTCTTCCCCCACTGGCGATTCCAGGGAGGACGGTTCCTGTGACCGGTCCGGGCGACATCCCGAGCGTCACGCCGACGGTGACGCTGATCCCCGGTGCGGGGATCGTGATCCGTACCCCGGCGTTCCTGTGCCTGACGAACGACGCGGTGCCCGTGTCCTTCCTCACCGATCTGCTCGACATCGAATCTGCGGTGGTCGTGCCGGATTCGGCACCGCGGCGGGGCCGGCACCTGGTACGGGCGCTGGCTCAGCTGGTGGCCACCGCCGACGACCCGGTCGACATCGCCTTCGCGGCTCCCGACAATGCCGGCATCGCGATCTTCCTCTCGGGCCGGGTGTACGGGGAGACCGACGGCAAGCGGATCGAGCCGCCCGCGGGCGATTCCTATGACCGCGCCGTGCCGTGGCCGTTCGAGGGTCTCGGGCTCTACCTCGCCGGCACGAAGCCCGCGGAGGTCGGTGACGAGCGCTTCGACCTGGTCCAGGGCACGGTGCCTGCCGCGGGCGCGCTGCTGCACACCCCGCTGGGGTTGCGCGGCACCGAATTCCACTCCCTGGCGGAGCGACCGGCGCAACCGCGGCCGGAACCGGCGGCGGCGCGGCCGGAACCGGCGGCGGCGCGGCCGGAACCGGCCGTCGAACCGTCCCGACCCGACCCGGACGCGGGTCCACCGACCGAGGCCCTGGACGATCTCGACAAGCCGGCACCCGGGGCGCCGGAGCCCCCGGCGCCCGAGCCCATCCGGAAACGGTCGCCCTTCGACGACTTGCCGCCGGAGCCGGACCCGATGGGCACGACCGAGCGGATGGCGCCCGGCGCCGATGGTGGTGCCGACCTGCCGGCACCCGATCCGTTGCCGTTCACCTCGACTCCGCTGGGCGGTCCGTTCGGGTCGGAACCGTTGTCCCCGAACGTTTCCCACCCACCTGAGCGGCCGCCGCGGGACGCCAACCCGCCGAGCGGCCGGCCTCGCGTCGAGCCGGCTCCCGCGCCGAATCCGTTCGCCGAACCGCTCGAACCGCGCGCGCCGCTGCCCAAGGAGGAGCATCAGAAACCCGCGACCGAGGTCGTCAAGATCGAGGCGTCGCGGGCCATGGTGCACGGCATCCGTTGTTCGCGAGGCCATCTGAACCATCCGCAGTCGTGGCTGTGCGGGGTCTGCGGAATCCGGATGGACCAGTTGACGACGTTCCTCGTCGAGGGGGAGCGGCCGCCGCTGGGCTGGTTGCTGCTCGACAACGGGTTCACCTTCCTCCTCGACGAGGACCTGGTGATCGGCCGGGAACCGGGATCGGCCGGCGGTGGACCGGCGGGTTCGCCCAAACCGATTCGCGTGCAGGACGAGACAGGTCAGCTCTCGCGCCGCCACGTGGAGATCCGGCTGGTGGAGTGGACGGTGCAGCTGGTCGACCTCGGGTCGGCGAACGGCACCTTCGTCACCGATCCGAGCAGCGGCAACCGGGAGACCCGGCTGCTCCCGCATCGTGCCCACGTGCTGGTGCCGGGGTCGCATGTCCGGATCGGCGGGCGCCACTTCATCTTCGAGTCACACCACGCCCGTATCTGAGAACGGATCCGAGGTCATGGACAAACACACGGTCGCCTTCCTGCTGCTCGACGTCGCGATCGTCATCGCCGCCGCCCGGGTGGGTGGGATGATCGCGCGTGCCTGCCGTCAGCCGGCCGTGGTGGGCGAGATCGCCGCCGGGATCGCGTTGGGTCCCAGCCTGCTCGGGCTCCTGCCCGGCAATCCCGACCAGTGGCTCTTCCCCGACGACGTCCGGCCGCTGCTGGGAGCACTGGCCCAGATCGGCCTCGTGCTGTTCATGTTCATCGTCGGCCTCGAACTGGACATGCGGCTGACCAAAGGGCGTGAACGCGCGGCGGCCAGCATCTCGGCATTCTCGATCGCGCTGCCGTTCGCCCTCGGCGCAGCCCTCGGCCTGCTGCTCTATCCCTCGCACGACATGGTCGGGGGAATGGAGATCGAGCGGCTGGGGATGGTGCTGTTCATGGGTGTCGCGATGTCCATCACCGCCTTCCCGGTGCTGGCGCGGATCCTCACCGACCGCGGGATGATGAGAACGATTCCCGGGGTGTTCAGCCTGGCCGCGGCCGCCATCGACGACATCCTCGCCTGGACGCTGCTGGCGTTCATCATCGCCATCATCCAGGGCGGCAGTCCGCTCGAGGTCGCCAAGATCGTCGGACTCACACTCGTCTACGCCGCGGTGATGTTCGGTGTCGTCCGTCCACTGCTGGCGAAGCTGATCGCCTGGCGCGACAGCGCCGGCCGGCTCACGCCGGACATCCTGGCGGTCATCCTGATCGGACTCTTCCTCTCGGCGACGGCCACCGACGTCATCGGCATCCATCAGATCTTCGGCGCCTTCGTGTTCGGCGCGGTGATGCCGAAGGTGGGAGCCGAACAGCTGCACCGGGAGATCCTCGAACGGCTCGAGCAGGCGAGCGTGCTGCTCCTGCTGCCGATGTTCTTCGTCGTCACCGGCCTCAACGTCGACCTCACCCAGATCGGCGTCGCGGGCATGGGGCAGCTGCTGCTGGTCCTGCTCGTCGCGATCGCGGGCAAGTTCCTCGGCGCCTATGCGGGCGCGCGGGCGAGCGCCATCCCCACCAGACAGAGCGCGGCCATCGCGGTGCTCATGAACACGCGGGGACTCACCGAGCTGGTGATCCTGGCCGCGGGGCGCGAACTCGGTGTGCTGAGTGACGAACTGTTCGCGATGCTCGTGGTGATGGCGCTCGTGACCACGATCCTGACCGAACCCCTGCTGCGCGTGGTGTATCCGGACAAGGTGGTGGCCAACGACATCGCCGCCGCCGAACGTCGCGCCCTGGCCACCGCCACCGCCCCGCGGGTTCTGGTGCTGATGCGCGATCCCGTCGGGACGACCGCCGACCTGCGGGCGCGGCATCGGCGAATGCTGGACTGCACCACCGGATTCGACGTCGTCCTGGCCGGGTTGCTCACCGCCCCGGACCGGTCCGTGCGCCCGCTCGAGGTCGGGATTCCGGTCGTGCCGGACTTCGCGGCGATCGCATCGGCCGTCGAGCGCCTCAACGAGCTGGGCTCGTCGCTGACCGGCGCCGGTGCGGTGTCGGTGCTGTGCCGGTTCAGCGCCGATCCCGCAGCCGACCTCGAGGCCATGTCGGAGAACGCCAATGCCGACCTCGTCCTCGTGGACAGTGGCGACCGGCTCTTGGGGGAGTCGCTGCGGTCGGCTCCGGTGGCCGTCGTCGACGAGACCGCCGATGACACCGTGGCACCGAGTCGTAGCACCATCACGTGTATCGCCGCGGACGATCGCAGCGGGCGGACCGCTGCGTTGATGGCCGCGGGTCTGGCGCTCTTCGGGTCGCGGTCGCTGACCGTCGTCGCATCCGGCTCTCGGCGTCGGTGGCTGGCCGACCTCAACGCTGTTGCCGAACAGGGGGTTTCGGTGTCGGTGCAGGATCCCCGCCGACACCGCGACAACGCCGTGTCGTTCACCGTGGCCGGATCGGACGAAGGCGATCCGGCCGTACCCGTTCCGGTCACCGTCGTCGACAACACCGAGACGAGCGAGGAATCGCTGGGCGACCGCGTCGCGATGCTCTACCCGTCTCCGGCCGCACCATCCGCACCCACGAGGGCGGCCGACGACCGGTCCAGTCCGAACATCGGTTCATCATCGGAGAGGCACTGACATGCCAGAAGTCGAGATCCCGCAGCAGCTGGCGGATTTCACGGTGCTCGAGAAGCTCGGCATGGGGGGCAACGGCACGTTCTATCTCGCCGTACCCCCCGCGCGACTGGGCCTGGCCACCGACCGCGTCGTGGTGAAGGTCTTCGGCGGCGTCTGCAGCGACGACGCCTACCGCCGCGGGGTACGCGAATTGCGGGCGTTCGCCGCCGTCGTGTCGCCCTACCTCGCCGGGCTCTACGACGCCGTGCTGCAGGGCCAGTTCATGTATGCGATGGAGTATTTCCCGCTCGGCTCGCTGGGTAGTCCGGCGCGCGAGCTCAGTCGAGACGAGAAGCTGGCGGCGATCGCGGACGCGGCGCGCGGCGTGGACGCCTTGCACGAAGCCGGTATCGCGCACGCCAACGTCACGCCGTCGAGCATCATGGTCACCGAGACCGGCGGCAAGATCTCCGATCTCGGTCTGGCCCGGGTGCTGGCGGCCGACGAGCCCATCACGAGCTTCGCCCAGCCCGGGGCGGTGCAGTACATGGACCCCGCATTGTTGGCCGGCGATGTGCCGTCGCGGGCGACCGACATCTGGTCGCTCGGGGCGTGTCTGCACCGTGCCCTCACCGGCGACGGGGTGTACGGGGAGGTGCCGGACACCCAGCCGCTGCTGGCGATCCGGGCGGCGCTGTCGACGCCGCCGGCCCTCTCGGAGAACCTGGACCGCGACGAGCGCACCCTCATCGCCAACTGTCTCGCCCTCGCCGGCTCCCGTCCCTCGACCGCGATGGAGGTCGCCGTCCGGATCGACGGGCTGCGCGGGCGCTGACGACAGACGTCATCGGGCGGTTCGCGCCCCCTGCTCCCTGCGTCACGAAGGGTCGGCCTTCGTCTCGGTCACGGTCGTCAGCCGAGGGGCGCCGTGCGCCACCAGTCGTCGAGGATGTCGCGGCCGGTGTGTCCGGGCCACGTCGTCACCAGCGTGTACTGCGCATGCGCTGGCCCGCTGAAGTTGGTGACGACCCAACCGTCGACGACGCTGTCCCGGCTCGCCGACGCCGGACCGTTGCGCCAGCTGATCTCATTCCCGGGGTAGCCCTTGAGGCCGGTGGTGACGGCAGCGCGTGATGGTGATGTCGGCGTGTGCCACACCACGAATCCGACGTTCGCGACGTCGGTGCACGAGATCCCGTCGATGCCGTCGCGGACGACGGGCTCACAGTCGGCATCTCCCCACCCCGGCGCCTCGGGCGTCTCCGGCAGGAGTTGCGGGAAGGCGGCGGCGATAGGGGCGACGCCCGCCGGCCACGGCGGCGGTGTGGTGCGCGCGCCGAGCAGCATCACCGTTCCGACGACGACCGCGACGATCGCCGTGGCGACGAAGAACGGCGCGATCAGCCGTCGTCGACGCATCGACGGGGAGGCCGTCGGCGGGGGCGCCAACGGTGGGGGTGTCGGCGGCCGGTTCACCGGCCCGGCCCCCCGCGGCCGGTCGGTGACGACCTCGGTCGGCCGATCCGGATGACCGGCGGGCTGGAACACGCGCGGGACGCCGGCGGCCGGCCCCGCGTCCACGACCTCCGTCGTGTCGGAATCGGTTGCGGCGGACTCATACTCGGATTCAGGGTGGCTGGCGGGGATGATCTCGGTCGGCGGTTCGCCGTCGGAGTGGGTGAGGTGCAGGGCGAGCTCGGCCGCTCGGACGAATTCCGCGCAGGTGCGGTATCGGTGTTCTGAATCGGCGTCGAGCGCCCGTGCCAGCACGGCGTAGAACGCCGGCGACACTGCACCCGACACCCGGTGCCGAGCGACCGAGCTTGTGCCGGTCACATTCGGCCCGCTCGCGTCGCTCCCGGCGCCGGTGAGCATTTCGACGAGGGTACGTCCCAACGAGGCGACATCGGCTGCCGGGTGCGGCATCTCGTCGCCCGCTATCGGTGCGGTGAGGCCGAAACCGGTGAGCGTGACGGCACCGGGCACCGACGCCCCGGCGACGGTCGGGTCTGCGGAGCCGTTGAGCAGGATGTCGGCGGGGGAGACGTTGCCGTGGACCAGGCGCCGGCGATGGGCCGCGTCGAGCGCCTCGCCGACGACGGTGACGACGCGCACCGCCAGATCGATGTCGATGCCGTCGGGGTGGCGCCGGATCAGCAGGGCGGCGTCGGAGGCGGGCACGGGAGCCACCGCAACCCAGGCGCGTCCGTCGACGATGCCGTGTCCGGTGATGCGCGCGATCCCGGGATGCGCCATCGCGGAAGCCTTTTCGATCGCATCCCGGAACCAGTTGCCGTACGCGGGAGTGATCGAGGCGGCCCGGTCCACGACGGTGAGCAGCACGCGCTCGGCGGGCGCCCCCGGATATGGGGCCGTCGCCAGGTAGTCGGCGCCGGCGACGCGTCTGCGCAGGAGGCGCTCGATGCGGTGACGCCCGACGAGAGCGCCCGGAGGAAGTGGTTCGTCGTGGGTCGGACCGACGGACACGGCGCCTCCCTCACCTCACGTGAAAGGACCGACTCTACCGGTCAGAGGGCTTCCACCGGGGCGAACGACGCCGGGCGACCCCGCCCGGGTCATTCGAAGAGGACTGGCGCGGAGTTGAACAGCATGACGATGAAGAAGAACAACAGGAACCACGCCGCCCCCTGCCACACCTGCCAGCGACCGTTTCGTTTCCAGACCCGGTACGTGCGGTACAGCATGGCGCTCGCGCCCAGGAGAACCACGACGGGAGAGGCGACGACCAACACGGTCTGGAGGGGATCCGACGACGCATGCGCGAAGAACAGCAGGCCGAGTCCGAGTGCGACGGTGATCCCGATGTGGATCATTATTGCGCGAAAGTCGTTGGTGCCGTTCTGCGGAAGGGGTGACGTCATGGTGTCTGCCAGGTTACACGGCGCCCGAATCGTGGAGAAAGCGACGGTGGTCGGGACCTCGTACTCATTGCCGCGGCAACGGCGCCGGGGCAGGATGGGGGCCGGGGCCGATACCGGGCCGCCCGGGGCGAGCCCGGGCCGACCCGCGGCCGAACCGAAGACCCCGCCAGGGGCCGTCGCGATCAGAGGAGATGAGCCACAACATGAATGCGATACTCGCCGGCGTGGACGGGTCGGACGCGGCCACGGGCGCGGTGCGCTGGGCGGCGCGGGCGGCCGCTGCCGAAGGTCTCGACCTCAAGGTCGTCGGTGCGTACGACGCCAGCACGAGTGACTACGCCCCCGGCCTGATCATCCCGCAGGATGTCGTCGACGCCATCCGCCAGGACGCCTCCGACGCGGTCCATGCGGCCGCCGACGCCGCGAAAGAAGCGGCACCCGGCGTGACGGTCGCCACCTCGATCGTCGACGGCGACGCCGCGCGCGTGCTGCTCGAACTGGGCAAGGACGCCGCGATGATCGTCGTCGGCACGCGCCGTCTCGGCAGCGTCAAGGGCCTCTTCCTGGGTTCGGTGAGCACCAGTGTCGCCGCTCACGCACACGGCCGGGTCACGGTCGTCGCCGCCGAGGGCAACCCCGACGGACCGGTGGTCGTGGGGGTCGACGGTTCACCGGTCAGCGATGCCGCGGTCGCCGAGGCGTTCCGGCAGGCCTCGCTGCGCAATGTGCCGCTCCGCGCGGTACACACGTGGACCCCGCTCGACGCGGACGCGCTCCACGGGTACGGCATCGGCGCCGACGAGGTGGCGCGGATGACCCAGGACGCGGTCGAGGTGCTCGCCGAGCGCCTCGCCGGATACGCGCAGGACTACCCGGACGTGACGATCGAACGGTCCGTCCTGCCCGAGGAGCCGGCGAAGGCGCTGCTCGACGAGGCGGGCGCGGACGCATCGCTGCTCGTGGTCGGCAGTCGCGGCCGGGGTGGCTTCCGCGGACTCCTGCTGGGCTCGACCAGCCAGAAGGTGATGCACCACGCCGACTGCCCGGTGATGGTCGTCCGCACCTGACCCCACGGTGAGCGCTGCCCGTCGTCCCCGGTCGCGCACCGGGGACGACGCCGTCGGTGGCGCATACCATCGACCCATGACGCTGAAGAAGCTGGAGCTCTCGGTCGGCGAGCTGGCCCAGCGAGCTGGGATCGCCCCGTCGGCGGTCCGCTTCTACGAGGACCAGGGCCTGATCTTCAGCCGGCGCACCTCCGGGAACCAGCGCCGGTATCACCGGGCGATGCTGCGGCGCGTCGCATTCATCCGCGCGTCGCAGGTCGCCGGGATTCCGCTGTCGGTCATCGGCGAGGTGCTCGCCGAACTGGGCGACCACGAGTCGCCCCCGAAGTCGATGTGGGAAGCGGCGTCGAAACGCTGGATGGACGACATCAACCAACGCATCGCACTGCTCGAGAACATGCGGGACATGATCGGGTCCTGCGTGGGTTGCGGTTGCCTGTCGCTCGGGGAGTGCCATCTCCTCAACCCCGGCGACGAACTGAACAAACTCGGCCCGGGGCCGCGGCGACTCCTCACCGAGCAGTAGCCGTCTCCGCCAGTTGCGATGTCGGGGAGCAGAACAGGCGGCGGTACTGTTGGCCCATGGCTCGACCGTCGCGCGTGGCGCTGGCTCTGGGAAGTGGCGGCGCCCGCGGTTACGCGCACATCGGGGTGATCGCCGAACTCGAGGCGCGGGGGTTCGAGATCGTCACCGTCGCCGGCTCGTCGATGGGTGCTCTCGTCGGCGGGTTGTATTGCGCGGGGAAACTCGACGACTACGTGGACTGGATCTCGGGTCTGTCCCAGCTCGACGTCGTCCGGTTGCTCGACGTCTCGCTGACCAAGCCGGGCGTCATCGGGGCCGAGCGGATCCTGCTGCGGGTGCGGGAGATCCTCGGAGACACCGCGATCGAGGACCTGCCCGTCCCGTTCACCGCGGTCGCCACCGATCTGAACGCCGGCCGCGCGGTCTGGTTCCAGCGCGGTGTCCTCGCCGACGCCCTGCGTGCGTCGATCGCGATCCCGGGCGTCATCAGCCCGCACGAGCACGGTGGGCGGCTGCTGGCCGACGGCGGGATTCTCGACCCGCTGCCGGTGGCGCCCACCTCGACGGTGCCCAGCGATGTGACCATCGGCGTCATCATCGGTTCCGACGGTGGCCCGGAAGCGGGCGCCACGCGCGAACAGAAGGCCAGGGGACTGCTGCGACGCAACGTGGCGCCGATCCTCGACAACGAGTTCATCCGGGCGGTCCGTGACCGGCTCGGCCACGAGATGCCCTCGGGGGAGGCAGCGGCGTCCGATGCGGCGGTGGCCGCCACCGGTGGCGGCGCCGTCGCGGTCGATGCCGCGGCCGAGTCCGGCTCCGTCCCGTCCGTCGAACAGGTGGCGCCCGCGTTCGGCGTCGACGAACCGGCCCGGATGGGACGCGTGGAGGTGCTGAGCCGGTCGCTCGACATCATGCAGGAGGCCCTGACCCGCTACCAGGTCGCCGGCTATCCGCCCGACGTGCTGATCCGGGTACCCCGCCGGACGGTCCGCACGCTCGACTTCCACAAGGCCTCGGAGATGATCGAGCTCGGCCGGACCCTCACCGCGCGGGCCCTCGACGACCTCCCCGAGCTGCCATGAGGCAGATCCCCCGCGGCATCTGGGTGCTGCTGTCGGCGAACGTCGTCATCGCACTCGGATACGGGTTCATCGCGCCCGCGCTGCCGACCTTCGCCCGCACCTTCAACGTCTCGTTCACCGCCGCGACCGCGGTCATCTCGGCGTTCGCGGTGATGCGCCTGGCGTTCGCGCCCGCAACGGGACGGTTGGTCACCGTCTTCGGCGAGCGGCGCATCTACCTGACCGGTCTGCTGATCGTCGCGGCCAGCACTCTGGCGTGCGCGTTCGCCCAGTCCTACTGGCAGCTGCTGATCTTCCGCGGTCTCGGCGGCATCGGGTCGACGATGTTCAGCATCTCGGCGATGGCCTTGCTGATCCGTATGGCGCCGAGCGACATTCGCGGTCGCGTGTCGGGCTTCTTCTCGGCGGGGTTCCTCATCGGCAGCATCACCGGTCCGCTCATCGGGGCGGCGCTGGTCGGCTTCGGACTCCGGGTCCCGTTCGTGGTGTACGCGGTCGCGCTGCTCGTCGCGTCGACGGTGGTGGCCACCCAGTTGCGGGAAGTGATCGCACCGGATCAGGCCGACGGCCCGACGGGCGGGCTGATCGGTTTCCGGACCGCCCTGCGCGACAGCGCCTACCGGGCGATCCTCGCGTCCAACTTCACCCAGGGCTGGGCGTCGATGGGGGTCCGGGTCGCGGTGGTGCCGCTGTTCATCACCGAGAGTCTCGGTGCCGGAGCGGGAATGGCGGGAATCGTGCTGGCGATCTACGCCGCGGGCAACGTACTGGCGATCCTGATCGCGGGCCGTCTGTCGGACCGGTTCGGACGGCGACCCATCATGCTGCCCGGACTCGTCATCACCGTCGTCGCCACCATCGCGCTCGGGTTCTCGCCGAACGTGGGCGTCGCACTGGCGTTGTCGGTGGTCGCCGGGGTGGGCTCGGGACTGTTCGCACCCACCCATCAAGCCGCTCTCGCCGACGTCCTCGGCAACCGTCAGCAAGGCGGTTCGGCGCTGGCCGCCTACGGCATGTCGTCGGACCTCGGTGCCGTCACCGGTCCGGTCATCGTCGGATTCGTCGCCGATCGGGTCGGCTTCGGGCCGGCGTTCGTGCTGACCGGGGTGGTGGCCGCGGTGGCGCTGGTCCTGTGGATCTTCGCGCGCGAGACCGCGCCGGTGATCGTGGGCGACGGTCCGACGATGACGCCGACCGACACGAAGGCCCGCGCAGACGATGAGTGATGTGCGCGCGCGGACGACGAATTACGGTTGAGCGATGACCGCGCCCGCCTACGACTACGCCCTCGGCGCCGACTCGGAGGTCGGCACCCTGCGAGCGGTCATGCTGCACCGCCCGGGCGACGAGTTGCGCCGGCTCACCCCGCGTAACAGCGACCAGCTCCTGTTCGACGGGCTGCCGTGGGTCGGGCGTGCGCAGGAGGAGCACGACGCCTTCGCAGAGGTGCTGCGCGAGCGGGGAATCGACGTCTATCTCCTCGGTGACCTGCTCGCCGAGACCATCGCGCACAGCGGTGCGGCCCGCATCCAGGGCATCGCCGCGGCGGTGAGCGCGCGGCGGCTGGGCACACACCTCGCGGAAGATCTCGCGACCCATCTGCGAGGGTTGTCGCCGACCGACCTCGCGTACGTGCTGACGGCCGGCATGACGTTCGACGAGCTGCCGATCACACCCTCTGCCGAGCGGTCCTCGCTCGTGCGGCGGATGCACCACGGACCCGAGTTCGCGATCGAACCGCTGCCGAATCTGCTGTTCACCCGCGACAGTTCGTTCTGGATCGGCGGCCGGTTCGCGATCACCTCGCTCGCGCTTCCCGCCCGCGCGCGGGAGACGTCACTGACCGATCTCATCTACGCCCACCACCCGCGATTCACCGGGGCGCGGCGGGCCTACGAGTCGCAGGTCGCGCCCATCGAAGGCGGTGACGTGCTGTTGCTCGCCGCCGGTGTGGTGGCCGTCGGGGTCGGCGAACGGACGACGCCCGCCGGGGCGGAAGCACTGGCGCGCAGTCTGTTCGACGACAACCTGGCGCACGCAGTGCTGGCGGTGCCGATCGAGCAGTCGCGCGCCTTCATGCACCTCGACACCGTCTGCACGATGGTCGACACCGACGCCGTGGTGATGTATCCCAACATCCGCGACACCATGTCCGCGTTCACCCTCGTCCACGACGCCGCGACCGACGCGGTCCGGATCACCGGGGAGCGGCCCTTCGTCGACGCCGCCGCCGAGGCGATGGGCATCACCAAACTGCGTGTCATCGACACCGGGCTCGATCCGGTGACAGCCGAGCGGGAGCAGTGGGACGACGGCAACAACACCCTCGCCCTCGCACCGGGGGTGGTGGTGTCCTACAACCGGAACGTGGAGACCAACCGGCGACTCCGGGACTCCGGCATCGAGGTCATCGAGATCGAGGGTCGGGAACTGGGATCGGGCCGCGGTGGGCCGCGGTGCATGTCGTGTCCGTTGGCCCGTGATCCACGGTGAGGATGAGCATCCGGTGACCCCCGACACCCCGGCGGCGCTCGACGCACTGCAGATCGACCCGGCCTCCGACCGACCGCCTTTCGAACAGGTACGAGTCGGCATCATCGACCTCATCGAGTCCGGCGAGTTGCTCAGCGGCGAGCGTCTGCCGACGGTCCGGGCGCTCGCCTCGCGACTCGGCGTGGCCGCCAACACGGTCGCGCGGAGCTATCGGGAACTCGAGGCGGCCGGCGTCATCGAGACCCGCGGGCGGCAGGGCTCGTTCATCAAGGCGGGTCGCCACGATGCGCTCGACGCGGGTTTCGCGGCTGCCAAGCAGTACGTCGAAACCGCTCGCGAGCTGGGCCTGGACGACTCCGTGATCGTTGAGATACTCAACCGTGCGCTCGGACGAACTTGAATACCTGAACCGAGATTGATTGGCTTGACGAATGACAAGTGAACAGGATGTGATCACCGGGCGTCCGAAGCAGACACTGGACCCGGTGGTCTTCACGGTCACCGCGGTACTGGTCATCGCGTTCGTGATCTGGGGGATCGGGGACAAGGAGAGTCTCAACACGACGACCACCGAGGTGCTGGGTTGGATCACCAAGAACCTCGGCTGGCTGTTCATCCTCTCCGCCACCGGCTTCGTGATCTTCGCGGTGTTCCTCGCCGTGTCCAAGTACGGCCGGATTCCGCTCGGCCGGACCGGGGAGAAGCCCCAGTTCCGTACCGTGAGCTGGATCGCGATGATGTTCAGTGCCGGCATGGGCATCGGCCTCATGTTCTTCGGTGCCTACGAGCCGCTCTACCACTTCGCCAGTCCGCCACCGGAGATCGGCGCCGACGACATCCGCGCGGCCATGGCGACGACGATGTTCCACTGGGGTTTCCACCCGTGGGCCATGTACGCGGTCGTCGGGCTGGCGCTGGCCTACAGCACGTACCGGCTGGGCCGGACCCAGTTGATGAGCGCGGTGTTCACCCGGCTCCTCGGACCGCGGGTGGCCAACGGCCCGGGCGGGAAGATCATCGACATCCTCGCGATCTTCGCGACGCTGTTCGGGACGGTGGCATCACTCGGCCTCGGCGCGCTGCAGATCGGATCGGGACTCGACACCCTCGGTTGGGTCAACGAGCCGACGAAGATGCTGCTGGTCGCGATCATCGCCATCCTCACCGCCGCGTTCGTCGCGTCGGCCGTGTCGGGGATCGCGCGCGGCATCCAGTGGCTGTCCAACATCAACATGGTGCTCGCCATCGTGCTGGCGCTGTTCGTCTTCGTCGTCGGCCCGACGATCTTCATCCTGAACCTGCTGCCGACGACCCTCGGCGCCTATTTCACCGATCTGACGAGCTTCGCGGCCCGCTCGGACGCCACGATCATGACCGAGGAGGGCCATCAGTGGCTGGCTGACTGGACGATCTTCTACTGGGCGTGATGGGTGTCCTGGACCCCGTTCGTGGGTCTGTTCCTCGCGAAGATCAGCCGCGGTCGCACCATCCGCGAGTTCGTGATCGGTGTGATGGTGGTGCCCACGACGGTCTCGCTGGTCTGGTTCTGCGTCTTCGGCGGTACCGCGATCCATCAGGACATCGAGGGCACCCTGGCGTTCGATCCGGCCACCGCGGCCAGTGAGAGCACGCTGTTCGACGTGCTCGCCCACATGCCGTGGACCGGGGTGGCCTCGGCGCTGGTGATGATCCTGGTCGGCATCTTCTTCGTCTCCGGCGCCGACTCCGCGTCCCTCGTGATGGGCACTCTCTCGCAGCGCGGCGTCGAACACCCGTCGCGTCCCCTCACCGTGTTCTGGGGTGTGCTGACCGGTGTGGTGGCTGCGCTGCTGCTGGCCATCAGCGGCGACGATGCCCTCGACGGCATCAAGACGATGGCGATCATCGCCGCGCTGCCGTTCGTCGTGGTGATGATCGGCATGTGTCTGTCGCT